>JAOBWJ010000424.1 GCA_025463335.1 Acidimicrobiales bacterium
GTGGTGGTGGGCGCCCACCTCACCGGCCAGCCCCTCAACTGGCAGCTCTCCGACCGGGGTGGCCACCTCGTCCGGGCCGTCCCCACCGCGCCGGACTACCGGCTGGTGGCGTTGCCGACCGACCCGCCCAAGCCGGGCCTGGTCCGGACGGGACCGGGGGGCGCCGCCATCGAGACCGAGGTGTGGCGGCTGCCGACCGACGGGTTCGGGTCGTTCGTGGCCGCCATCCCCTCACCCCTGGCCATCGGCACCGTGGCCCTGGCCGACGGCAGCTCGGCCGCAGGCTTCCTGTGCGAGTCGTTCGCCGCCTCCGACGCTCCCGACATCACCGCGTTCGGCGGCTGGCTCGCCTACCGCCACAGTCAGGGCTGAAGTTGCCGGATCAACGACCGTTGGTCGGTTCCAAACGCCCGCCCCACCGCTCCAGGGAGACACCCCGGTCGACGGTCGGGTCGAAGGCGTGCCGGCGTGCGGCCGCAACACCGCGGTCGTCGTGTTCAACGGCCACGCCGTGGTGGCCACGGACCGCTCGCCTGTCGCCGAAGTGATCGACCCGTTGTTCGCGGCGGTGGCGCCCGGCAACGCCGCGTTGTTCCGGGCCTTCCTCGCGGCCGGTTTCCAGCCCCTGGCCGCCCAGGTCGTCATCCAGCCGAGCTGAGCTGTCCGGCCAACGTTCACCTGGGCGTTGCCCGCGCGACGGACTGGCTCTCTACCGTCCGGGCATGCGCCCCGTGGTCGTCGTCGGTGTCCGTGACCGTCGGTCCCTGCCGACGTTGGTGTGGGCGGCCGACGATGCCGCCGCCCGCGGTGGCGAGGTGGTGGCCGTCCACGCCTACCCGCCGCCGGTGGCGGCGCCCGAGCTTGGCTTCGACGCCTGGCCGATCGATGACGGACCCTGGCTGCATGACCTCGTCGACCGCGAGTGGTGCCGGGCCCTGCGGGTCCGGGGGGTGCCCTACCGCGTCGAGGTGGTGGCCGGCCCGGCGCCGGCCGCCCTCCGCCAGGTCGCCGCCCGGGAGCACGCCGCCCTGCTGGTCGTCGGTCGGGGCCGCCGTCGCCGGTGGTACCGCCGACCGATGGCGCGCCTGCTGACCGACGCTTCGCCGTGCCCGGTGGCGGTGGTGCCCGCCGTGGGTGAGGCCGTGCCCTCGTGGTTGTTCGCGCCGGTCCCGCTACTCACGCGAACGCGGTGATGACCTCGTGGCCGTAGAGGCGGATCATGGCCGCCTGGGTCTCGAAGTCACCCATCGACGCCTGCCCGCTGCCGGGCAGGCCGGCCCCGAAGGCGGCGTGAACGTGCTCGGCCCCGGTGCGAGCCCGGTAGCGTTCGATCTGGGCGATGACGTCGTCGGGCGAGCCCCACAGCAGGCGCTCGTCGGCGATCTCGGCCGCCGACACGTCCTCCCCGGCGTCGATGCGGGCGAAGAGGGCCTTCTCCTCCTCGTCCTCGACCGACTCCCGCCAGTGCTCCATGAGCCCGTCGACGTAGGCCGGCAGCACGCCGTCCTCGACGCCGGCGCGGGTCGGCGCGATCCAGGCGTAGCGGCGGAGGATCCACTCGGGGGTGGTGGCGTGGCGGTCGCAAGCGGCCCGGTAGGTCCCGACCATCGACTCCGCCTTGCTGATCGACTGCACCGGGCCACACAGCCAGGCGTCGCCCAGGCGGGCGGCCCGGTCGATGGCCACGTCGGCCACGCCGGCGACCCACAGCGGTGGGTTGGGCTGCTGCACGGGCCGCGGGTGCACGGTCAGCTCGGGGAACGACCAGAAGCGGCCCTCGTAGGCCGTCTCCTCGCCCTGCCACACCAGCCGGAGGATCTCGAGCGCTTCTTCCATGCGGGCGCCCCGCTCACCGAACGTCGAGCCGTGGACCTCGTACTCGAGCGGCCACCAGCCCAGCCCCACGCCGAGGGAGATGCGGCCGCCCGAGATCTGGTCGATGGTGGCCACCTGCTCGGCCACCCGCACCGGGTTGTGGATCGGCAGCTGGAAGATGCCGGTACCGACGCGCAACGTCTCGGTCCGAGCGGCCACGGCCGTGAGGAACGTCAGCGGATCGGCCATGTTGCCCGGCAGGAAGTGGTGGTGGCCGATGGTCGCCGTGTCGAACCCGACCTCTTCGGCGATGCGGGCCAGTTCGAACGTCTCCCGGAACGGATCGGGGGACGAGAGATCACGAAGGAGTGGCAGCGACAGTGAGAACTTCATGGGTCGCTCATCATGCCCGCCGCTGCTCCTACGGTGCGGGGTCATGACGCCCCGGAACCGCCTCGCCGCCCTGCTCGTCGCCGTGCTCGTCCTCGTCGGCGTGGCCTGCTCGGGGAGCGACGCCACCTCGGGCGCGGCGATCACGACGACGACCTCCACGACCGAGGCGTCGCCGTCGACCACCACGGCCGCCCGCACGCTCGAGGTGCTGGTCACCAACGACGACGGCTTCGACGCGGCCGGCATAGACGCCGTGGTCGAGGCGCTGGCCGCCCAGCCCGACATCCACGTCACCGTGGTCGCGCCGGCCACCAACCAGAGCGGGACCGGCGACAAGACGACAGAGGGCACGCTCGTGCACCGCGACGTGAAGACGCCGAGCGGCCACGATGCCATCGCCGTCGAGGGTCACCCGGCCGACAGCGTCAACGTGGCCCTCGACGAGCTCGGGGTGAAGCCCGACCTCGTCGTCTCCGGCACCAACATCGGCCAGAACATCGGCCCGCTCACCAAGATCTCCGGAACGGTGGGCGCCGCCCTGACCGCCGTCCGCCGTGGCATCCCCGCGCTGGCTGCCAGCACCGGTCTGGGCGACGGGGCCGACTACCCGGCGACGGC
This sequence comes from Acidimicrobiales bacterium, assembly GCA_025463335.1. Taxonomy (GTDB): domain Bacteria; phylum Actinomycetota; class Acidimicrobiia; order Acidimicrobiales; family CADCSY01; genus RYN-34. The sequence goes on from JAOBWJ010000424.1 coordinate 2,827, forward strand.
CAAGCTGGTCGTCGACTGGGTGCGCGAGCACCGAGCCGCCATCCTGGCCAAGACGGCGCCGGTGCAGGTCGAGAGCCTGAACGTGCCCACCTGCGCTGCAGGTGCCGTCCGCGGCCTGATGAAGGGCATCGTGCTGGCCACCGACTTCAAGGGACGCAATGCCGTCGACGTGAACTGCACGTCGACCAAGGCGGAAGCCGACATGGTCGACGACGTCGACGCCTTCGCCAACGGCTTCGCGTCCCTCACCGTCGTGCCGCTGGGCTGAGCCCCCCCCTGGGGCGAACCCGCGACGAATGGTCAACAGTTGCGTTGACTTTCCGTCGCGGGTTCGGCGGAGGAACCCCCGCAGTGCGCCCGTTCTTGCGGGGTGGCTCGCACGAGCCGCTCGGCCTCCTAGCAGCGGACTCTTAACGCCAACATCCAGGACGAGGGCGTCACCTTCGCCATCACCGGACCCTTCGCCCACGGGAAGTCGTCGCGTAGCGTCCGTGCATGGAGCACGACCTGGCTGGCCGGGTGGTCATCGTCACGGGCGCGTC
>JAOBWJ010000029.1 GCA_025463335.1 Acidimicrobiales bacterium
CTCGGAGAAGAGGTAGCGCATCTCCTGCGCCGTCTTCAGGTAGTGCTCGTCGCCCGAGAACTTGAACCGGTTGGGGTCGTCGATGGTGGAGTTCGTCTGCACGCACAGGAGGGCGTCGTGCGAGACGGCGTCCTCCCGGTGCACGTAGTGGCTGTCGTTGGTGGCCAGCAGCGGTGCCTGGATGGCCCGGGCGATCTCCAGCAGCTGCGGGTTGGTGCGCTTCTGCTCTGGGATCCCGTGGTCCTGGATCTCGACGAACAGGTTGTCGCGCCCGAAGATGTCCTGGAGGCGGGCCGCCTTCTCCAGCGCGCCCTTCTTGTCGTCGCGCAGCAGCGACTGGAGCACGTGGCCGCCGAGGCAACCGGTGGTGGCGATGACGCCCTTGGCGTGGCGCTCGAGGAGGTCCCAGTCGAGCCGGGGCTTGTAGTGGTACCCCTCGAGGAACGCCAGGCTCGAGAGCTTGATCAGGTTCTTGTAGCCCTCGTTGCTCTCGGCGAGGAGGCAGAGGTGGTAGTAGAGCTTCTTCCCGCCGTCGACCTCGCCGCCCGAATCGTCGACCCGGCCACGCCGCGAGGGCTTCTCGAACCGGCTGTCGTGGGCCATGTAGGCCTCGATGCCGATGACCGGGTTGACGCCCTGCTTGCGGCACTCGGCGTAGAAGTCGAGGACGCCGTACATGTTGCCGTGGTCGGTGATCCCCAGGGCCGGCTGACCGTCGCTGGCCGCGGCGGCCACGACGTCGGCGACCCGCGCCGCGCCGTCGAGCATCGAGAATTCGGTGTGTTGATGGAGGTGGGTGAAGGAACTGCCCACGACGCCCCTCGAACGACGCTGTCCACAGGGTGCTGTGGACAAGTTACACGGCTGTGATTCGAGGTCGACGGTACCAGCCGGCCGGGCTCAGCCGAAGGCGTGCGTCCACATCACGATGCAGAGGAGCGACTGCCGGTGCTCCCGTTGTCGGTCGTGCTCTCCCTCTGCTCGAGCCCGACGGCCTGCCGGAGCTCGACGAGGTCAGTGCGGAGGTCCGCCTTGTCGCCGTCGTCGGTGAGGTAGTCCATGAGGTCGGCCAGACCGTCGGCCAGGGCGTTGAGCTTGTGCTGCACCGCCTGGTCGCTCCGGGTCTGGCTGTTCTGCAGGAGGGCGACCAGGAGGAACGTGATGATCGTGGTCGCGGTGTTGATGATCAGCTGCCACGTGTCGACCTTGCGGATGAGGACGATCGACGGTGCCCACAGCACGATCAGCAACATGCAGAAGGCGAAGAAGTACGCCCGGCTGGCGATCAACGAGGCCCAACCGGCGAACCGGTCGAAGAAGCCGACCCGTTGGGAGACGTCGCTCGGCATCAGCACTTGACCATTGTCCGACATGCCCGCCTTGTACCCACCCGGGAACCGACGATGCTCGACGGAGCGATACCTACAGATAGGTACCAGGCGGGTGGTCCGTGGGGGCGGCCGGCGGCAGCCCCCGCTGCGACATCTGCTCGAGCTGCTGGCGGGCCTGCATCTGCTGAGCGAACAGCGTGGCCTGGATGCCATGGAACAGCCCCTCCAGCCAACCCACCAGCTGGGCCTGGGCGATGCGCAGCTCGGCCTCCGAGGGCGCTTCCTCCTCGAACGGCAGGGCCAGCCGGGCCAGCTCGTCGCGGAGGTCGGGCGACAGGCCGTCGGCCAGCTCGGCGACGCTGGTGTCGTAGATCTCCTTGAGGCGGGTGCGGCTCGCCTCGTCGAGCGGCGCCTGGCGCACTTCCTCGAGCAACTGGCGAATCATCGAGCCGATCCGCATCACCTTCGCCGGCTGCTGCACCGACTCACCGCTGTGGTCATCCTGGCCGGGAGGGACGACTTCGGGCACGACTTCGACGTGCGACGGGTCAGACATGGGCCGCATCATGCCCGCCGAGCCAGCAAAGGTATGCGCATCTCGGCCGCCGTCAGCGAGCCGTGCCGAGACTGGAGGCGGTAGGGCCCGGTGTCGGCCGGATCCTCGAACGCCACAGGGTCGATGGCGGCGAGCACCACGTCACCGAACCGGGCGGCGGCCGCCTCGCTGACCTTGGGCCCGAACCACTCTTCGGCGATCACCTCGTCCCGGGTGCGGACCCACGCCCGGGCTCCGTGGCACTCGCGGGCCGCGTCGGCCAGGGCGTCGGCCTCGCCGGGGTGGGCGTGGAGCCAGCGAAACCGGCCCTCGCCGGAGAGGAGCTCTACGTGCGCCATGACGTCATCGTGGATGGGGACGATGGCATCACCCACCTGTACCTGCCCGTGGTCGGACGTGACGACCAGCGTGGCGCCGGCGGGCAGCACAGCGAGCAGGTCGGCCACCAGCCGGTCGGCCGCCATCAGCTCGGCGTCGTAATGATCGGCCAGCCCGTACTCGTGGGCCACCTTGTCGATGCCGTCGTAGTAGGCGTACACGAACGGCTCGCCCGCCCGCAGGAGGTGGCGTACCTCGGTCACGAGGGTGGACGGGACCCGCCAGCCGTAGAAGCGCACGTCGCCGAGGTGGGCGGCGGTGAAGCCGGTGCCGGCGAACTCGGCGCGAGTCACGACGGGCGGGCGCCGGCCGGCGAAGGCCGGGCGACCCTGGAAGACATCGGGCGGGATGACGCTGCGGGCGTCGCCCGCCGGCGTCTGCCAGCGCAGCACGTTGAGCACGTCGCCGCGCACGTTGATGCGGTAGCCGACGACGCCGTGCTCGCCGGGCGGGCACCCGAGGGTGAGCGAGCTCAGCGCGGTCGCCGTCGTGCTCGGCGCGACCGTCGAGATGGGGCCTCCCTCCATCGACGCCAGGGATGGCGTGAGGTGGCGCCGTTGGTCGAGCTGGTCCCAGCCGAGGCCGTCGAGGGCGAGCAGCACGACCTGGGTCGCGTCCCACGCCGGCGAGGGAAGCCAGGCCGGCCGTTCGGCCGGCGGCTCGAGCAAGGTGGGGACGACGTTGCTGAGGCAGGCGCCGTCGTAGTCGGGGATGAGAGGCTCCATCGCGAGTCCGACCGTAAGCTGGTCCGGGTGAAGGTGTCGACCCGAGGGGATTACGCCAGTCGAGCCCTGCTCTCGTTGGCGATGCATGCCGAGCGCTCGGGGCCCACTTCGGTGCGAGACATCGCCGAGCGCACGGGGCTGCCGCAGCCCTACCTGGAGCAGATCCTGCTGGCCCTCAAGGGTGCCGGCCTCGTGCGCTCGAAGCGCGGCGTGGGCGGCGGCTACGTACTGGCCCGCTCCCCCGCCGACATCACGCTGGGCGAGATCGTGTCCGCCGTCGACGGCCCCATCGTCGTCGGCGACTTCGGCCTGCCCCACGAGAACGGCGCCTGCGACCACGAGGGCCAGTGCGTCCTGCTCGACATGTGGGCCGACGTCGGCCACCACATGCGCATCTACCTCGACAGCTACACGCTCGCCGACTGCGTCGACCGGGCCAACAACTTCACCGGCCGGGTGGCCCCCGAATCCGTCGAACCCGTCTAGGTCAGGCGGGCCAGGACCTCGGTCAGGTCCTCGGGGAGGGGCGAGGAGAACGACACCCGCTCACCGGTGGCGGGATGGTCGAACGCCAGGGCGTGGGCGTGGAGGAAGGTGCGGGGGGTGGCGAACGAGGCGCGCTTTCCGCGGTAACGGGGGTCGCCCACGATCGGGTGCTCGATGGCGGCCAGGTGCACCCGGATCTGGTGCGTCCGGCCCGTCTCCAGCCGGCACTCGATCAGGGCGGCCTCGATGGGCTGGGTGAACGGCTGGAGCACCTCGTAGCGGGTGCGAGCCTCCCGGCCCGAGGACGACACGGCCATGCGGGTGGGATCGCGCTTGGAGCGCCCGATCGGCGCGTCGACCAGGCCGGTGGCAGGTTCGGGCACGCCCCACACCAAGGCGAGGTAGCGACGCTCGACCGTGCGGGACGACAGCTGGCCGACCAGCGAGTCGTAGGCGGCCGGGGTGCGGGCCACGACCAGTAGCCCCGACGTGCCCTTGTCGAGCCGGTGGACGATGCCGGGGCGGTCGGGCTCCCCCACGCCGGCCAGCTCGGGGTACCGCGCCAGGAGGCCGGCCGCCATCGTGCCCCGGGCGTTGCCGGCTCCGGGATGCACGACCAGCGCCTGGGGCTTGTCCACCACGATCACGTCGTCGTCGGCGAAGAGCACCGGAACGTCGACGTCGGCCTCGGGCTGGGCCGCCGGCTCCGGTGCGGCCTCGGGCACGTCCACCTCGAGCTCGTCGCCTTCGACCACGCGCGCCGACGGCTTGGTGACCACCCGGCCGCGCAGCTGGACCGCACCGTCGGCGACCAGGTCGGCGACCTCGGCGCGGGTCAGGCCGGTCACGAAGGCGACCACCCGGTCGACCCGCTCGCCGTCGAGTGCGGCTGGCACCAATTCGATCATGTCTTGCCCTCTCGGCCGGCCGTCAGTGCGAGCACCACGGCCCCACACGTGATGGCCATGTCGGCCACGTTGAACACCGGCCACCACTGGAGATCGATGAAGTCGACGACCGGGCCGCCGAGGAACCCGTTGCCGTGACGGAACAGCCGGTCGAGCAGGTTGCCCACCGCTCCCCCGACGATGGCTGCCACTGCCAGGAGCGGAATCCGGCCCCGCAACTGGCGGCCTACGCCGAGGAGGACGACCACGATGCTGACGGCGACCAGGGCGATCAGCGGTGCGAACTTCGATCCCAGCCCGAAGGCGGTGCCGTTGTTGAACACCAGATGCAGGCGCAACGACCCGATGAGGTGGATGTCACGGTCGGTCAGCTCGCGCAGGGCCAGCCACTTGGTCACCTGATCGACGGCCACCACGGCCGCCGCCACGACGATCAGCGTCGGGACAGCCCGCCGCTCTTGCACTTCACGCACAGCGCGGCGTACGGAAGCGCCTTCAGCCGTTCCTTGGGGATGTTCTCGTTGCACTTCTCGCACACCCCATAGGTTCCGGCCACGATCTTCTCGAGCGCCTTGTCGATCTCCTCGACGGCAGCCAGCGCCTGGGCCGACAGGGCCAGGTCTCGCTCACGCTCGACGTTCATGCTGTCGCCCTGGCCCGACTCCTCGTCGAACTGCACGTCGCCCGGGTCGCGATCGAGGGCGAGCTGGTCGGCTTCTGCCCGCAGGCTCGTCGCCTGGCGGGTGTAGTTCTCACGTTCCTCGAGCAGCTCCTTCTGCTGGGCCTCGGTGAACTTGTCGAGCGGGGCCGCCCTCTTGGCCGGTGCCTTCTTGGCCGGCACAGCCGCCGCGTTGGCCGGGGCCGCCTTCTTGGCTGGCGCCGCCTTGGTCACGGTGGTGGAGGTCTTCTTCGTGGGCATAGCTGGAACTGCCTCTCGCCTGAAGGGGAGTGCGGGACGGTAGCGGATCAGGGCCGGCGACGTGTAACGCGCGGCCGAGTCAAGGCATTCCCGAGGGCGACCCGAACCTCCTCGGGCGTCCGAGGTTGCCGTGGTTCGTAGCAGAGCGGCCTCGCCGTTCCACCCCCCTACGATTGGTCCGTGCCCTTCGGACCTGTCGAACCGTTCGATCTCGTCGCGCTCGAGGAGCGCGTGCTCGCCCGCTGGCTCGAGGACGACGTCATCGAGCAGGTGCGCAAGGCCCGGGAGGATGCCGAGCCGTGGATCTTCTACGAGGGCCCGCCCACGGCCAACGGCCGCCCCGGGCTCCACCACGTGTGGGCCCGCGTGTTCAAGGACCTCTACCCCCGCTTCCAGACGATGCAGGGCCGCAAGGTTCCGCGCAAGGGCGGGTGGGACTGCCACGGCCTGCCGGTCGAGATCGAGGTCGAGAAGGAGCTGGGCTTCACGGCCAAGCACCAGATCGAGGAATACGGAATCGCCGAGTTCAACCAGCGCTGCCGCGACTCGGTGATGCGCTACGTCGAGGACTGGGCGTCGCTCACGAGCCGTTCCGGCGTGTGGATCGACACCAAGGACGCCTACTGGACCCTGTCCAACGACTACGTCGAGTCGGTCTGGTGGCTGGTGAAGCGGCTCTGGGATCAGGGCCTGCTGTACGAGGGGCACCGCGTGTCGCCCTACTGCCCCCGCTGCGGCACCGCCCTGTCGTCCCACGAGATGGGCCAGCCCGGCGTGTACCGCGACGTCACCGACCCGTCGGTCTACGTGCGCTTCCCGCTGGTCGACGATGACGCCGACCTCATGGTGTGGACCACCACGCCGTGGACCCTGGTGTCCAACGTGGCTGCCGTCGTCGGTCCGGACATGACCTACGTCCGCGTCCACGAGCCCGACGGCCGCGACCTGATCATGGCCGAGCCGGCCGCTGAGCGGTTCTTCGGCGCGGACGCGCCCTACGACGTCGTGGCCCGCTACACCGGGACCGAGCTGGCCGGCCGCCACTACCGCCGGCCCTACGACTTCCTCCCGCTCGACGAGTCGGCGGCGGTGGTGGTCACCGCCGACTACGTCACCGCCGACGACGGATCCGGCATCGTGCACACCGCGCCCGCCTTCGGTGAGGACGACGCCGAGACCGGCCGGAAGTACGGCCTCCCGGTGCTCAACCCGGTGACCGCCGAGGGCACGTTCGACGAGCGCATCGGCCCGTGGGCCGGGCTCGGCGTCAAGCAGGCCGACCCGGCGATCGTCACCGACCTCGAGATGCGGGGCCTGCTCGTGCGGGAGGAGCCCTACCTGCACAGCTACCCGCACTGCTGGCGGTGCTCGACGCCCCTCATCTACTGGGCCAAGACGTCGTGGTTCGCCCGCACGTCCGACAAGCGTGACGAGCTGCTCCAGCAGAACGAGCGCATCAACTGGTACCCCGAGCACATCAAGGAAGGCCGCTTCGGGAAGTGGCTCGAGAACAACGTCGACTGGGCGCTGTCGCGAGACCGCTACTGGGGCACGCCGCTGCCGGTGTGGCGCTGCACCGACGGCCACGACACGTGCGTCGGCTCGGTGGCCGAGCTGTCGGCGCTGACCGGGCGCGACCTGACCGACCTCGACCTCCACCGGCCCTACGTCGATGAGATCACCTTCGCCTGTGCCGAGTGTGGCTCGACGGCCAACCGGCTCGCCCCCGTGCTCGACGCCTGGTTCGACTCGGGCTCGATGCCGTCGGCCCAGCAGCACTTCCCGTTCGAGGGCCAGGACCCGCAGGCCCAGCCGCCGTCGTTCCCCGCCGACTACATCTGCGAGGCCATCGACCAGACCCGCGGCTGGTTCTACTCGTTGCTCGCCGTGAACACCCTCGCCTTCGGCTCCACGCCCTACCAGAACGTGGTGTGCCTCGGGCACATCGTCGACGGCGAGGGCCAGAAGATGTCGAAGTCGCGGGGCAACGTGATCGACCCGTGGCACGTGTTCAACACGTTCGGGGCCGACTCACTGCGCTGGTACTTCCTCTCGGCCGGCCAGCCGTGGTCGCCTCGCCGGGTGCACGAGGACGGCATCCGAGAGTCGACCCGCCAGACGCTGCTCACGCTCTGGAACGTCCACTCCTTCTTCGCCACCTACGCCGACCTCGACGGGTGGGAGCCCGGCGGCGATCGGCCGGCCCCCACCCACGCCCTCGACCGGTGGGTGCTGGGCGAGCTCGACGACACCATCACCGAAGTCACCGCCGCCCTCGAGAACTTCGACGCCTTCGGCGGCGCGACCCGCATCGCCCGCTTCGTCGACGACCTCTCGAACTGGTACGTCCGCCGCTCGCGGCCGCGGTTCTGGAAGGCCAAGGACGCCAACGCCTACGCCACCCTCCACCGCTGCCTCACGGTGACGGCCGAGCTGCTGGCCCCGTTCACGCCGTTCCTCGCCGATGAGCTGTGGCGCTCGTTGACCGGTGGCCTGTCGGTCCACGCCGCCGACTGGCCTACGCCGTCGGGCGCCCGGGACGAGACCCTCGCCGTGCAGGTCGACGCCGTGCGTCGGCTGGTCGGCCTGGGTCGAGCGGCCCGCACCGACGGCAAGGTCAAGACCCGCCAGCCCCTCCGGCGGGCTCTGCTCCTTCACCCCGGGGTCGACCTCGACAGGGCGAGCCGCGACGAGCTCGAGAGCGAGCTGAACGTCAAGGTGGCCGAGACCATCGAGGGCCTGGGCGGCATCGTCTCGTGGACGGCCGTGCCCAACTTCCGGACGCTCGGTCCCCGCCTCGGCCCCAAGGTCAACGAGGTCAAGGCGGCGCTGGCCACGATCGACGGCGGCGCCCTTCGCTCGGCCCTCGACGAGCAGGGTTGGGTCGAGGTCGCCGGCGAGCGGCTGGAGGCCGAGGATCTCGAAGTGCGCGCCGAGCGCCACGGGCAGTTCGCCCTGGCCCAGGAAGGGGCCTGGGCCGTGGCGCTCGACCTCGAGCTCGATGACGACCTGCGGGTGGAGGGCACGGCGCGGGAGCTGTCCCGGGCCCTCAACGACCTGCGCAAGGACCAGGGCCTGGCCATCGCCGACCGCGTCACCGTGGTCGTTGCCGCCCCGGCCGACGGGCGTGTGGCCGCCGCCGTGGCTGCCCACGGGACGTGGATCGCCGGCGAGGTGCTGGCCGACGACCTGGCGGCCGGCGAGGCCACCGGTGGTCAGGCCATCGAGGTCGACGG
>JAOBWJ010000124.1 GCA_025463335.1 Acidimicrobiales bacterium
GGCGAGGGCCGCGTTGCTCACGTCGGTGCCGCCTGCCGATCCGTTCTGGGTCCCCCACCGCGCCATCTTCGGCTGGCCCAGGGACCCAGAACGGTGGAGGACCCCACGCCGACGTGCGTGGCGCCCCGCCTCTTGGGAGCGTCTTTGTCCTTGGCGCAACCCCGGATAGCGCCCGAACTCCTGGGCGGGATTAGCTGATGCGGTCGATGACGAGAGGGCCGCGCTCGACCGGCTCGGGCCCGATGCGCCACGCCCCGTCGAGGGCCTCGAGGGCGGCCGGCACGCGGGACGGGTCGTCGGTGCGCAGCTCGAGGAAGGGTTGGCCCTCCTCCACCCGCTCCCCGACGGTGGCGTGCCACACCACGCCGGCCGACGGGCTCACCGGGTCTTCCTTGCGGGCCCGGCCGGCGCCCAGACGCCACGCGGCCACACCCACGCCGCGGGCGTCGAGTTGCGTCACGTATCCGGACGAGGGGGCCCGCACGACCTGGACGTGGCTTGCTTCGGGCAACGGCGCATCCGGATCGCCACCCTGGGCCCCGATCATGGCCCGCCAGGTGGCCAGGGCCGAGCCGTCGGCCAGGGCCACCGCCGGGTCGGCGTCGAGCCCGGCCAGGGCCACCATCTCCCGCGCCAGGGCCAAGGTGAGCTCGACGACGTCGGAGGGGCCACCGCCGCGGAGCACGTCGAGCGTCTCGGCGACCTCGATGCCGTTGCCGGCCGTGCGCCCGAGGGGCACGTCCATGGCAGTGAGCAGGGCGACGGTGCGTACGCCATGGGCCGCGCCGATGCCCACCATGGTCTCGGCCAGCTGCCGGGCCGAGACCTCGTCGGCCATGAACGCGCCGGTGCCGAACTTCACGTCGAGCACGAGCGACTCGGTGCCCTCGGCGATCTTCTTGGACATGATCGACGAGGCGATCAATGGGATCGACTCGACCGTCGCCGTCACGTCGCGCAGGGCGTAGAGCTTGCGGTCGGCCGGAGCCAGCCCGTCGCCGGCGGCGCAGATCACGGCCCCCAGCGTGCGCAGCTGGTCGACCACCTCGTCGTTGGCCAGGGCGACCCGGAACCCGGCGATGGACTCGAGCTTGTCGAGGGTGCCTCCGGTGTGACCCAGACCCCGACCCGAGAGCTGGGGCACGGCCGCGCCGCATGCCGCGACCAGGGGCACGAGAGGGAGCGAGATCTTGTCGCCCACGCCGCCGGTGGAGTGCTTGTCGACCGTGGGCCGGCCGACCTTCGAGAGGTCGAGCCGTTCGCCCGAGGCGATCATGGCGGCCGTCCAGGTGGCCAACTCGCCCGGCGCCATGCCCCGGAAGAACACGGCCATGAGCAGGGCCGAGGCCTGTTCGTCGGCCACACCACCGCTGGTGTAGGCGTCGATGAACCAACGCACCTGGGCGTCCGAGAGCGTGCCGCCATCGCGCTTGGTGCGGATGACGTCGATCATGTTGATGCTTGTGCTCATGCCGGCAGCTCGCCGCTGTCCCAGGCCCGGGGCAGCAGCTCGGCCATGGGTACCGGGCCGTCGTCGGTGAGCACCTCCAGCGTCGCACCGCCGGCCTCCCACAGGAGCTGCCGGCAGCGTCCGCACGGCATGGCCAGGTGGGCGTCCTCGCCGCCGACGCAGACCAGGGCAACCAGCCGGCCACCGCCGCTGCGGTGGAGGTCGGACACCAGCCCGCACTCGGCGCACAGCGTGAGCCCGTACGAGGCGTTCTCCACGTTGCAACCGCTGACGACCCGGCCGTCGTCGACGACGGCCGCGGCGCCAACCGGGTAGTTCGAATAGGGCGCGTAGGCCCGGCGAGCCACGTCCTCGGCCGCAGCCCGCAACCCGGCCCAGTCGGGCGTCACCCGATCTCCCCCTTGCGGTACGGCAGGCCGTCGGCGGCCGGGGGTCTGAGCCGCTGTGCGGCGAAGGCGAGGACCAGGAGCGTGGTGATGTGGGGCGTGAACGAGATGAACTGCGTGGGCACCGTGTCGCTCGTGGCGAACCAGAGGCCGAACCCGGCGGCCATCACGGCCAACACCACCGCTCGGACCGTCTTCTTCCGGTAGATGGCGAAGACGGCCCCGAGGCCGGTGGCGATGGCGACGAACAGCAGCAGGGCGTGCACGGCCTCGGCGTTGCGGAGCTGGAGGGCGTCGGCGAAGCCGAACAGCAGGGCGCCGGCTGCCGCGCCGACCGGGTGCCAGTTGCCGAAGATCACGGCGGCCAGGCCGATGAAGCCGCGGCCACCCGTCTGGCCTTCGCGGTAGATGCCTGCCGCCTCCAGCACGAGGAACGCCCCACCCAAACCGGCGAACCCACCGGAGACGACGACGCCCAGGTACTTCATCCGGTAGACGTCGACGCCGAGCGACTCGGCGGCGGCCGGGTGCTCCCCCACCGACCGGAGGCGGAGGCCGAGGGCGGTGTGCCACAGGAACCAGACGCTGAAGCCGACGAGCGCGAACGTCAGCACCGTGAGCAACGACAGGTTGCCGGTGAGCGCGCGCAGCAGGGCGGCGATGTCGGAGACGAGGAACCACCGCCACGTGGCCACACGGCCCAACACATCGGGTGTGCCCCACCCCCCGGCGAGGAAGGGCAGGTCGATGTGGGGGATCTGGGCGGTGACCTTGGGCGACTGGGTGGCGCCCCCTCCGGGGATGGCGCCTTGGCCGGTGTAGGCGATGACGGACAGGTAGCGGGCCACGGCGAGGCCGAGGATGTTGATGGCCACGCCGGACACCACGTGGTCGACGTTGAACGTCACCGTGGCCACGGCGTGCAGCAGCCCGCCCAGGGCACCACCGAGGATGCCGAGG
>JAOBWJ010000132.1 GCA_025463335.1 Acidimicrobiales bacterium
CCGCCGCCGCCGCCGGCGCCGGCGCCCGATCCCGAGCCTGTGCGGCGGGCCCTGGCCGCGCTCGACCACGTGCGCGACGAACTGGGGGCCTGGCTCACCGACGAGCCGCCCGAGCGGCGTTCGGCCCGGCCCGGGCCCGGCCCGGGCCCGGGCCGACGCCCCGTGCCGCTGCCACCGGCCGTGTTCGCTGACACCGTCGAGGCGGCCGAGCACCTGGTCCGGGTGAGGGGCGTCGTCGTCCTGATCGACGGCTACAACGTCACCAAGGGCGCCCACCCCGAGCTGGCCCTGCCCGAGCAGCGGCAGTGGTTGCTCGACGCCATGGGCGGCCTGGCCGCCCGGTGCGGCGCCGACCTCCATGTGGTGTTCGACGGCGCCGGCGATGTCGCCAGCGCTCCGGCCCAGGGTCCGCGCCGATCCGCGGTCCACGTTCGCTACACGCCGGCCGGCGTGGAGGCCGACGACGACGTGCTGGCCTTGGTGGCCGCCGTCCCGGCCCGTCAGCCCGTGGTGGTGGTGTCCGATGACCGCCGGGTCCGCGACGGTGCCGCCGCCCTCGGCGCCAACCTCGTCGGGTCGGGCACGTTCGCCGACCTGCTGCGCCGCTGACCCAGGCCTCACTGTCACACCCCCTCCGTAGGGTCGTCTCCATGGCCGAGGTGCTGACGATCGACTGTGGTGAGTGCTCGCTGGAGGGCACGGCGGCGTGCGACGACTGCGTGGTGACGTTCCTCTGCGGGCGCGAGCCCGACGAGGCCGTCGTCATCGACGTGGCCGAGGTCCGCGCCGTGCGGCTCCTGGGACAGGCGGGGTTGGTCCCGTCCTTGCGGCATCGGCGCCGCACCGGCTGAAACACCGTCCCTGGCCAGGGAGGATGCCGGTGGTACCGTCGCTCGCCAGTCATGCAGAAGCTCCACCTCGTCGGGTTCACGGCAGACTTCGACGGCCTCATCTTCAGTGTCCGGAAGGGCGCGAAGTCGGGCAACTTCGTGGTGCCCCTGGACGGTCGCCTGCTCAAGCAGATCGCCGAGGCCGAGCGGCTCCGCGGCGGTGCTCCGGCCGGGCCCGACGAGCACCGGCTGAACTCGCCTCGGCTCGTGCGTCCCGAGAGCGCCCTCAACCCGCGGGAGATGCAGGATCGGATCCGCTCCGGGTGGACGCTCGACGAGGTGGCCGCCGAGGCCGGCGTCGACCTCGACTGGGTGCGCCGCTTCGCGGCACCGGTGCTGGCCGAGGTCGGCCGTGTGGTCGAGCGGGCGCGTGACGCCGTCTACGACAAGCCCCGCATCGGGCTCTCCTCGCTTCCGCTGGGTGCCTCGGTGCGGCGCAACGTGCTCGACCGCGGCGTCCGCCTCCTCGACGAGGACCTCGACGACTCGTGGTCGGCCTACCAACTCGACGAGGACATCTGGGTCGTGCGCTTCGCCTACACGTCGCGGGGCCGCCTCCAGGAAGCGGAGTGGCTCTACGACGTGGACACCGAGGAGCTGAGCAGCCGCAATCGGCTGGCCTCCCAGCTCGGTCACGTGGCCAGTGGCCGCAAGCGGTCGACGGCGCCAGCCGTGTCGGCCGTGCCCAAGCCGTCGAAGGCCACCGCTCAGGCGGCCAAGGCGGCGAGTCGTCCGGCCAGCAAGCCGGTGGCCAAGCCAGCCAGCCGCCCCGGTCCCAAGCCGCCCAGCAAGCCGGCCAAGAAGCGCGCCAGTGCGGCGGTCGCCCGGACGGCCCCGAAGCCGTCGACGCGGCCGGCCGGCACCAACGGCCATGCTCCCGAGCGTCGGCCGGCGGCCCGCACCACGCCGGCCCGCCCGGCACCGGCCGGTCGCACCCCGGCCTCGCCGCGCAAGAAGGCGACCAGCCGTCCGGCCAAGAAGCCGGCCAAGGAAACCGCCGCCGCCCTGATCGAGGCCCCGACAGCGCGATCTGGCCCGCGTCCGCCGGCACGCGAACCGGTGGTCGAGCTCGTGCGCCAGCAGGACTGGGCCACTGATCCCGGCGTGGCGCGCTGGACCCCGCCCGAAGCCACCCCCGAACCGCTGTCGCCTCCGCGCCCGGCCCCCGTGCCCGACGCCATCCGGGACGCCGCGGCCACGCCGCTCGGCGACACGTTCGAGCCGCCGCTGCCCGGCGCGGCCGACGTCGACACGGTGTCGGGCATCGCCCGCATCGACTCGCGCCGCACCTCGCGGTTCGTGTCGGCCCCACCGCCCCGTACGCCCGTGTTCCGGGGCGACGTGGCGCGGGCGGCCCCGCCTGACGGGCCTGGCCCTCGCCGACCTCGGCGCACCGAACCCCTCCGCGGTCGCTGACCGGCCCGGTCACCGTTTCGGGGTTCGACGGCGCGACCATGGCAGGCGTGACTGCCGTGCCCACCGTCGACGAGCTGCGAATCCGCGGTCTGGCCGCCGGCCTCGACGCCATGGGCGTGGCGCCGGCCGAGCCCTTCGCCGGCACCCGTCGTCACCTCGAGGAGCGACGGGCCGCCGGGCTCCACGGGGGCATGCACTTCACCTACGGCAACCCCGCTCGCTCGACCGATCCGTCCCGCACCGTGCCCGGCGCCCGGGCCTTGGTGGTCGGAGCCCGGCACTACCGGCGGGCCGATCCGCCGGCCCCCGACCAACCCGTCGGGGCGGTCGCCCGCTATGCCCGGTCCGACCACTACGGCGCCCTCCGCCGAGCCCTGGGGGAAGTCGCCGCCGCGCTTCACGCCGCCGGCTGGCAGGCGCGCGTGCTGTGCGACGACAACGCCCTGGTCGACCGCGAAGCCGCCCATCGGGCTGGTCTCGGCTGGTACGGCAAGAACGCCAACCTGCTCCTGCCGGGCCAGGGCTCGTGGTTCGTCCTCGGCTCGGTGGTCACCGACGCCCCGCTCGAGACGAACCCCGAACCGGTGGCAGACGGCTGCGGCTCGTGCGTGCGCTGCATCGACGCCTGCCCCACCGGCGCCATCGTGGCCCCCGGCGTGGTCGACGCCCGGCGCTGCCTGGCCTGGCTGGTCCAGGCCCGGGGCACGTTCCCGGTCGAGTACCGCGTCGCGCTGGGCGGTCGCCTCTACGGCTGTGACGACTGCCAGGAGGTGTGTCCGCCGAACCGCACCGCCGATCGCCGCCAACCGCCGGCCGAGGGTCCCGACGAGGAGGCGTGGGTGTCGTTGGTCGACCTCTTGGCCGCCACCGACGAGGAGCTGCTGGCTCGGCACGGCCGCTGGTACATCCCGCGCCGCGAGGCCCGATGGTTGCGGCGCAACGCCCTCGTCGCCCTGGGCAACGTGGGCGATGCCGAGGACCCGACCGTGGTGGAGACGCTTCGGCGCTACACCGGCGGCGACGACGAGGTGCTGGCCGAGCACGCCGCCTGGTCGACGCATCGCCTCGCGAGCCGCGCCTCCCTCAACGCCACGGAGAGCACGTGACGCGGCACCTCCTCGTCACCAACGACTTCCCGCCCAAGATCGGCGGCATCCAGTCGTACCTGTGGGAGCTGTGGCGCCGGCTGCCACCGGACGAGGTCACGGTGCTGACCACGCCCCACGCCGAGGCCGCCGCCTTCGACGCCGAACAGCCCTTCCGGGTGGTGCGCACCCGGGAACCGGTGCTCCTGCCCACCCGCTCACTGCGTCGTCGCATCGACGCCCTGGCCGCCGAGGTCGGGGCCAAGCTGGTCGTGCTCGACCCGGCCCTCCCGGTCGGCCGGCTCGGCCCCAGCCTCGAGTTGCCCTACGCCGTGGTGCTCCACGGAGCCGAGGTCACCGTGCCCGGCCGCCTGCCCGGCACACGCCACCTGCTGGCGCCCGTTCTCCGGGGCGCCACCCATGTCATCGCCGCCGGCTCCTACCCCTCGGCCGAGGCCGACCGCGCCGCCGGCCAGCGCCTGCCCACCACGATCGTGCCGCCCGGCGTCGACACCGACCTGTTCCACCCGCTCGACGACGACGCCCGCCGCCAGGCTCGGGCCCGACTCGGCCTGCCGGTCGACGGTCCGCTGGTCATGGGCATCAGCCGCCTGGTGCCCCGCAAGGGGTTCGACGTCCTCATCCGGGCCGCCGCCCTGCTGGCCCCCGGCCGGCCGGGGCTCACGGTGGCCATCGTCGGCGGCGGCCGCGACCGCAAGCGGCTCGAGCGGCTGGCGGCCTCGGTCGGCGCGCCGGTTCGGTTCCTCGGACGCATCCCGTTCGCCGACCTCCCCGACGCCTACGCCTGCGGTGACGTGTTCGCCATGCTGTGCCGCAACCGTTGGGCCGGCCTCGAGCAGGAGGGCTTCGGCATCGTGTTCCTGGAGGCGGCGGCGGCCGGCGTGCCGGCGGTGGCCGGGGCCAGCGGTGGCGTCCGCGACGCGGTGGCCGAGGGCGAAACGGGCCAGGTCGTCGACCGCCCCGCCGACCCCCAGGCGGTGGCCGCCGCCCTGGCCGCCCTCCTCGACGATCCCGACGGTCGGCGGACGATGGGGGAGGCCGCCCGCCATCGGGCCGTCGAGGCGTTCTCCTACGACGTCCTCGCCGACCGGTTGTGGCTGGCCCTGCAGGGCCTGGGAGGCTGAGCGGGTGCTCACCGGGTGGGAGTCCGTGCCGGCTGCGTTCGTCGCCACCGCCTGGCAGCACCGCGCCATCTGGGGACCGACCCTCGACGACGTGCGCGTGCTCGCGCTCGGCCTGGTCGCCGCCGACGCGGCCGGCCGTCGGGTCGCCGTCGACGGTGACCTCGCGTTCGAGCTGGCCGTGCTGGCCGCCGGCGCGGTGGCCGTCTTGGACGGGTCGGGCGCGGAGCTGGCCATGACGCCGGAGCTCCGCCCCGCTGGCCGGGCGCTCGACGCCGCCGAGCCCGACGCATTCGAGCGGGCCTGGCAGGCGGTCGGGCCCGGCCAGATCGCCGTGATCGCCGGTGTCACGTTCACTCACGCCAACCTGGTCGCCGCCGTCCGCTCCCTCGCCGTCGCCACCGACGCCGGACCGGGCCGGCGCGTGGAGGTCGACCTCGACGTCCCGGCGGCCGCCCTGCTGGCCCCGCTGACCGGCGCTGCCCTCGGGCCCGGCGACATCGTCCTGCGCGGCCCCGACGCGCTGGTCCTTCCGGGGCACGCCGGTGTGGTTTCACTCGGCGGTCGGCCGCTCCCCGGCGTGACCATCGTCGTGGGCGACGACGGCCGGACCCGGGTCCGTTCCGACGGTGTGGCGCCCGCCTGCCTGGTCGACGGCTGGCTGGAGGCGGCATGACCACCGACGATCCCCTCATCCGGGTCTCGCTGGCCGGCACCGCCGTGTTCGTCGTGGTGGCGGTGGCCGCCGCCGTGGCTCCCGACAGCCTGGCCGCGGTCGCCGTGGTGCTCGACCTGGTGCTGTTCACCGCCGGCTGCGTGGCCTTCGTGGTGACCCTGCTCGCGGCCGCGGCCCGAAGCCGTACTGACGAGATCTCGCTGGCCGGCATCTGGTGGCTCACGGGCACGGCACCGGCGCCCGTGCGCCGAGCCCTGCTGGGCGCGTTCGGTGTGCAGGTCGTGGTTGCCCTGGCCACGGCGATCGCCCGCCCGTTCACCGGGCTGGCGTTCGGCATCCTCGTGCCGGTGTTCGGGCTGGGGCTGGCGGGCCTGTGGGGAGCCCGGCGTGGGTCCTTCCCCTCGAGGGTGTGACAGGATTCGCGGATGGCCGAGCAGGCGACCGAGCGCACCACGATCGGCGCAACCCCCGACCTCGTCTACGAGACAGCTCTCGACATCGAGCGCTACCCCGAGTGGGCGCAGGACATCAAGGAAGCGACCGTCGTCGAGCGTGACGACGCCGGCCGGCCCCTGCGGGTCAGGTTCCGGGCGGCGGCCATGGGCCACAGCGCCCGTTACGTGCTGGCCTATGACCACAGCGACGCACCCCATCGCCTGGCGTGGATCCTCGAGCAGGGTGACATCGTCCGCAAGCTCGACGGCGAGTACCAGTTCGAACCGGCTCCCAACGGCGGGACCGAGGTCACCTACCACCTCGAGGCCGAGCTGGCCGTGCCCTTGCCCGGGTTCATCAAGCGTCGGGCGGAGAGCAAGATCATGACCACGGCGCTCGAAGAGCTGCGGCACCGCTGCGAGGATGCCAGCGTTCGATGACACGGGTCCTTCTCTTCACGGGGAAGGGCGGAGTCGGTAAGACGACGACGGCGGCCGCCACGGCCCTCCGTTGCGCCGATGCCGGCTTGCGCACGATCGTCCTGTCGACCGATCCGGCCCACTCGTTGGCCGACGCCCTCGACGTGCCGCTCGGCCCGCTGGCCGTGCCGGTCGTGCCGAACCTGTGGGGCCAGCAGCTCGACGCCCAGGACCGGCTGGAAGAGGCCTGGGGCGAGATCCAGGCGTGGCTGGTCGAGGTGCTCGCCTGGGCCGGCGTCGGCGCCGTGGAGGCCGAGGAGCTGTCGGTCGTGCCCGGCCTCGACGAGGTCTTCGCGCTGGCCGACATCCGCCACCACGCCGACTCGGGGGAGTGGGACGTCGTGGTGGTCGACTGCGCGCCGACGGCGGAGACGCTCCGGCTGCTGTCGCTGCCCGACGTGCTCGCCTGGGCCATGCACCGCTTGTTCCCGATGGGACGGAAGGTGAACAAGGTGGTGGGCCCGGTGCTGTCGCGGGTGGCGCATCTGCCGGTGGCGGGCGACGAGGTGTTCGCCGCCACCCAACGGTTCTACGACCAGCTCGACGGCGTGCGGGAGCTGCTCACCGACCCCGAGCGCACGAGCATCCGGCTGGTCGTCAACCCCGAGCGCATGGTGATCGCCGAGGCTCGCCGCACCTACACCTACCTCTCGTTGTTCGGCTACCGGGTCGATGCCGTGGTGGCCAACCGGCTCCTGCCCGACGAGGTCGTCGACCCGTGGTTCAAGGCGTGGAAGGAGGCCCACGCCGAGCACCTGTCGGCCATCGAGGAGGGCTTCGCCCCCGTCCCCGTGCTGCGGGCCGAGCTGGCGCCCGAGGAGCTGGTGGGCGTCGAGCGCCTGCGGGGCTTCGCCGAGGGCCTCTACGGGACCGTGGCCCCCGAGGCCCGGCTCCACGACGGTGAGCTGTTCCGCGTCGAGGCCGAGGGCGACGAGCTGGTGCTGCGGCTGCCCCTGCCGGGCGCCGACCGCGACGAGCTCGACCTGGCCCAGCGCGACGACGAGCTGCTGGTGCGGGTCGGCCCCTACCGCCGCGCCCTCGTGCTGCCCGACTCGCTGCGGCGGCGCACGGTCACGGCCGCCGGCCTCGAAGGTGACGTGCTCACGGTCCGCTTCGGAAAGGC
>JAOBWJ010000114.1 GCA_025463335.1 Acidimicrobiales bacterium
TCAACAGTTCCGTTGACTTTCCGTCGCGGGTTCGGCGGAGGAGGCCCCTGGTAGCGCCCGATCTCTGGGGCCGACCCGTACCGCCTATCCGTCTCCGCCAAGGGCCCTGGCAGGAATCAAGCTGACACTGGCATTCCTGCCACTCGTGGGCGGGCGACGGTGAGCGCACGATGCACGCATGCATCCCCTCCTGAACATCGAGCTGGCCCACATCCGGGTGGCGGAGAACCACCGCGTTGCCCGCTCGTGGTGGCGCTCAGCAGTACGGCTTGGCGAGGACGAGCAGGAAGTCGTCGTCCCCCGCCTGCCACGTTCGCTCCACCACGAAGCCGGCGTCCCACAGCTCGGCCGCGATCCCATCGGGGCTGAACTTGGCGCTGATCTCGGTGAGCAGCTCCTCACCCTCGTCGAAGTGGACGACCAGGTCGAGGCCGGCGACGCGCACCACCTGCACCGAGCGTGCGCGTAGGCGCATCTCGATCCAGCGCTGCTCCGGCACCCACCGGGCCACGTGGTCGAACGCTGCCGGATCGAAGTCGGCGTCCAGCTCGCGGTTCACGACTCGAAGGGCGTTGCGGTTGAACTCGGCGGTCACGCCGGCCGCATCGTCGTAGGCCGCCTCGAGGCGGGCCCGATCCTTGACCAGGTCGACCCCGAGCAGCAGTCGGTCGAACGACGACAGGCTGGAGTCCAGGTCGGTGAAGAACCGGTGGCGCTCGGCCGGCATCAGGTTGCCGAGGGTGCTGCCGAGGAAGGCCACCAGCCGCCGGCCCTCCTGCGGCAGCAGGTCGAGGTGGCGGAGGAAGTCGCCGGCGACGGCGTGGACGTCGAGGCCGGGGTACTCCTCCGTGAGGGCGGTGGCGGCGGCCAGCAGCGTGTCGGGGTCGACGTCGAGCGGCACGTACCGACACGAGCCGCGGGCCACCAGGGCGTCGAGCAGGACCCGGGTCTTCTCCGACGTGCCTGAGCCGAGCTCGACGAGGGTGTCGGCCCGCGCCAGCTCGACGACCTCGGTGGCGGCCGACTCCAACAGGCCCCGCTCGGCCCGGGTCGGGTAGTACTCGGGCAGTCGGGTGATCTCGTCGAACAGGGCGCTGCCCCGCTCGTCGTAGAACCAGATCGGCGACAGGCGCTTCTGGGAGGCGGTGAGGCCGACCCGCGCGTCGTGCTCGAGCACCGCCCGCCGGTCCTCGGCCGTGAAGTGCTCCTCGATTGTCAGGCTTCGTTGGCTCACCGGGCCAACCGCACGCCGCTCATGGCCCACCGGGCCCGCGCCGGGAAGAAGTTGCGGTACGTCCGGCGGACGTGGCCGGGCGGGGTCAGGCACGAACCGCCCCGAAGGACGTGTTGGTCGACCATGAACTTGCCGTTGTACTCCCCGACCGCCCCGGGAGCCGGCGTGAACCCGGGATAGGGCGTGTACGGACTCGCCGTCCACTGCCACACGTCGCCGTACAGCGACGAGCCGGCCGACGCCCGGGGGTGGAGCACCTCGACGTCGAGGAAGGCGCCGGCCTGTGCCTGGTCGGCGGCCACCACCTCCCACTCGGCCTCGGTCGGCAGTCGGGCCCCGGCCCAGCGGGCGTAGGCGTCGGCTTCGTAGTAGCTCACGTGACACACCGGCTCGGCCGGGTCGACCCGGCGACGTCCGGCGAGAGTGAAGACCATCCACCCGTCGACCGGCTCCCAGTAGGCCGGCGCATCCCAACCGTTGGCGCAGATGGCGGCCCACCCGTCGGAGAGCCACAGCTCCGGCCGGTGGTAGCCGTCGTCGGCCATGAACTCGAGCCAGTCGCCGCACGTCACGAGCGACGCGGCGATCGCGAACGGCTCGAGCCACTGGCGGTGCCGCGGCGTCTCGTTGTCGTAGACGAATCCACCACCGTCGGCGCCGACGTCGAGGAGGCCGCCGTCGTGTTCGAGCCAGCCGTCGGGGACGGTGACCGTCGGAGCCCGACTCGACCGGCGGTACGCCGGGCGCAACGGGTTCACCGAGAGCACGTGCTTGGCATCCATCAGCAAGAGCTCCTGGTGCTGCTGCTCGTGGTGGAGGCCGAGCTCGATCAGGTCGGCGACCTCGGGCGCCACGCCCCCGGCCAGCAGGTCGGCCATGGCGGCGTCGACATGGGCCCGGTACTCGCCGACCTCGGCCGCGCCAGGCCGGGTCAGCAGCCCTCGCTGGCTGCGCTCGTGCCGCGGGCCGACGGCCTCGTAGTACGAGTTGAAGAGGTAGGCAAAGGCCTGGTCGAAGGGCCCGTACCCGGGTGCGTGGGGCTGGAGCACGAACGTCTCGAAGAACCACGTCACATGGGCCCGGTGCCATTTGGTGGGACTCACGTCCGGCATGGATTGGACGGTCTGGTCCTCGGGCGACAGGGGCGCGGCCAGCGCCTCGGTCAGCGCGCGAACGCTGCCGTACCCCGTCGGCGTGACCACCGGGGCCGTCTCCTGGGTTGCTCGCACGCGGCGCTCCCTCCGGTTTCGGTCATTTCCTGGATAGCAGGGTCGGCGGCATTTGTGGTGTTGGGCACGATCGACTCGGGATAGACCCGTGCGCATGAGCTTGACGATGGGCAGGGGTCCGTTCGGACACAAGCCGGCCGGGACCTGGGACTTCGAGCCACCCGCCAGGGTGACGTACGTCGAACCGTTCCCCCGCCGGGTGCGGGGCATGCTCGGTGGCGAGACGGTGGTCGACAGCGACGCCGTGCAGCTGGTGCATCACAGCCGCCAACTCCCGTACTGGGCGTTCCCGACCGCCGACGTGCACGTGAAAGCCAGGCGCTCGGGCGCCGTGCCCGGCCACGTCGTGGTGCCTTGGGACGCCGTCGAGGAGTGGTACGAGGAGGACGAGCAAGTGTTCGTCCACGTGCGCGATCCGTATCACCGGGTCGACTGCTTCTCGACGTCCCGCCGGGTCCGAGTCCTCCTCGACGACGTCGTGCTGGCCGACACCACCACAGCGGTGGCGCTGTACGAGACCAGCATCCAGCCCCGCTTCTACCTCGCCCCCGAAGCGATCCGGATGGACCTGCTGGAGCGAAGCGACACCATCACGCACTGCCCCTACAAGGGGGCGGCCAACCACTGGTCGGCCCGCATCGACGACCGGGTCGTGGAGGACGTGGCATGGAGCTACCTCGACCCGCTACGGGAGGGCGAGCGGATCCGCGGCCAGCTGTGCTTCTACGACGAGAAGGTCACCGTCGAGGTGGAGCCAGCACCCAACTCGTAAGGTCACGCCCCATGGCCGACGACAGCACCTACGCGTCCTCCCACGTCGGGATCTGCGTGTCCGACATCGACCGTGCGATCCGCTTCTACTGCGAGGGACTGGGCTTCGAGCTGGCCGAACGCTACGACCTCGACAGCACACAGATGCCCGGGCTCGACCGGAGCCTCGAGATCGACGGACCGATCACGGTGATCTCCCAGATGATCCAGTCGGGGCCCATGAAGGTCGAGCTCCTCGCCTATCCCGGCCGGCCCTCGCAGGGCACGCCGTCGGAGAGCCGGGGCCTCCTTGGGCTCACCCACCTGTCGTTCAACGTGGAGAAGGTGGACGCCGCCGCCGCCCGCCTCGTGCTCTACGGCGGAACCATCCTCGAGCAGACCCGCTCCGATGCCGGCATCGTTCTGCTGTTCCTCACCGACCCCGACGGCACCCGCATCGAGCTCATGGGCGCCGCTGGCTGATCAGCTCGTGCGCTCGTCGTCGCAACTGCCTCGCGTGAACACCCGGCTGACGAACGGCGAGGTCATGGCGGCCAGGAGCGCGCTGTAGTTCAGCTGGAACGCCACCTCCGACCCCACCGCCGGCGGGAACCGGCCGGCATCGACGACGAGGTGGTCGCTGCTGGCCCCGAGGATGGCCAGCCCCGCCGGCGCCTCGAGCCCAGCGGGGTCCACGTCCTGCCGCCCGATGGCCAGGATCACCCGGGCGGTGTCGCCCCGATCTGGACCGGCGGACTGCCGTCCGAATGCGGTCTGGTGGATGGCGCCCCAGGCGAGGCTCGGCTTGGTCTTCGACTCGATCACCTCGGCGACCAGGGTGAAGGCGTCGGTGTGCAAGCCGTCGATCGGACGGCGTTGCAGGGGCTCCCGACCGAGCAGGATGGCCTCACCCAGGCGCAGGTCGTTGATCCGCCCCACGTCAGGAGCGCCGAACGCCCAGTCGAGGTTGGCCGAGTTGCCTCCCGACACCACGTCCAGACCGATCCCGAACGTCGACTCCAACGACGTCGCCAGCGCCGAGAGCTCGGCCATGTTCCGTTCGTCGGGGGCTACCCCGCTCTGGCAGGCCAAGTTCGTGCCGATCCCTCGCAGGGCGATGCCCGGGAAGCGGAGCGTCTGGCGGACGACGGCGTCGAGGTCGCCGGGCAAGATGCCCTCCCGCAGATCGCCGAGCTCGACCATGAGCACGACGCCGTGAGTGCGCTGCTGCTCCGCCGCCGCGGTCGACAGCCGGGCGATGACGTCGAGCTCGCTGTTGAGACTGACCTCGGCGTGGGCCACGACTTGGTCGGCCTGGCTCAGCATCGGCGACCGGATCAAGGTCATCGTCGACGACACGCCGGCCAGGCGCATCGCCTCGATGTTCTCGATGCGCGAGTCGCCGATCGAGGTGACGCCGGCGCGAAGCAGCTCGCTGGCAACTTCGGGCGATCCCAGCGTCGCCTTGGTGATCCCCGTGACAGAGATGCCTCGCGCCGCGAGCCTCTGCACCAGCGTCCTGGCGTTGTGATGGATGCGATCGAGGCGGATCTCCAACCTCGGCGCGCTCATGCCGCGCCTGTGGCGACCGTCCGTTCCAGGTCGGGGAAGGCGAGCAGCACCATGTCGACCAACCGATCGGGCGACCGCGTCAGCGCGTCGGTGGCGGGAATGCCGAGCTCGAGCTCGTAGAGCGTGATCGCAGCCGTGACCTCGGCGTCGGTCAGGTGCTCGTGGTTGATGGTGAGGCCGATGACCTTCGTGTCGGCGAAGGTCTGGATCAGGTTGATCTCGCTGGCCGGCGTCGGCATCGGCACGTCGGGGAAGTCGCCCAGCATCCGGCGTGCCGGCGCGTGCTGCAGGATGACCGCGTTCGGCTGGGCGCCTCGCAGGATGAAGCTCGACGTCAGATAGGCGGGATGGCTCAGCGCTCCCTGGCCCTCGACGACGATCACGTCCGGGTGCTCGCCTTCGAAGGCCGCCACCACCGCAGCCTCCATCTCGCCCGAGCAGAACTGGCAGGGGATGGCGTCGAGGGCCACGCCGTACCGGCCGCCCTGGATGAGGCCGGTCTGGCCGGTGCTGACCAGGACCGCCTTGATCCCCCGGTCGTTCAGGGCCCGGGTGAGGATCGTGGCCGTGGTGCGCTTGCCGATGGCCCCGTCGGTGCCGAGCACGGCGATGCGGGGGCAGGTGACCCCCGCGATGCGGCCGCTGAACATCCGCAGGTCCTTCTTCGCCCGCGGGCGGCGCACGTCGAGGATCGTCACGTCGTGGGCGATCGCGGCCGCCGCGAACTCCGGGTCGTCGTTCAGGAACTCGTGCAGGCCGTTGACGACGTTCATCCCACGGGCGATGGCGTCGAGGACGATCAGCCGCTCCGACGGCGAGAGCATGCCGCTGGAGGGCGCCATCCCGAAGATGAAGCAGTCGGGCACCCGCCCGGCGCGGGCGATGGCGTCGGCCAGGTCGGTGCAGATCGGCATCCCGTTGGACTCGCCGTCGAGGACCGTGCCGGCATCGAGGCCAGCCTGCTGGCTGTCGATCACCGAGAGGATCTCGTAGGTCTCGGAGTGGCGGACCAGCCCGTTGGCGGTCTTGCCGTCGAGGGCGCCGAAGTTGGCTTCGCAGTAGACGACCGCGGTCGGTCTGGATAGCGGGGCTGGGGACATGACGCTCCTCGAGGTGGGCTCAGAGGAGGCGACGAGTTGCGACCCGGTCAGATGCGACCGGATGTCAAGGAAGGTCCCCGCTAAGGCACGGCTGAAGCGTCGACCGTACCCCGCTCGGGTCGCTTCCCACCATCGAAGCTCGGCGTGAGGTGCAGAAGATGGGAGACGTCGACGCCGTCGTCAAACGTCTCGTAGCCCGACGGTTGGAACAGGCGGGCCGGGCCGGTCACCACCGCCCGCCCGCCGGTCACCCGCAACCACGACCCCTCGTACATGGCCAGGACGGGGCAGTGGTTCTCCTCGAGGAACTCCTCGATCCGCTCGTCCCGGCTCTCACCCATGAAGGTCGAGTTCGGGTCGGTGTCGACGTAGTGCAGGTTGATCTGGAACGGCACCAACCCCAGGGCGTCGAAGCTCGGCGGCCGACAGATCGGCATGTCGTTGGTGGTGCGGATGGTCGGACAGGCCACGTTGGTCCCGGCCGAGGCGCCCGCGTAGCGGGTCTCGCCCTCCCGGACGCGACGTCCGAGCTCGCCGAGCACCTCCAGGCCGTAGAGCGAGTCGAGCAGCCGGAAGGTGTTCCCGCCGCCCATCATCAGCACGTCGGCCTCGAGGATGGCCCGGTCCGGCGCGCCCGACCGGTGGGCCGAGACGACCTCGATGCCAAGGGCCCCGAGGGCGCCGGTGACCCGATCGGCGTAGTCGTCCCAATCCGCCAGCGCGTACGGCACGAACGTCACCCGGTCGCCGGCCGCCAGCTCGACAAACGCCTCGCCCGCATGGGAGAACATCCGGCCGCCGTAGTTGGTCGAGTTCGACAGCAGCAGGAGTTCCATCGAACCCATTCTCGCGGGCGATTCGTGTACCAATCTTCACGCCCTGCGACAAGAACACGAGGTGGAGACGCGGGAGGTCCCGGCGGTGGCGACATTCGCCGCGTTCTTCGCTGCCGAATACGGCGGCGTCGTGCGCGTCCTCGCCGCCCTCACCGGTGATCTCGGCACCGCCGAGGACCTGACTCAGGACGCCTTTCTCGTGGCCCAACGGCGCTGGGACGACATCGCCGCCTACGACCGGCCCGAGGCGTGGGTCCGGCGGGTCGCCCTCAACATGTCGATGGCCCGCCATCGCCGCCTCGGGCGCGAAGCGCGGGCCTTGCTGCGCCTCCGCACCCACCCGGTCGAGCTGCCCGAGCCGGCCGACGAGGTGTGGGCCGCCGTCCGCACGCTCCCCGCCCGCCAGGCCCAGGTCATCGCCCTCGTCTACGGCGAGGACCGGGCTGTCGACGACGTGGCCGCCATCCTCGGCTGCGGCGTCGAGACCGTCCGCACCCACTTGCGCCGGGCCCGGGCCCGGCTCGCCGAGCTGCTCCGCGAGGAGGACGACGATGCTCGATGACCGCTTGACCACTGCGGGGGTCGCCCTGCGGGAGGCGCCCGTGCCTGAGACCTCTTCCGCGGCGCTCGATCGCCGGCGCCGAGCGCGTCAGCGACGACGGGTCGCGACAGTCGCCGCCATCGCCCTCGTGGCCGGCAGCGTGGGTCTCATCGAGCTGACGCGCCCGGACGCCAAGTCGGTGCATGTGGTCGACGAGGACGGCGCGCCTGAGGTTCAGGTGCCGGCGCCGAAGGCCGCTGGCCAGCTTCTACCGGCCCGGCTACCAGATGGCTGGCACCTCACCGGGTGGTCCGAGAGGGGCGGCAGCTCCCCCGCCGGGAACCCCACGATCTGGGTCTACGGCCAGGCCAGCGAGGAGTACACCCTGCACCCGTATGCCGCCGTGCTCGACATCCCGAGCAGCACGATCCCCACCGTCCAGCCCACGGATGAAACGGTGCTGGTCCACGGAACGCCGGCCAAGATCGCCAGCACCGGCGACCTCCGACACATCAATTTCCGGCTCGGCACGCGCAACCTCACCGTGCTCGGGTCGCTGCTCGACGACGAGACCCTGCGACAGTTTGCCGAAGGCGTCGCCGCCGACGCCGGAGCGCCCGGTGGGCTCGGCGCCTCGTGGCTGCCCGATGGCTTCACCCCGATCCTCCTCGCTGTCAGCGGCTACGGGGAAACGGTCGCCGGTCGCAGCTTCGACTGGGCTGGACCAGGCGGCTCGCTGCACCTCAGCACCGCCACGAACGATGTCGACCGGATCGAACAACTCCTGTGGCAGGAGCCCGGGACCGAGATCCTCCGCCGCAAGGGGGTCACGTACGGCCGAAGGCGCCAGGGCGCTGAGATCACCCTCCGATGGGTCATCGGCGACGGCGTGACGGCCTATGCCTCCTCCGAGGGCATCTCCGACGACGCCTTCCTCGACATCGTGAGCCAGCTCGAGGAGCGGACGCCGGCCGAGGTTGCCGACGAGATCGACCGCGTGCCTTCCAACGACAACGCCATGTTCCAGCGGACAGTGTCGCTGGCCGTGCCGATCTTCGATGACTGGGTCGGCGGGCGGCATTACCTCGCCGACGTCTTCCTCGCCCTCGACCGGGATGGCAAGGAAATGCTCTGCGAGCGGGCCGGCAGTGGAACGAGCTGCGGTCTCCCAAGGGACGGCACCCCCAAGGACGGTGCCGCCCTCGAGCCGCTCCAAGCGAGCGGCGACTTCGGGATATTGCTCCTGCGCGACGACGTGGCGACCCTCGCCGTTCGATACCGCGGTCAGGCCACCCGGGTCTATCCCGTAGTGCGCCCGTTCGCCGGCTACGGCGGCGTCGCCGGCGTCGCCCAGCCCGAGGGCGCGACGGTCGAGGTAATCGAGGCCCGGGCCGCCGACGGATCGGTGCTCGGCCGGCTCCGTGGGCCGGTCACTCTGGGATGACCGACCCACCGCTCCGCACGAGGCGCCCGGGGCGGGCGCCGGTGTCCTTGTCGTGGCGACGGGTGACGACGCCGCTGACGATGGTGGCCACGTAGCCGGTGGCGTCCTGGAGGACACGGCGGCCGCCGGCCGGCAGGTCGTCGACCGAGCGGGGCGCGTGAAGCGTGAGGTGCTCGAGGTCGATCACGTTGAGGTCGGCCTTCTTGCCGACCTCGATCGTGCCTCGGTCGGTGAGGCCGACGACGGCCGCGGTGCCAGCCGCCTGCTTCTGCACCACCAGCTCCAACGGGAGGGTGTCGCCTCGCTGACGATCTCGCGCCCAGTGGGTGAGCAGGTACGTGGGCATCGAGGCATCGCAGATCATCTTCACGTGGGCGCCGCCGTCGGACAGGCCGATGACGGTGTCGGGGTGGGCGATCATCTCGGCCAGGTGGTCGCCCGAGCCGCTGGCGTAGTTCGTGAAGGCGCCGAGCAATAGGGAGCCTGCAGCCAGGTGGTCGTAGAGCACCTCCCACGGGTCGCGACCCGTCGCCTCGGCGATGCCGGCGATCGACCGGTCGGCGGTCGGCTCGTAGTCGGGCGGGTCGCCGAGCGGGAAGATGCTGCCGAACATGAACGCCGTCGACTCGGTGAGCCCCTCGAACTGCCGCTTGGGGTCGGGCGGCAGGTCGGCCTCCGCCAGGATGGCGGCCTTGACCTCGGGCCTGCGCAGCTCGACCAGCAGTTGGTCCAGCGGGAGCGAGTCCTCCAGCGTCCGGAACGTGGGCCGGCGCATGAAGCCGTGGTAGCTGGCGATGCCGAGCAGCATCCCGCCGGCCCGGGCGGCGACCTGGGGGGTGAGATGGGCGCCGCTGGCGTTGGCCTGCTCCACCGCGTCGAGCTGCTGGCGCCAGAGGTCGGGCGCCCCCCGGGATTGGATGAGGAGGAACGACAGCTCGAGGCCGGTTGCCTTGGAGACCGTGCTCATCAGCTCGACCTCGCTGAGGATCAGGTCGGCGTCGTCACCCGTCTCGCCGGTGGGCACCACCTCGAACAGACCGCCGCCGGCGTCGACCACGGCCTGGGCCAGGCCAATCAGCTCGGCGGCGCCGGCGAACGTGCCCGGCACCAGCTCGCCGTCGAGCGACTTGTGGTTCAGCGAGCGCGAGGTGGAGAAACCCACGGCGCCAGCCTCGATGCCCTCGCGGACGTGGCGAGCCATCTCGGCGATGTCCTCGGGCGTGGCGTCCTCGTTGGCCGCGCCCCGGTCGCCCATGACGTAGACCCGCAGCGGGGCGTGGGGCAGGAACGCGGCGATGTCCATGGCGAACTTGCGCCGGCCCAGGGCGTCGAGATATTGCGGAAACGTCTCCCACTCCCACTGGATGCCCTCGTGCAGGGCGGTACCGGGAATGTCTTCCACGCCCTCCATCAGCTCGACCAGCCACGCCTCCTGGCCGGGGCGCACGGGGGCGAAGCCGACGCCGCAGTTGCCGGCCACGACCGTGGTCACGCCGTGGGAGGCCGAGGGTTCGAGCACCGGATCCCAGGTCGCCTGGCCGTCGTAGTGGGTGTGGATGTCGACGAAGCCGGGCGCCACGACCAGGCCTGTGGCGTCGATGACCTCGGCGGCGTCGCCCGCGAGATCAGGCTCCACGGCGACGATGACGCCGTCGGTGATCCCCACGTCGCCGGCGAAGCGGGCTGCGCCCGTGCCGTCGACGATCGTCCCCCCGGTGATCTTCAGGTCGAACATGCGGAGGAGCGTAAGCCGGTTGCAGAACGCTGTCACTGACGTCGCATAGTGCAACCATCCTCGGTCCGGCGGTGCTGCCTGCGCCAAGCTGGGGCCGTGGTCGAAACAAGGAGCTCACGGGCCGACACCGCCGCCGCCGGCCTGGCCGAGCTGCTGGTCGGCGACGGCGTCACCGCCGCTGCTGCGCTCGGCGGGCACATCGGGCTCAAGCCCCGCTCACCCGATCTGCCGCCCGCCTTCCCCGAGTTGGCCGCCATGCGCATCGCCTGTGCCGAGCTCGTGTTCGAGCGGGAGGGCGCCCAGTTCCAGCGTCTGGCAGCACCCGCCCTGCTGCGGCGCGAGCTGGCGACGGAGCTCGCCCGCCCGGCGCGCTTCGGCTCGGCCCGGCGCCGGCTGGTGAAGGGCGTCACCGCCCAAGCGCTGATCGACCTGGTCGAGCGCCGGAAGGACGACTTCGCTCGGCTGGCCACCCCCGAGGCGATCGTCGACCACCACTGCCGCCGGCTCATGGAGGTCACCGGACGACCGATGGCGGCCGCCCCGGCGGGCTGGATGGCGTTCCGCCTCTCGGAGGTCCACGCCGTGCACATGGCCCGCTCGACGGCAACCAACCTCGTCGAGGACGGCTGGTTCGACGCCCAGACCGACTGATCAGCCGAACGCCACCGGCAGGCTCGTCGGTCCTCGCAGCAGCTGGTGGATGGTCCCGGTGATGCGCACGCCCTCGGTGGTCCGTAGGCGCAGGTTCGGGAGGCGGGTGAGGATGACCTCGAGCGCCGTCTGCAGCTCGGCCCGGGCCAGGTGGGCGCCGAGGCAGAAGTGGGTGCCGAACCCGAACGTGGTGACCTGGCCGGGACGGCGGGCCACCCGGAACTCGTCGGGATCCTCGAACACCGCCGGGTCACGGTTGGCGGCCATGACGCCGAGCATGATGCTGGCGCCGGCCGGAACCTCGATGCCGTGCCACACCACGTCGGTCGGGTTGCGCCGGGGAATCCACGTCGTCGGCGGGTTCAGGCGGATGCCCTCCTCGGCCGCCCACCGGCAGTGCTCGCCCGGGTCGGACAGCACCAGCGCGAGCTCGTCGGGATTGGTCAGCAACGAGTGCAAGGTGTTGCCGAGCCCGAGATAGGTCGTGTCGGCGCCCGCCGGGAACAGCAGGCGCAGGAAGTTGAAGATCTCCTCGTCGGTGAGCCGCTCCCCTTCCACCTCGGTGGTGGCCAGCGTGGACAGCAGGTCGTCGCCGGGGTCGACCCGGCGCTGCTGCAGTATGGGGTCGACGAAGGCGATGAACTCCTGCGACGCCTTCATGGCGGCGTCGTGCTCCTGCTGGATGTCGAGCATGGTCAGCGCCCATCGCCGAACCTCCTCCTCCGAGTGCTCGGGCAGACCGAGGAGGCGGTTGATGACGATGAACGGGTAGCGCTTGGTGAAGTCGGCGACGAGGTCGGCCTCGCCCCGGTCCTCGATGCGATCGATCAGCTCGTGGGCCACCGGCGCCAGCAGCGGGGTGATCAGACCGGGCATGAGCCGCTGGCGGAATGCGGGGGACACCAGCGCCCGGTTCCGCTTGTGTTCGTCGCCCCGCATGCACTGGAGGTTGCGGCCCAGCACGTCGGTGACGACCTGCTCGTAGAAGTCGGCCGAGGGGAACACATCCTCGGCCCCGAACGCAGCCTGCACCAGCTCGTGACTGAGCAGGAGGAGGGCCGGCTCGCCGAACGCCCGTCCCCAGATCGCCGGCTTCCGGGCCCGAAGCTCGCGGAAGGTGCCGGCCACGTCGGGCAGATCGTCGAGCAGGAAATCGATCTCGGTGTCGAGGGTGTCGATCATGGCGGTCCTCCCGTATGAGACACGAGACAGCTTTCGTACCATGTATCATTCGCTGGTGCAACGACGACGATGGGGCGGCGACCGGCCGGCAGACGCCAAGGAGCGGCTGGTCGATGCCGCCGAGGCCTGCTTCGACCGCCTCGGTCTGGACCGCACGACGATCGACGACATCGCCCGGGAGGCCCACGTCTCCCGGGCCACCGTGTATCGCCACGTGCGCGACCGCGATGAGCTGGTGCTGGCGGTGCTCGAGCGGGAGGCCCACCGCTTCGCTGTGCGCATGGGGTCGGGAACGGCGAAGACGGTCGACGACGCCATCGTCGACGGCATCGTGTTCGCCCTCCGGGAGGTTCCCACCCAGCCCCGCCTGGCCCTGCTCATGCAGCCCGGCGCGGCCACGGTCATCCCAGGGGCGTGGGAGGTGCTCTACGAGCAGTCGCTGGCGGTGCTCGGCCCGTTGCTGGAGCAGGCCCGCGGCGCCCTGCGGGACGACCTCCCCATCGAGGAGGTCGTGGAATGGGTGCTGCGAACCGTGCTCTCGCTGCTCACCATGCCGAGCCCGGTCGAACGCGACGAGCGCGAGCTGCGTGCCTTCCTCCGCCGCTTCCTCGTGCCGGCACTGCTGGCCCCCGTTTCCCGCTGAGGGGGTCCGGGGAGAGAGCCGGCATGACCCGCCTGTTGCGAGGCGCCCTTCTGGGTGCCGGCGCCGGCGCCGCCGGCACGACCGCCTTGGACGCCGTCAGCTACCTCGACATGGCCGTGCGCGGCCGCCCGGCGTCGCACACCCCGGAGGCCACGGTGGCGAAGCTGGCCGAGGTCGCCCACCTGCCCGTGCCCGACGAGAAGCGCCTCGCCGGGCTGGGCGGCCTCAGCGGGCTGGTCGTCGGCGCCGGCGTCGGCGCCCTCCTCGGGATGGCTCGGGCGGCCGGCTGGCGCACGGGGACCGGCATCGCGACGGTCGCCGTGCTGCTCGCCGCCAACGGCCCGATGACCGTCCTTCGCATCACTGATCCCCGCACGTGGTCGGCGGTCGACTGGGTGAGCGACATCCTGCCCCACCTCGCCTATGGCGCGGTGACGGTCGCCATGCTCGACGCCACTAGCCGGCAGCCAGCTCCCGCGCCACGGCGTCCTCGTGCTCGGCGGTATTGCCACTGAGCCCGATGGCACCCACGCACTCGCCGTCGACGAGGATCGGCGCCCCGCCCTTGCTGACGAACCACGGTCCGAGCGGCAGGAAGCCGGCGGCGAACCCCTCCCGGCCCTCGAACAGCGACTCCATGTCGGCCGTGGGCCGGGCGAACGCGGCCGCCGTGCGGGCCTTGGCGATGGCCAGGCGGGCGCTGAACGCCGGGGCACCGTCCATGCGCTGGAACGCCAGCAGCTCGCCCGACGGGTCCACGACGGCGACCGACACCGGCGCGCCCCGCTCGACCGCTCGGTGGACGAGCTCGGCCGCCGCGGCCGACGTGATCGACCGCGACGTCCGGAGCTCCATCAGTCTTCGATCTTGATGGCCTGCTTCGGGCAGACCCGGGCGGCCTGCTCCACCTTGGCGCGCAGCTCCTCCGGCGGGTTCTCCTGCAGCACGTAGAGGAAATCGTCGTCCCGAACCTCGAACACCTCCGGGGCGGCGTCCATGCACAGGGCGTTGCTCTCGCACAGGTCGAAGTCGACGACGACGCGCATCAGGGGTTCCTCCAGCAAAAGTCGGTAGATCTCGGACGATAGTTACTTGAGCAGGTCGGGGTGCCGCACCTGGAGCATGCGGCGGATGCCGTCACGCCAGTTGACCTCGGCCTTGCCCACCAGCTCGTGCTGCTTGGTCATGTCGGCAACGACCGACGGCATGGCGGTCGGTCCCACGGCGAGAGGGATGTCCACGCCGGTGAGCTCGGTGATGTAGGCCGTCCATTCCTGGATGCTGACCACGTCCTCGCCACCCCAGTTGACCGTGGTGACGGGGACGGACGCGATCTCGAGGAGCTTCGGCACCATGGCCACGATGTCGTCCTCGTG
This sequence comes from Acidimicrobiales bacterium, assembly GCA_025463335.1. GTDB lineage: Bacteria > Actinomycetota > Acidimicrobiia > Acidimicrobiales > CADCSY01 > RYN-34. The sequence continues at coordinate 14,294 of JAOBWJ010000114.1, forward strand.
GATGGGGTTGTAGTTGGCCGGGCCGTCGCCGTGGACCTCGGTGGTCATGCCCATCTGCGCCAGCATGAGCATGATCGCCGGCCAGCCGCCGTTGTCGCCGTACGGCACGTTGAGCCGGGCGACGGTGGTCGGCAGATCCCAGAGACGGGCGCTCAGCCGCACGGCGGCCTCGGCGGCGATCTTCGAGATCGAGTAGGTCTGGAGGAACGGCGAGACCCGGTGGTTGTCGCCGAGCGGGTCGTCCTCCTTGTAGGGGCCGCCGCCGGTGTCGTGGTACACGCCGGTGGTCGAGCAGTGGAGGAAGGCCTTGGCCGCCTTGGTGTGGGCCATGAGCAGCCCGACTCCCTCGGCGTTGGCGGCGATGTCGGCATCCCAGTCGTTGGTCTTCGACACGGCGAAGTGGAGCACGTACGTGGGGTCGGTCGGCACCTCGTCGAGCTGGCCGGCACCGAGGTCGGCGGTGACGCAGCGCACGCCGGCCGCCTCCAGCCGGGCCTTGGCCTTCGGGTCGCTGAAGCGGGCCGGGGCCACCACCTCGTTGTCCTTGGCCAATGCGACCGCCACGGGGAACCCCACCTGACCGGTGGCACCCGTGACGACGATCTTCTCCCCCTGCAACGTCATGGGCTGACGATACGTCAGGACTAACGTCCGGGCTCTACCGAGGGGTTGGGGGTTGCATGGACGTCATGGCACTGCTGCATCCGGAGCTGGTTCCGGCCATCGAGGCCTTCCCGCTGTTGACGCTCAACCCCGAGGTGCTGCCCGCCATGCGGGCCGCCATCGGCGCAGTACCGGAGCTGTCGAATGCCGTCACTCGCACCGAGCACCTGGTGGGCGCCGTGCCCGTGCGGGTGCACCGGCCGGTGGGGGTGGAGGGCGCCCTGCCGTGCGTGCTCAGCATCCACGGCGGCGGCTTGGTGCTCGGCAGCTACGCCATGGACGACGCCACCTTCGACGACTGGTGCCCAACGCTGGGCATCGTCGGCGTCTCGGTGGAGTACCGGTTGGCGCCCGAGACCCCGTACCCCGGCCCGCTCGAGGACTGCTACGCGGCACTGAAGTGGGCCTACGACAACGCCGACGAGCTGGGCATCGACCGGGACCGCATCGGCATCCGCGGCATCAGCGCCGGCGGTGGCCTGGCCGCCGGGCTTGCCCTCCTCGCCCGCGATCGCGGTGAGGTGCCGGTGGCGTTCCAGCTGCTCGACTGCCCGATGATCGACGACCGACAGCACACGCCGTCGAGCCAGCTCGATGGCCTGCCGGTGTGGAGCCGGGAGTCGAACACGTTCGGCTGGCGCTCCTACCTCGGCGACCTCTACGGCACCGGCGACATCCCCTACACGGCAGCACCGGCGCGGGCCGACGACCTGTCTGGCCTGCCCCCGACGTTCGTGTCGGTGGGCACGGTCGATGGCTTCCGCGACGAGGACATCACCTACGCCCTGCGCCTCAACCAGGCGGGCGTCCCCACCGAGCTGCACGTCTATCCCGGCGCACCCCACGGCTACCAGATGGCCGGTGACTCGGCCATCGCCCGCCAGAGCCGGCGCGACCAGCTCGAGTGGCTGGCCCGACAGGTCGGTTGATGGACGACGACCTATCCGGCTGGGGCCCCGCGCTTCGTGAGCTCGAGCGGCGGAAGGCCGAGGCCGAGGCCATGGGCGGCGAGGCCCGCCTGGTCCGTCAGAAGGAGCGAGGCCGACTCAACGCCCGCGAACGGCTGCTGGCCCTGTTCGACGAGGGCACGTTCGTCGAGCTCGGCGCCCTGGTCGGCACCGGGTCGGAGCCACCCGCCCCCACCGACGCATTGGTCGCCGGCCTCGGCCGGGTCGACGGTCGCCCGGTGCTCGCCGCCGCCGAGGACGTCACCGTGCTCGGCGGATCGATCGGATCCGGCGCCGCCGACAAGCGCTACCGCCTCTGCCAGCTCGCCTCCCAGGAGCGCGTCCCGCTGGTGATGATGCTGGAGGGCGCCGGCCACCGGGTCACCAACGGCTCCCCCGGCCGCCGGCCCAACGATCTCCAAGGCCTCGTCGACCTGTCGGGCCAGGTGCCGATGGTGTGCCTGGTGCTCGGCGCCTCGGCCGGCCACGGTGCGCTCACCGCGCCGCTGAGCGACTTCGTGGTCATGACCGAGTCGGCGTCGATCTTCGCCGCCGGTCCGCCGCTGGTGAAGTCGGCCACCGGGGAGGACGTCACCAAGGAGGTGCTGGGCGGGCCCCAGGTCTCGGCCGACACCTCTGGCGTCGTGCACAACGTGGTCGTCGACGACGTGCAGGCCATCGCCCTGGCCCGGAGGTACCTGGCGCACTTCCCCCTCAACGCGTGGGAGCACCCCCCGTGGCGGGACGGGCCCGACAACGGACCCCGCCGCATCGAGGAGATGCTCGAGCTCATCCCGCCCGACCCGCGGCGGCCCTATCCGATCAAGCCCGTGCTGGCGGCCCTCGTCGATGGGGGCGAGCTGCTCGAGGTCCAGCCCACGTGGGGCCGCTCGATCGTGTGCGCCCTGGCCCACCTCGGCGGGCGCAGCGTGGCCATCGTGGCCAATGACCCGAGCGTCATGGCCGGCACCATCGACTCGGCGGCGGCCGACAAGGCGGCCCACTTCCTCGACGTGGCCGGCGCCTTCGGCCTGCCGTGCGTGTTCCTCACCGACAACCCGGGCGTGCTGGCCGGGACCACGGCCGAGAAGCAGGGCATCCTCCGCCATGCCGCCCGCATGTTCGCGGTGCAGCACCGGCTCAAGGTGCCGAAGCTGCACGTCACCCTGCGCAAGGCGTTCGGGTTCGGCTCGTCGATCATGGCCATGAACTCGTTCGACGGGCAGACCATCTCCATCGGGCTGCCGTCGATCACGCTCGGCGCCCTGCCGGCGTCGTCCGAGGGCTCGGGGCTGAAGACCGCCGAGGAGCGCGAGGCGGCAGCGCGAGAGCAGGCTCAAGCGTCGTACCGGGTGGCCGGCGGCATGGGCTACGACGACATCGTGGATCCGCGCGACCTGCGCAACGCCCTCCTCGCCGGCCTGGTGCTGGCCGAAGGCCGGGAGTCGGCCCCGCGGGACCCCAACCCGGCGCCCGGCATCCTCCCCTGACCTGACCTGACCTGACCCGTTCTGGGTCCGCCGGACGACCATCTTCGGCGCGCCTGCGGACCCAGAAGGAGGGAGTAGGCGGACGCTGTCACACCCCATGGCTTTGCTGGAGCGATGAGACCCGATGCGACAGCTGCGGAACTCGCAAGCCGGCAACACGGAGCGATGGCCTGGTGGCAGCTGCGCGCCCTAGGTGTCGACCGGCGGCTCGTGAACCGTCGCTGCGCCTCCGGCGCATGGGCCTGGGCGACTGACCGGGTGCTCCGCGTGACCGGTTCGCCGGCGACAGCGGAGCAACGTCTCGTCATCGCTGTGCTCGACGCCGGCACGGACGCTCTCGCATCGCACGATGCTGCCGCGTGGCTCTGGCGACTCCCCGGCTTCCCAGCATGCGACGCCGTCCTCCGGAACCGGCGGCTCCATGGCGAGCCATCGGCGGACAGGCACCGACCGAGGCTGGTGCTGCCCCACCACCGGACGGAGGTGCGCGGCATTCCATGCACTTCGCTGCCACGGACCATCTTCGATCTGGCGAGCGGCGGGACGCACGGCGGACGAATGCGCCAGCTCGTGAACAACGTGATCACGCACAGCCCGGCAATGCTGCCGGCGTTGCACAGGACCCTCGACGAGCTGGCGTGCAGAGGTCGTCCGGGCATCACGATGATGCGCGAGATCCTGGCCGAGAACCCTCTTGGCACGACGGTGACGGCGAGCGGACTCGAATCGCGTGTGCTGCGGATCGCGCAGAACGCCGGGATCCGGGAGCTCAAGCGCCAGGTCGACGTCGGCGGCCATTCCTGGCTCGGCCGAGTCGATTTCGCGATCGTCCGGCTGCGCCTGCTGATCGAGGTCGACAGCGTGGTGCACCACTCGAGCCCCATGGACGTGGCTCGAGACAGGGCACGCGATGAAGCGATGCTCGATGTCGGCTGGGCCAGGTGCTTCGCATCCGGGAGGAGGACGTCTGGAGCCACCCGTGGCTCGTGGTCCAACAGCTACGCGGCGCCATTCGGGAGCTCGAAGCCGTTCTGGGTACGGCGTCCGGCCATTGATGGTCGTGTCCTTTCGCGGGACGTCCCTGACAGTTGATGTCGCGCGACATCCCTGACACCTGAGTGTGGTCGTGGCCG
>JAOBWJ010000155.1 GCA_025463335.1 Acidimicrobiales bacterium
CGGCATGCTCATCGGCTTCGGCAGCAACCATCCGTTCGCCAAGCGCCCGACGTTCAAGGCCCTGGCCGACTCGCTGCCCTACGCAGAATTGATCGAGCGGCTCCGGGAGCCGGAGGTCCGCGACGCCATCCTCACCGAGGCCGACCTGCCGCCCGACCCCACCCTGCAGTTCGACTCCCTTCCGGGCTCGTTGGCCCAGATGGCCTCGACCCTGTACTTCCTGGGCGACATCCCCGACTACGAGCCCTCGCCCGACCAGACGCTGGCGGCTCGAGCCGAGGCTGCCGGGGTCGACCCGATGGCCCTTGCCTACGACACCATGCTCGAGCGCGACGGCCAGACGTTCCTGATGGCGCCCTTCTTCGGCTACGCCCACGGCGACCACGAGGCGATCCGGGAGATGATGCTGCACCCGGCCGGCGTGTCCGGCCTGTCCGACGGCGGCGCCCACTGCCGGATGATCTGCGACGCGTCGTACCCGACGTTCCTCCTCACCCACTGGGCCCGCGACCGCTCGCGCGGCGAGGGCCTGCCCCTCGAGTACGTGGTCAAGATGCAGACCCACGACACCGCTGCGCTCTACGGCCTGAACGACCGCGGCGTCCTCGCCGTGGGCAAGAAGGCCGACGTCCTCGTCATCGACCACGCGGCGCTGACGCTGCACCACCCCCGGCCGGCGTTCGACCTGCCGGCCGGCGGCCGCAGGCTGCTGCAGGACGCCAGCGGCTACGAGGCCACGATCGTGAACGGTGTGGTCACGCGCCGACACGACAAGGACACCGGCGCCCGCCCGGGTCGCCTGGTCCGCGGCGCTCGCTAACTTTCCCGGCATGGCCTTGGGGGAGCGCACCATCGACCTGCTCGACGGCGAGCTCTACGCGGGCGGTCCCTACGAGACCTATGCCTGGATGCGGGAGAACGCCCCGCTCTACTGGGACTCGGTCAACGAGCTGTGGGGCGTCTCGCGCTACGACGACATCGTCGAGATCGAGAAGCGCAAGGACGTCTTCGTCAACTCCGACCAGACCAAGGGCGGCTACCGGCCCAACATCCCAGCCGACGGGGCCATCATCGGCCTCGACGACCCCGTCCACCTCAAGCGCCGCAACCTGGTGTCGCGCCGCTTCACCCCGCGCGCCGTCTCGGTGTGGGAGGACGAGGTGCGCGCCAAGGTCAACGCACTCTTCGATGCCGTGCAGGCCAACGGTGGCTCGGCCGAGGTCATCGACGACCTCGCGGCCCCGCTGCCGGCGATGATGATCGGCAAGCTGCTCGGCTTCGACGAGGCCCGCTGGCACGACCTCCAGCAGTGGTCGGAGCGCACGATCGCCCTCGGCGGCGGCCCCCGCTACTTCGACGAGGACGGCGTCCTGGCCGCCATGGAGTTCGCCCAGTCGGCGGCCGACCTCTACGAGGCCAAGCGGGGCTGCCCGATGGACGACGTCATGACGGTCTGGACCCAGGCCGAGGTGAACGGTGAGCCGCTGAAGAAGGAAGACGCCATCTCCGACTCGTTGCTGCTGCTCGACGGCGGCGCCGAGACGACCCGCACGGTCATCGCCCGCACGCTGCTCAACCTGATGGAGCACCCGGGGGAGTGGGACAAGCTCAAGGGCGGGGCCGACATGACCATCGCCGTCGAGGAGATGATCCGCTACGTCACCCCGATCCACAACATGTGCCGGGTGGCCGTCAGGGACTACGACATCGCAGGCGGCACCGTGCCCGCCGGCCAGCAGGTCGTGCTCATGTACAGCTCGGCCAACCGCGACCCGCTGCACTTCGCCGACCCCGAGCGCTTCGACGTCACCCGCCACCCGAACAACCACATCGCCTTCGGGTTCGGCACTCACTTCTGCCTCGGCGCCGCCCTGGCCCGCCTCGAGATCAAGGTGTTCTTCGAGGAGCTGGTGCGCCGCGTCGATACGTTCGCCATGACGCCCGGCACCTCGCCCGTGGAGATGCCGAACGCGTTCGTCTACGGCCTTCGCTCTGCCAACATCGACCTTCACTTCATCTAGGAGACGACCATGTCCAACCCCTTCAGCTACGCCGGCAAGCGCGTGGTCGTCACCGGTGCCGCCACCGGCGTCGGCGCCGCCCTCCTCGACCTCCTCGCCGAGATCGGGGCGCCCGAGGTGACCGTGCTCGACCTCAAGGCCCCCACCGGCCCCCACGCCAAGTACATCGCCACCAACCTGTCGGAGCGCGGCGCCGTCGACGCCGCCGTGGCCGAGATCGACGGTCCGGTCGACGTCCTGTTCAACAACGCCGGCGTGGCCGCCACCCAGGCGCCCCAGATCGTGCTGGCCGTGAACTACCTCGCCCTCCGGGCGCTCTCCGAGAAGCTCCTCGGCCAGATCCCGGCCGGCGGTGCCATCGTCAACACCGCGTCGATCGCCGGCGGCCGCTGGCCCGAGCACCTCACCCAGATCAACGAGCTCATCGACATCGGCGACTGGGACAAGTCGCTGGAGTGGATCGACTCGAACCTCGAGGCCGTGGGTGGCGACTCGTACTCGTTCTCCAAGGAGGTCGTGCGGGTGTGGGGCATGCGCCACAGCCACGCCACCATCGCCAAGGGCGTCCGCACCAACAGCGTGTGCCCGGCCCCCATCGACACGCCGCTGCTCAATGACTTCAACGAGACCATGGGCCAGAAGGTCATGGAGTGGACCGTGACCCAGGCCACCGGGAAGATCATGACCCCGCGCGAGGTGGCCATGCCCCTGGCCTTCCTCGGCAGCGAGGCGGCCTCCTACGTCAACGGCACCGACCTCATCGCCGACGGCGGCTTCAACGCGGCCATGACCACCGGCCAGATCGACTTCTCCGGCCTGTCCTGATGTCCGGACTCGAGGGCAAGAGCGTCATCGTCACCGGCGGCGGCACCGGCATCGGTGCCGCCTGCGCCCGGCGCCTGGCCGCCGACGGCGCGTCGGTGACGATCTGCGGGCGCACCGAGTCGAAGCTCACCGACGTCGTCGACCAGGTGCAGGGCAAGGGCGGCACCATCCAGCACGTGGTCACCGACGTGACCCAGGAGGAGCAGGTGGCCGCCCTGGTGGCAGCCCACGTGTCTGCCTACGGCGGCCTCACCGGTTTCGTGGCCAACGCCGGCGGCGGCGGGGGCATGGGCCCGTACCACCTGCAGAACACCGAGGAGTTCGTCCGGGTCCTGCACCTGAACGTCCTCGGCACCATGCTGAGCGTGAAGCACTCGGTGCCCCACCTGGTGAAGTCCGGGAGCGGCTCGTTCGTGGGCATGTCCTCGTTGGCCGGGCACCGGACCCACCTGTGGTTCGGTGCCTACACGGTGGCCAAGGCCGGCATCGAGGCCATGATGCAGAACGCGGCCGACGAGTACGGGCCGGTGGGCGTGCGGTTCAACACCATCCGCCCGGGCTTCATCTCCACCGAGATCATGGAGGGGATCCCGCGCGAGTCCCCGGTCTACGACAGCTACCTCGAGAACACGCCGCTGGGCGACGTCGGCGAGCCCGAGGACGTGGCCAACCTGGCCCGCTTCCTCATCTCCGACGAGTCCCGCTGGATCACCGGCCAGGAGATCGGCGTCGACGGCGGACACACGTTGCGGCGTGGGCCCGACTTCAGCGCGTTCATCGA
>JAOBWJ010000157.1 GCA_025463335.1 Acidimicrobiales bacterium
CTGGTGGCCGCCCAGCGCCAGGTCCGAGCGGCGGGCGGCGAGCTGACCGTGGTCAACGTGCGACCAGGCGTGCGTCAGATCTTCGAGCTCACCGGCCTCGACAAGGTGCTGCTCGAAACGGTGTAGCTCGCTCGTCTACCGGGCGAGGGCCTCGACCGCGATCTCCTTCGGCGTGACCCGGGCGCAAGGCAGCAGCGTGAGCAGCACCGATCCGACGACGGCGGCCAGCACCGAGCCGGCAAGGATGCCGAGCTTGGCTGCATCCCCGAGCGCGGGATCGTCGAACGCCAGCCCGGAGACGAAGAGGGCGACGGTGAAGCCGACGCCGCCGAGCGCGGCCACGCCGACGAGTTGGCGCCAGGTGGCGCCAACGGGCAGGACTCCAAGCCCGAGGCGGACGGCCAGCCACGAGGCCAGGGTGATGCCGACGGTCTTGCCGACCACCAGACCGAGGACCACGCCGAGCGCGACACGGGTCGCGCCGTCACCGTCGAGCATGCCCGAGCTGATCTCGATGCCGGCGTTGGCCAGGGCGAAGATCGGGATGATGGCGTAGCTGGCCAACGGGTGCAGGAGGTGCTGGAGCCGCTCGGCCGGGGACACGGCATGGCGGGCCATCGTCTCCATGGTCGCCAGCTCGGCCCGGCTCGGCTCGTCATCGAGATCGGCGGCCCACTCCGTGGCCAGCGAGGCCGGGGCGTAGGGGCGGGCCGGGGTGAGCAGGCCGAGCACGACGCCGGCGATGGTGGCATGCACGCCCGACTCGAACATGGCCAGCCACGCCACCACGGCGACGATGGCGTAGGGCGCCAGCGACAGCACGCCGAGCCGGCGCAAGGCGACCACGGCGCCGAAGGCGAGGGCGGCGACACCCAGGGCGAGGAAGTCGACCGACTGGGCATAGAACACGGCGATCACCACGATCGCCCCGATGTCATCGGCGATGGCCAGGGTGAGGAGGAACAACTTGAGCCCGGGTGGCACCCGCTTGCCGAGCAGCACCACCATGCCCACGGCGAAGGCGATGTCGGTGGCCATGGGGACACCCCAGCCGTGGCTCCCCGCACCGCCGACGTTGACGACGGTGAAGAGGATCGCCGGAACCACCATGCCGCCGAGGGCGGCGAGGACGGGGAGGGCGGCGGCTCGGGGATCGCGCAGGTCACCGTCGACCAGCTCCCGCTTGATCTCGACGCCGGCGACGAAGAAGAAGATCGCCATCAGACCGTCGTTGACCCAATGGCGGAGATCCTCGGTGAGGTGCCACTGCCCCACCGACAGGGTCATGACCGTGTCCCACAGCCGCTCGTAGGAGCCGTTCCACGGCGAGTTCGCCCACAGCAGCGCGAGCACGGTCGCGCCGAGCAAGACGACGCCGCTCGAGGCCTCGGTGTCGAGGAACTGGCGGAGGGGTCGAGGCAGTCGGGGCGGGGAGGGCAGCACGAAAGGCTCCTTGCGGACGCGCCAGGGGCCACGAGTGCGAGGTTGCACCCGTGGCCCCTCGGCACACACGGTCGAGGTGGGCTAGGTGAGGACGGACGGGCCCCGAGAGGGCACGGTCGGGGCGCCGCCGCCGCTGATCTCGTAGCCGGTGGCGAACTCGGGGTAGGCGAGCACACCCATCTCCGGCAAGTCGAGGCCGGCGACCTCGTCGTCGGGGTCGGAGCGGATGCCGCCCTTGGTCATGGAGTTCTGGACCTTGAAGAACGTGAAGACCACGCCGAAGATCACGGTCCAGATCACCAGGACGCCGATGGCCTGGGCGGCGAGCTGGCCCCAGCCCAGGCCGCCGAAGTCGTACAGGATCCCGGTGATGCCCGGGGCCGACGCCGCGTCTCCCTTGGTGGTGAGGTTCCAGCCGGCGCCGTACATGCCGGACGAGAAGATGCCCACGTAGAGCACGCCGAGCGTGCCGTTGACGCCGTGCACGGCGATCGCGCCGACCGGGTCGTCGAGCTTCAGCCTCCGCTCGATGAAGAACACGGCCTCGATGACCACGATGCCGGAGATGCAGCCGATGACGGCGGCGGCCCACGGCTGGATGAAGGCGCACGGGGCCGTGACGGCCACCAGGCCGGCGAGCATGCCGTTGGCCATCATGCCGGGATCGGGCTTGCCGGTCCGCTTGGTGATCCAGAGCATCGCGATGACGGCACCGAAGGCGCCGGCGATGGCCGTGTTGGTGGCCACCGTGGCGAACTGGATGTCCGAGGCCGAGAGCGTGGAGGCGGCGTTGAAGCCGAACCAGCCGAACAGCAGGATGAACGTGCCGAGCAGCGCCATCGGGATGTGGTGGCCGGGCATGGCTCTCGGCGTGCCGTCCTTGGCAAACTTGCCGATGCGGGGGCCGAGCACGATGGCGCCGGCCAGGGCGGCGGCGCCGCCCACGGCGTGGACCACGCCGGAGCCCGCGAAGTCGACGTAGCCGAAGCCCAGCTTGGCGCTGTTGCCGAGCTGGCTGATCCAGCCGCCGCCCCAGGTCCACGCGGCGAAGAGCGGGTAGTAGATGGCGCCGCAGAACAGGCCCCAGACCACGAAGCTCTTCCACTTCCAACGCTCAGCCATGGAGCCGGTCGGGATGGTGGCCACGGTGTCCATGAAGGCGACCATGTAGAGGAAGAAGCCGCACGTGGCCGCCAGCATCTCCGGCTTGATGCCGGAGAAGGCGAAGCCGCCCTTCCAGAGGAAGACCCACTCACCGGAGCCGATGAGCGCCGAACCCGGGGCCTCCAGGCCGATGAGGGAGGAGCCGAAGCCACCGAAGGCAAAGGCGTAGCCGAAGAAGAAGAAGCCCACGAACCCCAGGCCGAAGATGGCGAAGTTGGTGCTCACCACGTGGGCAGCGTGCTTGGCCCGGCAGAAGCCGGTCTCGACCAGGGCGAACCCGGCCTGCATGAAGATGACCAGGATGGCGCCGATGATGACCCAGAGCAGGTTCGTCGTCGTGCCGAGGTTGGCCACCGCCTCGCTGACCGACTCGATGGTCGGGGCTTCCTGGGCCATGGCCGGCCCGGCGGTGAAGAGGGTGACGAGGGTGGCAAGGAGGCCACCGAAGAGGAGCTTTCGCCTCACTGTTGTTCCTTCCTGAGCGATGGGATGAGGGGGCGGGCAGGTGGCGTCAGATGGCGTCGCTGCCTTCCTCGCCGGTGCGGATCCGCAGCACCCGGAGGACGTCGGTGACCCAGATCTTCCCGTCACCGATCTTCCCGGTCTGGGCTGCCGCGGCGATCGTCTCGACGATGGCGTCGACGTCCACGCCCTCAGTGACGACCTCGACCTTGACCTTCGGGACGAAGTCGATCGTGTACTCGGCACCGCGATACGTCTCGGTGTGGCCACCCTGGCGGCCGAACCCCTTGACCTCGCTCACCGTGATCCCCTGGACGCCTTTCGCTTTCAAGGCGTCCTTCACGGCATCGACCGAATGGGGCTTGATGACCGCGGTGACGAGCTGCATGGGTTCCTCCTGGACGACTTCGATGACGGCAACCTGAACGTAAGAAGCGGCGGTTTCCGCGTCGTTGGCTGCGTGTCACGATCCAGAAACACGCGAGTTGTGTGTTTCTGGTGAGCGTCTGACCAGCGCGGCGGCGACGTGCGACGCTTCCCGGGTGCGTCGTCTCCCCGTGCCGGCTCTGCCTGTCGGGACCAACCCCCGCGCCGGCTTCCTCCTGGGCACCGCCGGGGCGTTGGTCATCGGCGCCGCCGCCGTCGCCGTGACCAACCACTCGCACCGAGCCGTCGAGGCGCTCCTGTTCGTGGTGCCCGTTGTCGTCGCCGCCATCGCCGGCGGCCGACGGGCGGCGCTGGCGGTGGCGGTCATCGCCACGATCACCTTCTCACTCGTCATCCCGCCCATCGGCTCGCCGCAGGTCCACCTCGTCGACGACGCCATCGCACTCGCCGTGTTCCTGACCGTGGCCGTACTCGTCGGCGCCCTCGTCGCCGGTCGGGTCGAGGTGCTCACGGAGATCGACAACCAACGTTCGCTGATGCTGCGCTCGGTGTCGCACGACCTCCGTACACCGCTCGCGTCGATCCGCGCCGCGGCGTCCGAGATCGCACTGCGGAGCGGCTCGACGCCGGAGCTGGCCGACCTGATCGCCGACGAGGCGGAGCGCCTCGATCGACTCGTCGCCAACCTCCTGAGCCTCAGTCGGATGGAAGCCCGGTCGCCCCGACTCGACCTGCAACCCGTCGACCTGGCGGAGCTGGTGGACTCGGTGGCACACCGGCAGCGCCGGCTTGTCGCCACCTCGCCGCTCGAGCTCGCATTGGCCGAGGGCCTCTCGATGGTTCGAGGCGACCATGCCTTGCTCGAACGGGTCGTGGTGAACCTCCTCGACAATGCGGTGCGCCACGGAGGCACCGGCAAGCCGGTGCGGATCTCCACGACATCGGAGGACCGCGAGGTCGTGCTCGAGGTCTCCGACGACGGGCCCGGTGTCCCGGTCGAGGACCGGCGAGCCATCTTCGAGGCCTTTCGACACGGCGACCATGGCCGCTCCACCGGCATCGGCCTGGCGATCTGCCGGGCCATCGTCGAGGCTCACGCAGGTACTGTCTCGGTCGGTGATGCCCCAGGTGGAGGAGCGACGTTCACCGTCCGCCTCCCTGCCGCCCGCCCGCATCCTGTTGGTGGAGGATGATCCGGCCCTGACGAGGGTGCTGCGGTCAGCCATGCGCGACCGCGGCTACGTCATGCAGGCGGTCGGAAGCGGAGAGGAAGCGCTCGAGCGGGCGTCGGTCGACCGTCCCGACGTCGTGGTGCTCGACCTGGGGTTGCCTGACCTCGACGGCATCGAGGTGTGCCGTCGCCTCCGCCGTTGGTACGCGAACCCGATCATCATCCTGAGCGCCGACGGCGACGAGGAGCGCAAGGTGGTCGCCCTCGACGAGGGCGCCGATGACTACGTGACCAAGCCGTTCTCCACCGAGGAGCTCTTTGCCCGCCTCCGAGTCGCACTCCGGCATCGGCGCACCACGGAGGTCCTGGCCGACGACGCCGTGCTGGCGCTGGGCGACCTGACCGTCGACACGGGCGCTCGCATCGCCGTAGCCGGCGGCCGGCAACTCGTGCTGCGACCGAAGCAGTTCGAGCTGCTCTCCGTGCTGGCCCGCAACCCCGGGCGGCTGCTGACCTATCGCGCCCTCATCACCGGCCTCTGGGGGGAACCTCGCTCGGATCGG
>JAOBWJ010000184.1 GCA_025463335.1 Acidimicrobiales bacterium
GGCCCGTCGAGCACGAACGTCACGCCCCGCACCGCCTTCTTGTCCCGGGCGAACAGCGGCAGCAGCTCGTCGGCGTCGATGCCGGGCGGGATCGCCATCGGCAGGTCATAGGCGGCCACCGTGGCCCGGTGCTCGTCGACACGCTGGCGGTCGATGCGCCCGAGCCGGCACGCCAGCTCGGCGGCGTACACCAGACCGATGGCCACCGACTCACCGTGGGTCAGCTCGAACTTGGTGGCGATCTCCAGAGCGTGGGCCAGCGTGTGCCCGTAGTTGAGGATGGCCCGGCGGCCGCCCTCCCGCTCGTCGGATCCGACCACCTCCGCCTTGATCCGCACGCAGGCCGCCACCCGCTCGTCGAGAGGGAGGTCGAGCAGATCGGGTGCCCCGAGGAACCGGTACTTGGCCATCTCGCCCAGCCCCGAGCGGTACTCCCGGGGCGGCAGGGTGCCCAGCACCTCGGTGTCGCACAGCACGGCCGCAGGCTGCCAGAAGGCGCCGACCAGGTTCTTGCCCTCGGGCAGGTTCACGCCCGTCTTCCCGCCGATCGCGGCGTCGATCTGGCCGAGGAGCGTCGTCGCCACGTGCACCACGGGCACGCCCCGGTGGTAGATCGCAGCCGCGAAGCCGGCGACGTCGGTCACCATGCCCCCACCCACGGCCACGACCACGTCGCCGCGAGTCAGGCCGTACTGGGCGAAGCGCTGGCACAGGTCTTCGACGGTGCCAAGGTCCTTGGCCGCCTCGCCCTCGTCGATGGTCAGGACGAGGTGCTCGACGCCGGGGTCGACCTCGACGCCGATGCCATCCTGGGTCACCACGACCGCCCGCTGGACACCGACCGGCAGCACCTCGAGCAGTCGGTGGCGGGCGCCGAAGCCGACCAGGACGTCGTAGGAGCGGTCGCCCAGGTCGACGGGCACGGTGATCACTCGCAGACCACCTTGAGGATCTCCGCCACGACCTCGTCGGGCGAGTGGGTCGACGCGTCGACGACGTGGTGGGCCGTGGCCTCGTACAGCGGGCGCCGCACCACGTCCATCTGCCGCAGCACACCGGCCGGGTCATCCCTGAGCAGCGGTCGGTGGTCCTGCCCGCCGACCCGGCCGACCAGCTTGGCGGGCTCGGCTTCGAGGAACACGACGGTGCCGTGGCTCTTCATGCGCTCGCGGTTGTTGGGGTCGAGGATGGTGCCGCCGGCCGCGGCGATCACCGACGGCTCCTCCGACCCCAGGGCCTCGGCCAGCACTTCGGATTCCATGGCCCGGTAGGCGGCCTCACCGTCGGTCTCGAAGATCTCGCGCACGGTACGAGCGGTGCGCTGCTCGACCTGCACGTCGCTGTCGACGAACGGTCGGTCGAGGGCGCGCGCCAGGCGGCTCCCCACCGTGGTCTTGCCGGAGCCCATCATCCCGATCAGGACGATGTGCCCAGGCCGACTAGTGCAGGGAGGCGAGGTAGCCATCGCGGTTGCGCACCAGCTCGTCGAGGGAGTCGCCGCCGAACTTTCGGAGCGACTCCGAAGCGAGCACCAGGGCCACCATCGTCTCGGCCACCACGCCCATGGCCGGCACGGCGGTGACGTCGGTGCGCTCCTTGAAGGAGACCGTCTCCTCCTTGGTCTCCACGTCGACCGTGGTCAGCACCGGCCGGTTGAGCGAGGCCAGCGGCTTCATGGCCACCCGGGCCCACAGCGTCTCCCCGCTGGAGATGCCGCCTTCCACGCCACCGGCCCGGTCGGACGAGCGCCGGTACTCGCCGGCCTCGGCGTCCCAGTGGATCGGGTCGTGGGCGGCCGAGCCGCGGCGGCCGGCGACCTCGAAGCCGTCACCGATCTCCACGCCCTTGACGGCCTGGATGCTCATGAGGGCCTGGGCCAGCAGGGCGTCGAGCTTGCGGTCCCAGTGGACGTGGCTGCCGAGGCCGACCGGGACCCCATGGGCCACCACCTCGACCACGCCGCCGAGGGAGTCGCCCTCCTTGGCCGCCGCCTTGATCTCCGACAGCATGGCCGCCTCGGCGTCGACATCGGCGCAACGGACCTCCGAGGCGTCGATGCGGGCCAGGTCGGCCATGGCCGGCCGCTCCGAGGACTTGGCCACCACGGCACCGATCTGCACCACGTGGGACAGGATCGACACGTCGAGGTGCGACAGCAGCGCCTTGGCCAGCGTGCCGGCCGCCACCCGGGCGGCCGTCTCCCGGGCCGACGCCCGCTCGAGCACGTCACGGGCGTCGCCGAAGCCGTACTTCTGCATGCCGGCCAGATCCGCGTGCCCGGGGCGGGGTTGGGTGAGGGGCTGCTTGGTCGAGCCCGGCGCCGGTGACATCTCTTCGTGCCACTTGTCGGACTTCACCCACTCGGAGTTGCCGATCTCGATGGCGACCGGCGAGCCCAGGGTGCGGCCGTGGCGGATGCCGCCGACGAGGGTGACCTCGTCCTGCTCGAACCGCATGCGGGGACCGCGCCCGTAGCCGAGGCGGCGCCGGGCCAACTCCTCCTGGACGTCCTCCACGCGGATGGGCAGGCCGGCGGGCAGGCCCTCGACGACCACCACGAGCGCCTTGCCGTGCGACTCGCCGGCGGTCAGGTAACGCAACATTGGGGCCAACGGTACCGAAGGACCGCCGTCACCCCGGGATCGTTACAAGGTGGTGGCCTCGCCGGCGCACAGCGAGAACGTCTTCTCCTCGAACGAGAACGAGCCGCACCGGGACGTCACATCCAGGGCGAGGACCCGATAGGTCCGGGCGAACTGCTGGCCTTCCCTGACCGACAGGTCCTTGCCGTCGAGCTGGACCCTGGCGATGCTCGTCTTGGCCGGATCGCTGAAGACGTCCTTCAGGATGAACAGGCTCGGCGGTCGAACGGTGGTTGGCGGGGAGGCCGTCGTCGGCGGGGCCTTGGCCGGCGACGCCAGCGGGACGAACGGGTTCTTGCTGCTGGCGACGAGGGCCGGCCCGGGAGCGTCCGCGGCCCGCGGGGCGATCGTGGTCGACGTCGGGAAGGGCGCAGACAGGTCGTTGCCGCCACCATCGCTGCCGCCCAGCACCCGGGGCACGACGAGCAGCAGGAGGACGAGGGCAACCGCGATGCCCACAAGGATCTTCAGCCGTCGCCGGTCGGTGTCGACGGGCGTGATGACGAGCGCCGGTTCGCTCATCAGCCGACCATCACGTTCTTGTTCGGGGCGGACGTGCCGGTCGTCGCCGTCGTGGCGGGCGCGGTGGTCGGTGTGGCGGAGGCCGGCACCTCGGTGGTGAACATCCGGCCGGTGAGCGACACCGCGAGCTCAGGGGCGCCGGCGGAGGCGGCGGCGGCCGTGACCGACACGGTGTCGAGCACCACGATGCGCGGCAGGTCGAGCAGCCGGTTCATGAAGTCCAGGGTCTGGAAGTAGCCGCCCTTGATGCTCAGCGCGAGCTGGACCTCGGTGGGTCCCGTTGTGCTCGCCGCCGGCGGGGTGGGCGACACCGACAGGAAGTTCACGCCCGCCTTGGCCGCCGCGTCGTTGGTGTCGAGCAGGAACTGGGCCAGGTTGGGCGTGGCCGGCACCGCCGAGCGGAGCCGTTCGGCAGTGACCTGGAGGTCGGGTGTCCGCTGCTTGGCGTCCTTCAGGCGTTCGAGCCGAAGCTGCAGCTGACTGGCCTGCTCGTTGGCGGCGGTCCGGCGGTCGCGGGCGTCGGTCAGCTCGACCGCCTTCGGCGACCACAGGAACATGAACCAGGCAAGGAGGATGACCACCGCAGCCCCACCCACGGCGGCGAGGTGGCGGCGGCTCACTTGGCGCCTTCGACGTATCGGGCGATGCGATTGGATGCCGCCGCGGTGTCGAGCTTCGCCGTGGAGGAGAAGCGGACGAGCGGCCGTCCACCGGCGTCGTCCTTGGTCGACGACGTGACCCACACCTGACGCAGCGCTGGGACGCCCGCGGTCTGCTGCAGCCAGTGCGCGGCGGAGGTCTGGTCGAAGCCGGTGGCGGCGAACTGCACGGTGCCGTCGACGCGGGAGCCGCTGAACGAGGTGAGCCACACGTCGCCGGGCAGCACGGTGGCCACGTCCTGGAGGAGCCTCGGCCAGGCCACGTCGTGTTCGAGCACGGTGGTGGCCAGCTGCGTGCCGCTGGCGATGTCGCCCTGGACCAGCTCCACCTCGTGGAGGTTGGCCACGCTGGCCGAGAGGGTGTTCACCCGGTCCTCGGCCCGCTGAGCCGACGAGCGGGCGTGGTCGACCTGCGTGCCTCGAACGACCGACAGCAGGAGCAGGGCCAGGGCGAACGCACCAACGCCGGCTCCCGCCAGCATCAGTTGGCGACGCCCTTCCCGCTCCTCGAGGACGGACGCCGGCAGGAGGCTGATGCGGCGCACGTCGCCCCGGGACGGGTCGCCCGACAGGGCCAGGCCGACGGCGACCGCGAAGAGGTCGGCCGACGCGGCCACGATCGCCGGGTCGAGCGGCAGCTTGCTGACATCGAGGCCGGCGTACGGCTCCCCGTCGACGACGGGGACGCCGAGCTGGTCCTGGAGGACGGTCCGGAGGGCTCGGAGCCGGCCGGCACCGCCGGAGAGGATCACCCGGCGCAGCTCGCCGTGGCCGGCCTGGGCCAGATGGAAGTCGAGCGAGCCCGCAACCTCATGGGCCAGGGGCAGCAGCGCGTCGCGCGTCGTGCCGTCGACGTGGGGCTGGTCGGGGGCGTAGGCCGTGTCGCCGAAGCCCCGCTTCACCGCCTCGGCGTCCTCGTCGTCGAGGCCCAGCTCGAGGGCCAGCGCATCGGTGACGGCGCTGCCGCCGCTCGTTAGCGTCCGCACGAAGCGGGGGATGCCGTTCTCGTGGACGATCACGTTGGTGAGGCCGGCACCCGACCCGATGATCACCTCGTGGCCGCCGAAGGGCTCGTCGGCGGAGGGCGATGCGCCGGGGTGGTGGAGGGCGCGGATGAGGGCGAACGGGATGAGATCGATGCGGGAGGCCGAGAGGTTGGCCCCTTCGAGGGCACTGAGGAGCGACCGGACCATGTCGCGATGTGCGG
>JAOBWJ010000203.1 GCA_025463335.1 Acidimicrobiales bacterium
AGCACCGACACGTCGAACGTGCCGCCACCGAGGTCGAACACGAGGATCGTCTGATCCGCGCCTTCCTTGTCGAGGCCGTAGGCCAGCGCCGCGGCGGTGGGCTCGTTGATGATGCGCAGCACCTCGAGGCCGGCGATCTGGCCCGCCTCCTTGGTGGCGGTGCGCTCGGCGTCGTTGAAGTAGGCGGGGACGGTGATGACGGCCTGGGTCACGGTGTCGCCCAGGTAGGCCTCGGCGTCGCGCTTCAGCTTCTGCAGCGTGCGAGCGCTGATCTCCTGCGCCGTGTAGCGCTTGCCGTCGATGTCCTCGGTCGTCCAGCCCGTGCCCATGTGGCGCTTGACGGACCGGATGGTGCGGTCGGGGTTGGTGATGGCCTGACGCTTGGCCACCTCCCCGACGAGGACCTCGCCGTTCTTGGCGAAGGCCACCACGGAGGGGGTGGTGCGAGCGCCTTCCGCGTTGGGGATGACGGTGGGCTCGCCGCCTTCGAGGACGCTGACGACGGAGTTGGTGGTACCGAGATCGATGCCGACGGCCTTGGCCATGGAGTCGCCTCCTAGGGACGTTTGGGGGGTGAGAACGGGTGGACGTCGACGAGTGTAGACAGCCTGCCCATCAATCCGTCAACGAAGTTGAGTGTTCATCACTCAACTTTATTCTCGACCAAGTCGGTGAATAACCTCGCCGGATGCATCTGGACGGCTGGATCGCCCTCGCCGGGCTGGTGGTCGGGTTCGTGGTCGGGCTGACCGGCATGGGCGGCGGCGCCCTCATGACCCCGCTGCTGGTCCTGTTGTTCAAGGTCCAGCCGCTCGCCGCCGTGTCCAGCGACCTGGTGGCCGCCTTCGTGATGAAGCCGGTCGGCGCAGGCGTCCACCTCCGCCGGGGCACGGTCGACCTCCAGCTCGTGAAGTGGCTGGTCATCGGCTCGGTCCCCTCTGCGTTCTGCGGCGCCCTCCTCCTCGACCAGCTGGGCGACGGCAACGTCGTGCAGGACCGCATCAAGATCCTGCTCGGCGGCGCCCTCCTGGTCGCCGCCGGCTCGATGGCGCTCAAGCAGCTCGTGGGTCGAGACCGCGTCGCGCCCGACACGGCGATCGTGGTCCGGCCCCTCCCCACCCTGCTCGTGGGTCTCGCCGGCGGCCTCATCGTCGGCCTGTCCTCGGTGGGCTCGGGCTCGCTGATGATCGTGATGCTGCTGGCCCTCTACCCGACGCTCAGCGCCTCGCAGCTCGTCGGCACCGACCTTGTCCAGGCCATCCCGCTGGTGGGCGCGGCCGCCCTGGGCCATCTGCTGTTCGGCGACTTCCACCTCGACGTCACCACGTCGCTCCTCATCGGCGCCCTGCCGGGGGTCTACGTCGGGGCCCGGGTGTCCTCCCGGGCGCCGGACGCGCTGATCCGCCCCGTGCTCGTCGTGGTCCTGGTGGCCTCGGCCATGAAGCTGCTCGACGCGCCGAACGCGGTGGTCGGCGGGTTCCTGGCCATGGCCGCCGTGACGGCCGGGGTTGTGGTCTACCGAGCCCGAGCCCGGGCGTCGGCGGGCGAGCCGGCCAGCACGGCGGCCGCCTCGGCGGGAGGCAGGGGTCGGGCGAACAGGAAGCCCTGACCCCGGTCGCACCGGGCCCGGAGGTAGTCGGCCTGCTCGCCGGTCTCGATGCCCTCGGCCACCACCGTCAGGCCCAGGCGGCGGGCCATGGCCAGGATGGCGTCGACCAGCGGCGCCTCGGACCCGTCGCCGAGCTCGGCCACGAACGACCGGTCGATCTTGAGCTCGTCGACCGGCAGGTGCCGCAGCCGCGCGAGCGACGAGTAGCCGGCGCCGAAGTCGTCGATCGAGAGCCGCACACCGAGCTCCCGCAGGGCCAGCAGCGTCGCGTCGACAGCGGGGTCGGCGGCGCCGAGGGAGCCTTCGGTGATCTCGAGGGTGAGCAGGCTCGGCGACAGGTCGGCGACCTCGAGGGCAGCAGCCACGGCCCGGGCCAGGCCGGCGTCCTGGAGCTGGCGGGTCGACACGTTGACGGCGATGTCGAGCGGCGGGCCGTCGGGCCGGATGCCCTGCCACGAGCTCAGCTGCCGGCACGCCTCGGTCAGCACCCACGCGCCGATCTCCACGATGACGCCCGTTTCCTCGGCCACCGGAATGAACTCGACCGGGGAGATCAGCTCACCGCTGTCGCCCCGCAGCCGCAGCAGGGCCTCGGCCCCCACGAAGGCGTCGGCGGCCAGGTCAACCACCGGCTGGTAGAGCAGCACGAGCCGGCACTCGGGGATGGCCCGTCGCACGAGCTCCTCGATGCGCTGGCGCCGCACCACGGCGTCGCGCATGGTCGGCGTGAACAGCTCGATGCGGCCCTTGCCCTTGGCCTTGGCCACGTACATGGCGGTGTCGGCGTCGCGCAGCAGCCCGGCGGCGGTGGCGTGCTCGTCGGCCGCCGCCACCCCGACGCTGCCGAGGCAGCGGACATGGCGGCCCTGCACCACGAGCGGCATCCGCAGCGAGTGCAGCATCCGCTCGGCCACGGCCAGGCCGGCGTGCGCGTGGGGATCGTCGTGCAGGACGATGGCGAACTCGTCGCCGCCCAACCGGGACACCAGGTCGCCGGGCCGGGTCGAGTCGATGAGGCGGCCGGCCACGGCCACCAGCACGTCGTCGCCGAGGTCGTGGCCGGCGGTGTCGTTCAGCGCCTTGAACTCGTCGAGGTCGAGCAGCAACAGGCTGGGCCGTCGACCCGCGGCGAGGAGGTGGTCGAGCTCCTCGTGGAGCAGGGCCCGGTTGGCCAGGCCGGTGAGGCCGTCATGGAAGGCCTGGTGGCGGAGCCGGTCCTCCAGCTCGACGCGATCACCCACGTCGCGCAGGGCGACCACCAGCCCCTGCACCGACGGGTGATCGAGCAGGTCGGTGACCGTGACCTCCATGTGGGCCCAGGCCCCGTCGCGACGGACGAACCGGGCGAGGTGGACGGTCGTGCGCCCGGCCACGCCAAGAGTGGCGGCCGACCGGGTCCGAGCCTCGGCCAGGTCGTCGGGGTGGCTGATGTCCTCGATCCCCAGGCCCAGCAGTTCGTCGGGGGCGTAGCCGAGCACCCGCTCCGCGGCCGGGCTCTGGTAGCGGACCTTGCGCTGGCCGTCGAGGATGAGGACGACGTCGGAGATGCTGGCCACGATCGAACGGAAGTGCTCCTCGCTGACGCGGAGCTCGGCCGTGGCGTCGGCCACCCGGGACTCGAGCGTCTGGGCCAGCGAGAGGTTCTCGAGGATGGCCAGCACCTGGCGCACGACGAGCACGCCGACCAGGCCCACGCCGACGCTCACCATGGACTGGGTGAACGTTCCGCGGAGCTGCTGGATGGCGGCCACCACCAGGGCGGCCGTCACCGGGAGGTAGGCCCCGAGCGACTCCCACCGGGCCGGGGTGATGCGGGTGTTGGACAGGCCGGCGTCGCCGCCGACGGCGAGGGCCGAGAGTCCGACCATGCCGTAGGCCAGCATCCAAAGGGGATCGAGGAGCGAGCCGGCCGAGTACCCGCCCGTGACGTTCTCGTAGGCCCACACCGTGTCTGCCGTGGCGTTGGCGAGGAACGCGACGCAGAGCAGCAGCCACGGCAACCGGTCCCGGGCCGCGACCCGGGTCATGGTGGCCAGGGCCACGGAGGCGGCGATCACCCCGAGCGCCGGGTAGAGCCAGGTGACGGTCGCAGTGAAGCTCGTGTCCCCGTCGTCGAGGATGCCGCCCAGTACCGCGGCCCACGCCAAGAACAGGAGGGCGCCGCCCACGAGCACCACATCGAGCACGACACGGAGGGCCCCGGCCCGCGAGTGCACCAGGGGGAGGATGCCGGCCACCATGCCGACCACGCTCAGCACGAGTGCGGCCGAAAAGGCCCAATCGGCCACCGACGGGGTCGGCACCTCGACATGGCGGATGAGCTCGTACCAACCCCAGGCCACATTCGCGACGAACCACGACAGCCCGGCGCTGGCGAGCAGGCCCCAGACCAGGCGGGCCCGGCCTCGGAGCCGACGGGCGGCACGGACGCACGCCCACGTGGAGCCCGCCGGCACGACCACGAAGAGGACGTCGCTGATGGCGCGGCCGCCCGGGATCCCGAGCGCGAGGTAGGCCACATGGACGAACAGCACCGCACCGCCGAAGGCGGCGATGGTGCGAACGGTTCGTGACCCACGCCTGCGCATCAACCTCCCATCGGTCGCTGGGGGTGCATCGTTGAGGGGTCGTCGCAACTAGGTTTCGGCGCCATGGCAACCCTGGTGCTGCTCCGCCACGGCCAGAGCGAGTGGAACGAGCGCAACCTGTTCACCGGCTGGCACGACGTCGACCTCACGGCGCGGGGCGAGGACGAGGCGCGATCGGCCGGCGAGCTCCTGCGGACCCATGACATCCGGCCCGACGTGGTGCACACGTCGCTCCAGACGCGAGCCATCCGCACGGCGAACCTGACCTTGGAGACCCTCGACCGGGTGTGGATCCCGACCCGGCGCCACTGGCGGCTGAACGAGCGCCACTACGGCGACCTCCAGGGCCGGAACAAGGCCGAGACCACGGCCATGTACGGCCCCGAGCAGGTCAAGGTCTGGCGCCGGTCCTACGACGTTCCGCCGCCGCCGCTCGACATCGACGACCCGCGCCACCCCCGCTTCGACGAGCGCTACGCCACCCTCCCGCCCGACCTGCTGCCGGCCACCGAGTGCCTCGCCGACGTGGTCGCCCGCATGCTCCCCTACTGGCACGACCACATCTGCGTCGACCTGCTCGAGGGTCGGCGGGTCATGGTGGCCGCCCACGGCAACAGCCTCCGAGCCCTGGTGAAGCACCTCGACGGCATCGCCGACGACGCCATCGCCGATCTCAACATCCCTACCGGGATCCCGCTGGTGTACGAGCTCGACGAGCGCCTGCAACCCATTTCCAGCGGCTATCTCGACCCCGAGGCCGCGGCTCGGGCCGCCCAGGCCGTGGCCGACCAGGCCAACGTCACCCCGCCCCTGAGCGAACCCGACGACCCGGCCGACCCCCAGGACTAGATGGCGTCGACGCCCTCTTCGCCGGTGCGGATGCGCACGATCCGCCCGACCGGCGTGAGCCAGATCTTGCCGTCGCCGATCTTCCCGGTCTGCGCCGCCTTGGCGATGACATCGACCACGTCGTCGGCGTGGTCGTCCTCGACCACGACCTCGAGCTTGACCTTGGGCACGAAGTCGATCGTGTACTCGGTACCCCGGTAGGTCTCGGTGTGGCCGCCCTGGCGGCCGAAGCCCTTCACCTCGCTGACAGTGATGCCCTGTGCGCCTGCCCCTTTGAGCGCGTCCTTCACGGCGTCGAGCATGTGCGGCTTCACGATCGCGGTCACCAGCTGCATGGCCGGAACGCTAGTGACTGGAGTCAATGGGGTCAGGCCATGGTCGCCATGTGGCGGGTCCCCGATTCGAGCAGGTAGCCCCGCGACCGCACGGTCCGGATCACCAGCCCGAGGGGGTCGACTCGGCGGCGCAACCGCAGCACGTGGACGTCGAGGGCGTTGCGTCCGGGGGCGCCGTCGGGCCAGCCGGCCCGGGCCAGGGCGTCGCGGCTGACGACGGCGCCGGAGCGATCGAGCAGGGCGCCCATGAGGCGGGCCTCGACCGGCGGGAGGGCGACCCACGACTCGTGATGGTGGAGCACGCCGTCACCGTCGAGGTTGGGTGCCGACTGGTCGTGCCAGCTGGCTCGCAGCTCGAGGGCGACGACCCGGGCCCGCAGGTCGGCCTCGTCGATCGGGGCGCGGGCCCAGTCCTCCATGCAGTCCTCGGGATCAGGTGGCTCGGCCCCGTCCTCGACCAGGAGCAGTCGTGGCCGCCCGCCCCGGCGCAGCTGTTCACGACGCTCGCGCTCGGCGGGCCAGCGGACGATCACGACCTCCATCCACGGCGACCGTACGGACCCGGTGTTGCGCCATTGTTTCGCCGGCATGAACCGTCCCGGCGCGCGCCGATCGCGGTGAGTTAGCGTGCGCGGCATGCCCGCCAAGGACACCTATCTCGATCATCTCGCCGAGGTCCCGCTGTTCGCGGCGGCGTCCCGGAAGGACCTCCAGAAGATCGCCCGAGCCTCCGACGAAGTCGACGTGAAGTCCGGTCGGGTCCTGGTCGACCAAGGTCGCCCCGGGCACGAGTTCTTCCTCATCCTCGACGGCTCCGCGAGCGTGCGGCGCAACAACCGCAAGGTCGCCGAGCTCACCCCGGGCCAGTACTTCGGCGAGCTGTCGCTGCTCGACCGGGGCCCCCGGACCGCCACCGTCGTGGCCGACACCGACATGAAGGTGCTCGTGCTCGGCCAGCGGGAGTTCCTGGGCGTGCTCGACGACGTCCCCGGCCTGGCCTACAAGATCCTCCGGATCATGGCCGGCCGCCTCCGCGACGCCGACCTGAAGAACGTGAAGCACTGACGCCAAGAACGTGAAGCACTGACGCCGAAGTTTCGCCCGCCTTTCTGAGCGAGCACTAACGTCCCGGCCGCGATGGCCACGACGCAGGAACACCCGACCGAGACCGCCGCGGGCACGTCCCGCCGCCGGTCGCGGCCCACCCCGTCCCAGATCACGATGGTGATCGGCGCGCTGGTCGCCGTCGTCACCATCGGGTCGTGGCTGTCGTCCACGATCTTCGGGTTCGAGGACAGCTCGCCCGTCACCCGGCACGTGTTCGGGAACATCCCCGACGCCTGGGTCCTGGTCTTCTACACGGTGCTCCCGATCCTGTTCCTCTGGGGCGCCTACAACTTCTCGCTGCGGGTCAAGAACTGGGAGCGGGGCGCCCCCGACAACCGGTCGACCACGACCAAGAACGTCGGTCGCCGGATGAAGGACTTCCGCGCCGGCGTCTACATGCAGACGCTGCTGCGCGACAAGGGCGCCGGCCTCATGCACTCGATGATCTACTTCGGGTTCCTCGTGTTGCTGGCCGTCACGACCACGCTCGAGATCGATCACCAGCTGCCCGAGAGCCTGAAGTTCCTGCACGGCGACGTGTACCGGGCCTACGCCTTCATCGGCGACGCCGCCGGCGCGGTGTTCACCGTCGGGATCCTGTGGGCGATCTACCGGCGCTACATCCAGCGCGTCTACCGGATCCGCATCAAGTCCAAGCCCGAGCACGCCATGATCCTCGGCACGTTCCTCGTCATCGGCCTGTCCGGCTTCGGCGCCGAGGCGTTCCGCATCGCGCTGGCCGGTCGGCCCGGGTTCGAGCAGTGGAGCTTCATCGGCTGGCCCCTGTCGGGACTGGTCGACGGCATGTCGGCCACGTCGCTGTCCGATTGGCACCGGGCGTTCTGGATCCTGCACGTCGTGGCCTTCATGACGTTCCTCGTGATCCTGCCGATCACCATGCTCCGCCACATGTTCACCAGCCCGCTGAACATGTACCTGCGCGACCGCGAGCGCCCCAAGGGCGCCATGAAGCCGATGCCCAACCTGATGGAGACCGAGCTCGAGAGCTTCGGCGCCTCGGTCATCGAGGACTTCACGTGGAAGCAGCTGCTCGACACCGACGCCTGCACCATGTGCGGCCGCTGCACCAGCCGGTGCCCGGCGCACGCCACCGGCAAGCCGCTCGACCCGCGGGAGATCGTGCTGAAGGTCGGCGAGGTCATGGCGTTCAGCGGCAGCCCGCAGGTGTCGCCGCCCATCGGCGTCGTGCCCGAGATCACCATCTCGTCGAACTCGGTGTTCGAGCGCATCACCTCCGAGGAGGTGTGGGCGTGCACCACCTGCAAGGCCTGTGACGAGGTGTGCCCCGTCAACATCGAGATCCTCGACAAGATCCTCGACATGCGGCGCTACCTGTCGCTGATGGAGTCCGACTTCCCGACCGAGCTGGGCAACGCCTACCGGGCCATGGAGAACTCGGGCAACCCGTGGGGCATGAACCAGGGCGAGCGGGCCGACTGGGCCAAGCCGCTCGACGGCATCGACATCGTCGACCCGGGCGACGCCTTCTCCCACGAGTACCTCTACTGGGTGGGCTGCGCCGGCTCGTTCGACGACAAGAACAAGAAGGTCACCCAGGCCACGGCCAAGCTCATGCAGCGGGCCGGCCTCGACTTCGCCATCCTCGGCCCGTCCGAGATGTGCACCGGCGACCCGGCCCGACGGTCGGGCAACGAGTACATCTTCCAGATGCTGGCCATGCAGAACGTCGAAATGCTCAACGGCATGGGCGTGAAGAAGATCGTCACCCAGTGCCCGCACTGCTTCAACACGCTGCTCAACGAGTACCCGCAGCTCGACGGGCACTACGAGGTCATCCACCACGCCCAGCTGCTCGAGTGGCTCATCGAGACCGGCAAGCTCGACATGACCGAGGCCCGGCTCGACGAGCGCATCACCTACCACGACTCCTGCTACCTCGGCCGCCACAACGACGTCTACCTGGCGCCCCGCAACGTGGTGGCGTCGATCGCCGGCGTCGAGGTCGTGGAGATGGAGCGCTCCGGCACGGCCGGCATGTGCTGCGGCGCCGGCGGCGCCCGCATGTGGATGGAGGAGACCATCGGCAAGAAGGTCAACGACGAGCGGGCCCAGGAGGCCATCGCCACCGGCGCCACCCGGGTCGCGACCGCCTGCCCCTTCTGCTACATCATGTTGGACGACGGGGTGAAGGGCGCCGGCAAGGACGAGAGTGAGGTCCGTGTGGCCGACATCTCGATTCACTTGTGGGATTCACTCAACAACTCGACGTCGGTCACGGAGTAGATCAAGCCGTAGTCAACAGCGGCATTCGGCCCTGAGAAGCAACGAGGGCAGAACGAAGCAACGCCGCCCGCAAGAAGCGTTGACGCCCGGGGCGGCGGGCCGGATGCCGCTGTTGCGAAGGCTCGGCGAAGCCGATCGCTACCGGTGCCCGGCCACGCCGGCGTCGGTGAGGAAGTTCGCCATGCGGTACCCGCTCCCGCCAGCCGGCGTCCACGACGGATCCACCGACAAGTAGCTGGTCGGATCGTTTCGCAGGAGCCCCACGAACACCTCGCCCACGACCCGGCCGCCGACCGGGCCGAGGTGGTGGCCGGACGCCATGAGCTCGGCCTCGCGGAGGATGTAGAGGAACAGCGGGGTGTTCTCGCCGAAGGGAG
>JAOBWJ010000221.1 GCA_025463335.1 Acidimicrobiales bacterium
GATACCGCCCCAAGACAAGGGCGCAACCACCGGGGCGAGCCCTGCGCGCCGGAGTCGGTGCCGCCCACCAGCGGGTTCCCCCGTTCTGGTCACGCTCAGCCCGTCAGAGCCGGGCTCAGCGTGACTAGAACCAGGAAGGCTTCAGCGAGTCGGCGTGCGGGGCAGCACCACATGAGGCACCCCGGGCTGTCCCCTCGGCGCGTCTTTCGTCCTTGGCAACCGTGGGATAGCGCCCGAACTCCCTCGCATGGCGGCGGATCTGCGCGCGCTCAAACTCCGGGTTCCGTCAGGTAGCTCGGCGGAGGCGCACCTTGGTGATGGCCCGACCCTCGACCTCGAGCACCTCGGCCTCCCATCCCCCGACCGTCACCGTGTCGCCCGGCGTCTCGGGGATGCGGCCCAGGACGGCGAGGACCAGCCCGGCCACGGTCGCGTAGTCGCCCTCCGGCACGTCGATGCCGATCTCCTCAAGGTCGTGCACGGGGAACCGGCCGGGCAGCACGACGGCCCCATCCGGTTCGCGCTCGACGGTCTGGAAATCCTTGTCGGTCTCGTCGTAGATCTCGCCCACGATCTCCTCGAGCAGGTCCTCCACCGTCACGATTCCCTCGGCCCCGCCGTGCTCGTTGATGACGATGGCCAGCTGCTGGCGGGCGAGCTGCAGCTCCCGCAGCGTGTCGAGCACGGCGGCCGTCTCGGGGAAGGCGAAGGGCGGCTGGGCCACCTCGGCCACGGGGCCGTCGCGGTCGATCACGTCGCGCAGGTGGACCACTCCCGTCACCCGGTCGAGGTCGGCCGCCTCGGCGACCGGCGCCCGGGAGTGGCCGCTGGCGAGCAGGACCTCGACGGCGTCCTTGCAGCTGGCTGCCACGTCGATCACCACCACCTCGCGCCTGGGTCGCATCACCTCTCGGAGCGTGCGCTCGGCGATCTCGAAGACACCGGAGATGATGCTGCGCTGGTGGGGGGTGAACGAGGTCTGGGCCGCGACCAGGTCGCGGATCTCCTCCTCCGTGACGTCGGCCCTCTGCTGGTCCGGGTCGGCACCGAACAGCCGGACCACCAGGTCGGCCGAGGCCGACAACAACCACACCACGGGGCGGGTGGCCCGGGAGACGACAGCCAGCGGGCGGGCCACCACCAGGCCCCAGCCCTCGGCCCGCTGCATGGCGACCCGCTTGGGAGCGAGCTCACCGAACACAAGGGTGGCGTAGGACAGGATCAGGGTGACCACCACGATCGATGCCGGGAGGGCGGCCTCGCCGAGGAACCCGAGCGGTTGTTCCAGGGGCTCGGCCAGGGCCACCGCGGCTGATGCCGAGGCCAGGAAGCCGGCGAGGGTGATGCCGATCTGGATGGTGGCGAGGAACCGGTTCGGGTCCCGCGCCAGGCCGGCCAGCACCGCGCCTCGGCCGCCTTCGGTCTCCAACCGCTGGAGCTGGCCCTCGCGGAGGGACACCAGCGCCATCTCGCTACCGGCGAAGGCGGCGTTGAGCAACACCAGCACGGCGACCAGCAGCAGCTGGGGCAGGACACCGTTCACGGCGGACTCCTCTCAGGCCGGACGCCCAGTGGCCAGCTCGTAGACCCGGCGCTTGGGCACTCCATAGACGTTGGCCACCTCGGCAACGGCGTCCCGGGTCGAGCACCCCTCGGACACCAGCCGGGCCACGGCCGCCGCCAGCTCGTCGTCGCCGGCGACCGGAGGGGCGTCGGCGCCGTCGACCACCACCACGTACTCGCCGCGGGGCTCGATGTCGCCGGCCCTCACCAGCGCCTCGGCCAGCGTGCCCCGCCACGTCTCCTCATGGAGCTTCGTGAGCTCGCGGGCCAGCGCCACCCGGCGGTCGCCGCCCAGGGCGCTCGCCAGGTCGGTCAGCGTGCGCACGATCCGGTGGGGCGCCTCGTAGAGCACCATCGTGCGGCGTTCGTCGGCCAGGGCCGCCAGCCGCTCCGTCCGGCCCGAGCCCGACCGGGGCAGGAAGCCTTCGAACACGAAGCGGCCGGTCGGCAGGCCGGAGGCCACGAGCCCGGTGACGGCGGCCGACGGTCCGGGCACGACCTGAACCTCGAAGCCCTCGTCCGCCGCGGCCCGGACCAGACGCTCGCCCGGATCGGAGAGGCCCGGCATCCCGGCGTCGCTGACCACGGCGACCAACTCGCCGTTGCGCAGGCGGTCGAGGACCATGCCGATCTGCCCGGCCTCGTTGTGGTCGTGGACGGCGATCAGCTTCTTGGCCGAGACGCCCGCCGCCTGAAGCAGCCGGCCGGTGCGCCGGGTGTCCTCGCACAGCACGACGTCGGCCTCGGCCAACGTGCGCACCGCCCGGGGCGGGAGGTCCTCGAGGTTGCCGATCGGGGTGCCGACCAGGACGAGCGTCACCGCACCTCCAGCCGGTCGCCCGGCCGGACGGACCAGCGGGCGAAGGCGCCGGCCTGGGCCTCCACCACCGACCGGGCCCGCCAACGGGGCAGGCCGACCCGGTGCCGGCGCAGGCGATGGACGTCGAGCACGATCCCGTCGGCGTCGAGGTAGGCCACGTCCAGATCGAAGCGCATGCCGAGCGAGTGCACGGCCCGGGCCGGGATCAGGACGAGCGCCCCGTCCGCGCGGTCGCACCCGAGCAGCCCGCGCCGACGGGCCCCGCGGGTGTCGGCCACCTCGGCCGACGCCAACACCTCACCGTCGCGGCACAGCCATGGCATCAGCCCGCCCCCCGGACTAGACGTTGAACCGGAACTCGAGGACGTCGCCGTCGACCACCTCGTAGTCCTTGCCCTCGATGCGCAGCTTGCCCACGTCGCGCGCTTTGGACCACGAGCCCAGCTCGAGCAGCTCGTCCCAGTGCACGCACTCGGCCTTGATGAAGCCCCGCTGGAAGGCGGTGTGGATCACGCCGGCGCATTCGGGCGCCTTGGCCCCCGCCCGGAACGTCCACGCCCGGCTCTCGTCGGGCCCGGTGGTGAAGAACGTGCGCCGGCCGAGGAGCCGGTAGGCCGACTGGATGAGGCGGGTGACCGCCCCCTCGCCCAGGTCGTAGGCGTCGAGCAGCTCGACCCGCTCCTCGACCGGGAGCTGGGCGGCCTCGGCCTCCAGCTGCACGCACATGGGCAGGACCTCGGCCCCGGCGCCGAACGCGGCCCGCACCGGGGCGGCGATGGCCTCGGCGTCGGCCAGCTGGTCCTCGCCCAGGTTGAGGACCACCAGCACCGGCTTGTTGGTGAGGAGGAACCACGGCTTCAGGGCCTCGCGGTGCTCCCTCGACATCGACGAGCGGTAGATCGGCGTGCCCTCCGAGAGGGTGGCCAGGGCGGCGTCGAGGGCCTCGACCTCCAGCGCGAGCGCCGGCGACTTGTCGAGCTTGGTCTGCTTGCGCTGCCGCTCGACCTTGCCCTCCACGCTCTGCAGGTCGGCCAGGGCCAGCTCGGTCTCGACCGTGGCCAGGTGCTCGAGCGGGTCGGTGGGGCCCATCACGTCGTCGTCCTGGAAGGCCCGCAGCACGAACGTGATGGCGTCGACCTCCCGGATGTGGGCGAGGAAGCGGTTGCCCAGACCCTCCCCCTGGTGGGCGCCGGCCACCAGGCCGGCGATGTCGACGAACTCGACCACGGCGTGGACGATCTTGGCGCTGCTGGTCAGGGCGGCCAGGCGGAGGAGCCGCTCGTCGGGCACCGGCACGATGGCCGTGTTGGGGTCCACGGTGGCGAACGGGTAGGCGGCGGCGAGGGCGTGCCCGCCGAGGGCGTTGAAGAGCGATGACTTCCCGGCGTTGGGGAGGCCGACGAAGCCGATCCGTTCCATGGCGAGTCAGGGTAGACAGGGTTGGCCATGGAACCTGCCGCCGCCCTCGAACGCATCGGGTACCTGCTCGACCGGGCCCGCGAGAAGTCGTACCGCGTGCGCGCCTACCAGCGCGCCGCCGAGGTGGTTCGGGGTCTGCCGGCCGACGAGCTGGCCACGCGCGTCGCGAACGGCACGCTCACGGACCTCGACGGGCTCGGGCCCAAGACGGCCTCGATCGTGGAGGAGGTGCTGACCACCGGTACCACCGCCTACCTGACCAAGCTCGAGGAGGAGACGGCCGTCCGCATCGGCGGGGGCGACGAGCTGCGGGCCGCCCTCAAGGGCGACTGCCACGTGCACTCCACCTGGAGCGACGGCGGCGCCGAGATCGACGTCATGGCCCGGGCCGCCCGCGACCTCGGCCACGAGTACCTCGTCCTCACCGACCACTCACCCCGGCTCACCATCGCCAACGGCCTCGACCGCGACCGGCTGCTCCAACAGCTCGACGTGGTGGCGGCCCTGAACCAGGAGCTCGCCCCGTTCCGGCTCCTCACCGGCATCGAGGTCGACATCCTCGACGACGGCTCCCTCGACCAGGACGACGACATCCTCGAACGACTCGACGTGGTGGTGGCCAGCGTCCACTCGAAGCTGCGCATGGACGCCAAGGACATGACCCGCCGCATGGCCACGGCCGTCGCCAACCCCCACGTCGACATCCTCGGTCACTGCACCGGGCGCATCGTGGTGGGCCGGGGCCGGCCCGAGTCGCAGTTCGACGCCGAGCTGGTCTTCCACGCCTGCGAGCGGTTCGACACCGCCGTCGAGATCAACAGCCGGCCAGAGCGGCTCGACCCGCCCCGGCGGCTGCTGTCGCTGGCCGTGGAGATGGGCTGCCGCTTCAGCATCGACACCGATGCCCACGCCCCGGGCCAGCTCGAGTGGCAGGCCTACGGCTGTGACCGGGCCGTCGAGTGCGGCGTCACGGCCGAGCGGGTCGTCAACACCTGGGGGGCCGATGAGCTCCTGGCCTGGACCTCGCGGTAACGTCTTCCCCCTATGTCGAAGAAGACCACCAAGCGCAAGCTCAAGGCCCGCAAGTCCAAGGCCAACCACGGCAGCAAGCCGAACACCGGCCGCTAGCGCGCTCGACAACCTGCTCTGACGACGACCCGGGCCGTGGCCCGGGTCGTTGCGCGTCCTACCGCCGGAAGCGCCGCCGGCGGCGAGCCGGCACGTTCAGGACGGCGACCGTGGCCCTGACCTCGACGGAAACGCTCGCCTTGGTGACCGCGGAGCCAAAGCGGTACGCCTTCCCGAGGCGGTCGATGATCAAGTAGCCCTTGCCGTCCGCCGTGGGGATCAGGCCCACGATCGAGGCCCGGATCGACTGGCCGCCGGTCGAGCCGAGGAACGGGGCGTCGCCGAAGGCGAACACGCCGCCGTCGGACGCCACCAGCCAGTAGCCCTTGCCCGACGCGGTGGCCGCCATGCCGGCGATCGGGCGCACCAACTTCAGTGAGCCGGTCGAGCCGAGGAAGCCGGCGTCGCCGAAGCTGAAGACCCCGCCGTCGGAGGCGAGCAGCCAGTAGCCGTTGCCCGACGGCGTCGGCGCCATGCCCACGACCGGCTTGTTGAGGCGGATAGCACCGGTGGAACCGAAATACGACGCCGTCCCGAACGAGAACACTCCACCGTCGGACGCCACGAGCCAGTACCCAGAGCCGGTCGGATCGGCGGCGATGCCGACCACCGGCTTCGCCAGCTTGATCTTGACCAGCGACCCCAGCGCCGGGGCCCCGCCGAGGTTGTAGACCTCGCCGTTGGCGTGCGCCGTCCAGTAACCCTTGCCGTCC
>JAOBWJ010000241.1 GCA_025463335.1 Acidimicrobiales bacterium
GGCCAGAACACCCTCGAGGAGATCGACAAGCTCCCGGCCGGCAAGATCGGGGGCGCCAACATGGGGTGGCCGGCGTTCGAGGGCACCAGGCGCTTGCGCCGGGACGTGGCGGCCCCGCCGGGTGCCATCCCGCCGGTGTTCGAGTACGGACGCAGCCAGGGTCAGTCGGTGGTCGGCGGCTACGTGTACCGGGGCAAGGCCATCCCGGCCCTGGTCGGTGCCTACCTGTTCGCCGACACCTACCAGGCCCGCCTGCGGGCCATCGTGGTTCCGGGGGCCAGCACGACGGCCCAACGCGACTTCGGCGCCGTGCCCGGTGGGCTGGTGTCGTCCTTCTCCGAGGGCCCCGCGGGCGAGCTGTACGTGCTGTCGCTCGACGGGGGCATCTACCGCCTCGACCCGGGATGAGATGGCTCGCCGCGGCGGCGGTGGTCCTCGCCGTCACGGCGTGCACCGGCGGCGACGACGCCGCCGCACCCGCCGCCACCGAACAGTCGTCGACCACGATGACCACGACGACGGAGACGCCGTCAACCACCACCACGACCATCGACCTCAGCACCCGACCGACGGCGCCGACCTCGGCCGACGAGCTGGTGCGTCGGGTGGCCGATGCCGAAGCGACCCTCCACGACGCCGCCCTCGGTGACGCCGATCCCCGTGTGGCGCGAGCCGCACACGAGGAGCAGGTGCTCATGCGGGCTCTGGCCGACCATCCCGAGTGGGACAGCGCCATCGAGCGCCTCCCGGCCGCGTACCGCCAGACGGCCGCCGACGACGCCGCGGCCGGCCGCGACCTGCGCTCGCTGGTCCGCACGCCGAAGCCGAACCTGCCGGCGTGGACGATCGTCGAGCCGGCTCCGGCCGACGAGCTGCGCCGCTACTACCAGGAGGGCGAGGCCCGCTTCGGCGTCCCCTGGCAGTACCTGGCTGCCGTACACCTGGTGGAGACGAAGATGGGGCGCCTCCGGGGCACGTCGACCGCCGGGGCGCGCGGTCCGATGCAGTTCCTCTCGAGCACGTGGGCCGCCTACGGCGGTGGCGGCGACATCGACTCCAACCACGACGCCATCCTGGGGGCCGCCCGCTACCTCGCCGCCAACGGCGGCGGTCGGGGCGACCTGCACAACGCCCTCTTCCGCTACAACCCGACCGAGAAGTACGTGCGAGCGGTCACCCGCTATGCCGAGCGGATGAAGGCCGACCCCCAGGCCTACCGGGGCTACTGGGGCTGGCACGTCTACTACTGGTCGACGCTCGGCGACGTGTGGCTGCGCCCGGGGTGGTCGGCCACCGCGCCGCGGCCGGTCACTCCCGCTGACCTTCGGTGACCGGCCTCTACCCTCGAAGCCGTGACGCCGCCGCTGTTCGAGTTCGACGGGGTGACCATCGCCGGGCGCGAGCGTCCGCGCCTGGCCGACGTGTACGGGCGCATACCCGACGCCGGTGTCACCGTGCTGGCCGGCCCGTCGGGGGCCGGGAAGTCGACGCTCCTCCGGTGCTGCAACCGGTTGGAGGCGCCGGAGTCCGGCACCATCCGCTTCCGAGGTGCGGACATCGCCACGCTCGACCCGCGGCAGCACCGGCGCCGGGTCGGCATGGTGTTCCAGGTTCCCGTCGCGTTCGCGGGCTCGGTGCTCGACAACCTGCGCGTGGCCGACCCGACCATCGATACCGACCGGGCCGTCGAGCTGCTCCAGCGGGCCGACCTCGACGCCGGTCTGCTGCACCGCGACGCCGGCACCCTGTCGGGCGGCGAGGCCCAGCGCATGGTCCTGGCCCGCTGCCTGGCGACGGGTCCCGAGGTGCTGCTCATGGACGAGCCGACGTCCGCCCTCGACGGTCACTCCTCCCAGCGGCTCGAGAACCTGGCCCGCCAGCTGGGGGGCCAGGGCCTGCCGCTCGTGTGGGTGACCCACGACCTGCGCCAGATGCGGCGTCTGGCCGACCACCTGGTGGTCATCATCGACGGCCGGTGGGCGTGGGACGGACCCCCCGACGCCGCCGACTCCCCGCCCGAGGTGGCCGCCTTCCTCGATCAGGATCTGGCATGACGAACCAGGTCGTCGCCTGGTCGGGGCTGGTGGCGTCGATGGTGTTCGTCGGCCTGGCCATCGGCATCTCGTACTGGCAGCAGCTGCGACTCGAACGACGCATCGCCGTAGCCGTGGTGCGGTCGCTGGCGCAGCTCATGGTGGTCGGCGTGGCCCTCGTGGCCGTGGTCAAGCCGAGCACGCCGCTGGTCTGGTCGTGGCTGTGGGTCGCCGCCATCGTGGTCTTCGCCGGCGTGACCGTGGCCCGGCGAGCGCCCGCCATCCCCGGACTGCTGAAGGTGTCCCTGGCGTGCAACGCCACGGTCGCCGGCCTCAACCTGGCCGTGATCTACGGCTTCGGGATCTTCCCGCTCGAGGGCCGCACGCTCGTCCCGGTGGCCGGCATGACCATCGGCAACGCCATGAACGCCGGCGTGGTCGGAGCCACCCGGTTGGCCGAGGTGGTCGCCGAACGGCGCGCCGAGATCGAGGCGCGCGTCGCCCTCGGCCTGCCCGGGCCGGAGGCCCTCCGACCGTTCATCCGCCAGATCCTCCGCACCGCAATG
This sequence comes from Acidimicrobiales bacterium, assembly GCA_025463335.1. Taxonomy (GTDB): domain Bacteria; phylum Actinomycetota; class Acidimicrobiia; order Acidimicrobiales; family CADCSY01; genus RYN-34. The sequence goes on from JAOBWJ010000241.1 coordinate 2,600, forward strand.
GGCCCGCAGATCGAGAGCACGGCCGCACTGGGCATCGTGTTCCTGCCCGGGGCCATGACCGGCCTGGTCCTCGCCGGCGTCGCGCCCCTCGATGCGGTGCGGACCCAGCTGGCGCTGATGTACGTGATCCTGGCCGGGGTGGCCATGACGACGATGTTCACCGTGCTGGGCGCGTCCCGCCAGGTGATGACGCCGGACGACCGGCTCCTGGTGGTGCCCCGCCGGCGGGACTGACCAGAACCAATCAAGCCGTAGCGGCGGGGTCTTGCCGGACGTGGTGCAGGCCCTCCAGGCGCCGCTTCCCCTGAGCGTTCTGGGTCCCAAAACCGACCAGGTTCCAGCCGGTTTTGGGACCCGGAACCACGGTGGAGCGCTGGCTTGCTCCCCTGGCGCCGCCTATCCGCCCACCCTCATTGCTTTTCCCCGCCGTTCCTCCGGCTACAGGAAGTCACTCAGCTCGTCGAGCAGGTGGTGCTTCCCGCGAGCGCCGATCATCTTGCGCTGGGCGACGCCGTCCTTGAACAGGATCAGCGTGGGCATCGACATGACGTCGAAGCGGCGGGTCGTGTTGGGGTTGGCATCCACGTCGAGCCGCACGATCTCGAGCTTGTCGGCGTGTTCGACCGCCACCTCTTCGAGGATCGGCGCCAGCGCGTGGCACGGGCCACACCAGGCGGCGGTGAAGTCGACCAGTACGGGCTTGGTCGCCCCCAGCACGGCCTCGTCGAAGGTGTCGTCGGTGAGCTCGGTCAGTGTTGCCATGCGGGAGCCAACCGCCGCCGCCGTCCGCGCATTCCTTCCGGCTGTCACCATGAGGCGATGTCCGGCGGTACGAAGGCGAAGAAGTCGTGGCTCGGTGCCCTGGTCGTGGTGCTCGCTCTCGGCGCGGCGCTGGTAGTGGCGCGCGCCGCCCGTGACGGGGGCAACGTCTCGATCATCGTCCTCGGCGATTCGTACTCGGCCGGCAATGGTGGTGGCGGCTACGGCAGCGACGCCTGTTGGCGCTCGCCCTACAACTACGGCGCCCAGTACGCCCGGCTGCTCCAAGGCCCGCCGTACAACCAGGCCACGACGATCAGGACCGTGGCCTGCAGCGGTGCCGTCACCAACGACATCACTTCGCCCAGTGGCCAACGCCCGGCGCAGCTCGACGCCGTGAACGGCGACGACGACATCGTGGCCCTGACCATCGGCGGCAACGACGCCCACTTCGGCAGCATCGTGAAGTCGTGCCTGGTCGTCGTCGATGGCGAGCAGTGCGATGCGGCGCTGACGACGGCCGAGAAGATGGTGAGCGACGGCACGATCGAGGGGCGACTGATGAACGTCCTCGCCGGCATCCGGGCCCGCACCGGCCCGGCCACCCGGATCGTGCTGCTCGGCTACCCCTACCTCGAGGGCGACGCCGGTTACGCGGTTCCTTCCAACCGAGCCGGTGTCCCGGCGGTGGCGGCCGGCAAGCGGGTACGAGCGCTCACCGATGCCGCCGACCGTCTGGAGCAGAAGGTCGTCGACGGTCTGAACGCCAAGCAGCACACTGCGGCCAATGTGTTCGTGAGCGTCAAGCGGGACTTCGCCGGGCACGAGCTTTTCGCCCAGCACACCAACCCGACACGGTGGTTGATCGCCCCCTTCACCGATGCTCCGATCGCCGACTACGACACCTGGTACCACCCCGACCCCGCCGGCTACCTCGCTGAGGCCCGGCTCCTGCTCGCCGACCCTCGGGTGCCCAAGACC
>JAOBWJ010000282.1 GCA_025463335.1 Acidimicrobiales bacterium
GATGCCTGCGCGCCGTCGAAGCTGCCGCTCGACGGGCAGACGGCCGCCCTCCTCGACCCGTTCCTGGAGCACGGATGGGTGGTGGCCGCCACCGACTACGAGGGGCTCGGCACCCCCGGCCTGCATCCCTACCTCGCCGGCATCAGTGAGGGTCGGGGCACGCTCGACGCAGTGCGGGCGGTCAAGCAGCTGCCCGATGCCCGGGCCGGAGAGGACACGATCCTCTGGGGCCACAGCCAGGGTGGCCACGCCGCCCTGTTCGCCAACCAGCTGGCGGCGTCGTGGACGCCGGAGCTGAAGATCGACGGGACCGTCGCCGGGGCCCCACCCAGCGAGTTGCTCCTCATCGCCTCGGCTCTCAAGGGTGGGAACTTCCAGGGCTACCTGGCGATGGTGGCCGGCGGGCTCCACGCCGCCTACCCCGAGGCCGACCTGTCGCTGGTGGTGACGTCCAAGGGCCAGGCCGACCTCCACGTGCTCGACGAGGGCTGCACCGACGAGGTCTTCGCCGTCTACAACGACCTCCCCTACGAGGAGTTCGCGGCCGGCGACCCGGCCACGGTCGAGCCGTGGAAATCGATCCTCGCCGAGAACGATCCCGGCCACGTCAAGACGGAGTCGCCGATCCTCATCATCCACGGAATGGCCGACCAGCAGATCCCGCCGGTGGCCAGTGAGCTGCTGTTCAAGCGGCTGTGCGGCCTGGGGCAGGTGATCGAGCGGCGCACCTACCCGGACATGGGCCACGCCGAGGTCATCGCCCCGTCCTTCCCCGACATGCTCGCGTGGATGAAGGACCGGGTGGCGGGGACGCCGGCGGTCAGCGGCTGCTCGCCCGGCTGACGAGGTCCTCGAACAGGGCGAGCTGGTCGGGTCGGTGCCGGAGCAGCTCCGGGTGCCACTGCACGGCCAGCACCTGGCGGTGGCCGTCGACCTCGACCCCCTCCACCCCGCCGTCGGCCGCCTGAGCCGTGACCGTCAGGCCGTCGGCGAGCCGGTCGATCGCCTGGTGGTGCAGGGAGTTGACCTCGGTCGTGGTGGCGCCGATGACCTCGGCCAGCCGGGAGCGGACCTCCACGCGATGGAGGCCGTCGCCGAGCCGGTGCTCGGGCATGTGCTGGTGGAGCGTGCCGCCGAGCGCGACGTTGAGGATCTGGATGGCCCGGCAGATGCCGAGGGCGGGCACGCCGCCCGCGAGCAGGCCGTCCCACAGGGCGGCGTCGAAGGCATCCCGGGCCGCGTCGATCCCGCCCGTCTCGGGATGTGGCTCGGCCCCGTAGCGGGCCGGGTCGACGTCACCCCCGCCGGTCACCACCACGCCGTCGACCGCGGTGAGCAGCTCCTCGACGTCGGTCGGGTCGACCAGCGGGAGCAGGATCGGCAGCCCGCCGGCCCGCTCCACGGCGCGGACGTAGGCGCGGGGCACGGTGTCGCTCGGCTCGGTCCGGTCGCCCGCCGGTCGGGGCCACGAGGTGATGCCGATGCGCGGCTTCACGGCTTGGTGGCCCCCAGGCTGAAGGACAGGGGGAGGGTCGAGCCGGGCAACCGGTAGAGGCGGTCGTCGCCGAGCACCAGGTCCTCGTAGGCCTTCCACGGCAGGGCCTGGTGTTCGTGGAGGAAGTCGAGTCGGAGGCCGGCACCGATCACCGCACCAATGATGTCGTCCAGACCGTGGCTGTACTCGATCGTGACGGTGTGCCGGCGCACGGCCTCCGGGTCCTTGTAGTCGCCCTGCTCGTCGAGCCGGACCGCCGCGCCGCCCCCGTAGGGATAGCGCTCGACGAACCGGCCCTCGGCCCGCTCGAAGGCGACGGCGAAGGGGTGGGACTCGGCGAGGTACAGCGAGCCACCCGGGCGGAGGAGCGACGCCACGACGCCAGCCCACTCCTCCATGTCGGGCAGCCACAGGAGAGCACCCCACGACACGAAGACGAGGTCGAACTCCCCGTCGAGGGCGCGGCGGGCGTCCTGCACCGTCGACTCCACGAACGTGGCCCGGTCGTCGAGTCCGAGCTCGACTGCCAGTCGGGTGGCCCGCTCGACCGCCTCGCCGGAGAAGTCGAGCCCGACCACCTGGGCCGCGCCCCGGCGGAGCAGCGAGAGCGTGTCCTGCCCGATGTGGCACTGGAGGTGGCACACCCGCAGCCCGGTGAGGTCGCCCAGCTCGCCGGCCTCGATCGTGTAGAGGACGTCGCCGCCCTCCCGTAGGGGCGCGAGGTCATAGGTGCGCTCGTGGTGGTCGATCGCGGACTCGTTCCACCACAGCTTGTTGACGGCGATGGGGTCCTCGGCCATGGGCGGCAACCTACGCTCCCTCGGTGGTGGCGAAGGAGCAGATCGAGCTCGAGGTCGAGGGCCGCACGGTGACGGTGACGAACCCATCGAAGGTGTTCTTCTCGGCACGGGGCGAGACCAAGCTCGACCTCGTCAACTACTACATCGCCGTGGGGGAGGGCGCCCTGCGGGGCGTCTACGAGCGGCCCACGGTGCTCAAGCGCTACCCCAACGGGGCCGAGGGCGAGTTCTTCTTCCAGAAGCGGGTGCCGGCGTCGCGGCCGCCGTGGCTGGAGACGGTGACGGTGTCGTTCCCCAGTGGCCGCAGTGCCGAAGAGCTGTGCCCGGTGGACGTGGCCCACCTGGCGTGGGCGGCCAACGCCGGCTGCATCGACCTCAACCCGTGGGCCGTGCGGCGCGACGGCGTCGACCACCCCGACGAGCTGCGCATCGACCTCGACCCCCAGCCCGACGTCCCGTTCGAGTGGGTCAAGGAGGTCGCCCTCTGCGCCCGGGACGTGCTGGCCGAGCACGGCGGGCTGGTGGGCTGGCCCAAGACATCGGGCTCCCGCGGCATCCACGTCAACATCCGCATCGAACCCCGGTGGAACTTCCTCGCCGTGCGCCGCGCGGCCCTGGCCCTGGCCCGGGAGGTCGAGCGGCGCATGCCCGACCAGGCCACCTCCAAATGGTGGAAGGAGGAGCGCGGCACCCGGGTGTTCCTCGACTACAACCAAAACGCCCGGGACCGGACGGTCGCCTCCGTCTACTCGGTGCGGCCCAATCCCGAAGGGCGGGTCTCGTGCCCGATCACCTGGGACGAGGTGCCCGACGTCGAGCCGGCCGACCTGACGATCGCCACCGTGCCGGCCCGCTACGCCGAGCGGGGCGACGTGGGCGCCGGCATCGACGACGTGGCCTACTCGCTCGAGGGCCTGCTCGAGCTGTCGCGGGAGGACGAGGAGCACGGCCTGGGCGATGCGCCGTGGCCGCCGAACTTCGCCAAGCAGACGGGCGAGCCCAAACGGGTCCAGCCCAGCCGCGCACGCAAGGAGCCCGATCCCGGGTAGGGCTGGGCGATGCCCCGCGTCGCCGCCCTCGACCGGCTCCGTGCCGTCGCCCTCCTGCTCATGCTGGTGCAGCATCTCACCGGGTGGTTCCACGGCGACCCGCGGGCCGTGCTCCCCGGCTGGGACGGCTTCGTGCTGACCGACGTGTGCGCCCCGGCGTTCACGGTGGCGGCCGGCGCGTCGGCCGTGCTCATGGCCGAGGCGATGCGTCGCAAGGGCCGGAGGTTGGTCGACGCCACGGTGGTGCGCCGCTACGGGCTGCTCGTGCCCCTCGGCATCGCTCTCCACTGGGTGCTGTGGCGCGACCCGCTGGGCTGGGGTGTGTTGGAGACCCTCGGCCTGGTCGTGGTGCTCTCGACCTTGTTCGCTCGCCGGGCGCCGGTGGCGTTCCTGGGTGCGGCCGCCGTCGTCGCCCTCGTCGTCGGGCCGCAGGTGACCGAGCACCTGACCGGCGACGGCCTGGTCGCCCACGTGTTCGGCCCCGGCTTTCCCCTGGTGACGTACCTGGGCTTCGCGCTGGTCGGCGCGGCCGGTGCCCGGCTGGTGCTCGACGGCGACGACCGGGCCGCCGAGGCCCTGCTGCTGGGCGGGCTTCTGACCCTGGTAGCGGCGGCCACGACAGCGGCCGGCTACCCGCCCGACCGACATCCGGGCACGCTCGTCGGGTTCGTGATCCCCGGGCTTGCCGGCACTCTGCTTCTCTACGGGGTGCTCGCCCGGTGGTCGGCGCCGGCCGTACTGGAGGCGGTGCTGCGTCCGGCGGCCAAGCACACGCTCGGCATCTTCATCGGGCACTACGGGCTCTATTGGGCGCTGCGGTCGGCCGGACTGCTGGAGACCGTCGCTCCGATGCCGGCTGTCGTGCTCGCGGTGGTGACGGCGGTGGCCGTCACCCTCGTGGCACCGCTGGTCCCGCCCCTGCCGTGGTCACCGCGGACCGGGCGGCGGCATCAGGCCCCGAACACCTCGGCCAACACCTCGGGGACGGGCCGGTCGAGCTGGGCGTAGGTGCAGCTGTCCGGGTCGCGGTCGGGCCGCCAGCGCACGAACTTGGTGGCGTGACGGAAGCGGTCGCCCTGGAGGTTGTCGTAGCCGACCTCGGCCACCCACTCGACACGGAGCGGCTCCCACGACATGTCCTTGCCGGCGTTCCACCGGTTCCCGGCGCCGGGCAGGCGCTGGGTCTCGTTCATCTGGGCCTCGGCCCACGACTGCCACGGGTGGCCCTCGACGGCGTTGGCCCGCAGGGGCTCGAGCTCATCGACCAGCTCCTTGCGGCGGGCCGCGCTGAACGAGGTGGCCACGCCCACGTGGTGCAGCGTGCCCTCCTCGTCGTAGAGGCCGAGCAGGAGCGAGCCCACACCCTCGCCGTCCTTGTGCCAGCGGAAGCCGGCCACCGCGCAGTCGGCCGTGCGCTCGTGCTTGACCTTGAGCATGAGCCGCTTGTCGGGCACGTAGTGCAGGTCGGTGGCCTTGGCGATGACGCCGTCGAGGCCGGCGCCCTCGAACCGCTCGAACCAGTCGCGGGCGGTGTCGGGGTCGCTGGTGGCGGGCGTCAGGTGCACGGGTGAGGTGGCGCCGGCCAGGGCCTGTTCGAGCAGGGCCCGGCGCTCGGCGAAGGGCCGCTCGGTGAGGTCGTCGTCGCCCAGGGCCAGCAGGTCGAACGCCACGAAGGATGCCGGCGTCTGCTCGGCCAGCATCTTGACCCGGGAGGCGGCCGGGTGGATGCGGTTGAGCAGGGCGTCGAACTGGAGGCCGTCGGGGCCGGGGATGACGATCTCCCCGTCGAGCACGCAGCGCTCCGGGAGGCGCTCCTTGAGCGACTCGATCAGCTCGGGGAAGTAGCGGTTGAGCGGCTTCTCGTTGCGGCTGCCGAGCTCGACCTCGTCGCCGTCGCGGAACACGATGCAGCGGAAGCCGTCCCACTTGGGCTCGTAGACGTACTCG
>JAOBWJ010000284.1 GCA_025463335.1 Acidimicrobiales bacterium
GCCGGTGCCGGCGACACGGATGCTGGGGGTTCGGAATCGCCGTCGGCATCCGCCTCGAGGGTCTGATCGCGGTCGCTCCTGGGACCCGCGAGCGCAGGGGTGAGGACGGCGGGGGCCAGCTCGGCCGGGGCTGCTTCGGTCTCGGCCACTGGGAGATCGGCGACGGGCACCGCCACGGCGGGGAGAGCCGCGGGGAGAGCGATGGCGGCGGGGGCGGCGGGAGCCGCGAACGCCATCGGCAGCACCTCGGCTCCGCCCACGGCGGCGACCACGTCGGAGGAGGTCGTGGTCGGTTCCGGTACCGCGTCCGGCGGCGTCGGCAGCGGAGTGGCCGCCGAGGCCATCAGCGAGGCCAGGAGCGCGGCGAAGGCCACCGAGGTGGCGTCGTTGGGGTCGCTGCCCGGCCACCGAGGGTCGGTGGCCATGGCCGGGACGGCGCCCGGGTCGAGGGCGAGGCTGAGGTCCATGATCAGTTGCCTCCCATGCCGGCGAGCACGCGCCGGACGTAGGTCTGGGTCTCGGAGAAGGGCGGGACGCCCCCGTACTTGCGCACGGCCGCGGGGCCGGCGTTGTAGGCAGCCAGGGCCAGCTCGGTGGAGCCGAACGAGGCGAGGTGGGACTTGAGGAGCCGGGCGGCGCCGTCCACGGCCTGGGCCGGGTCGAAGGCGTCGACGCCCAGCGACGCGGCGGTGGCCGGCATGAGCTGCATGAGCCCGCCGGCCCCGGCCTTGCTGATCGCCGTCGGGTCGAAACCGGACTCGGCCTTGGCCACCGACGCCAGCAGCGCCGGCGAGACGCCGTACTTGGCGCCGGCGGCCTGGAAGAGCTGGTCGAACGACGTGCCGGTCGACGCCGACGTGCCGTTCGGGAGCACCCGCCGGATCGCCGTCGGGGTGAGCGTGATGTCCTGGACCTTGACCACATCGCCCCGGTGGGGGGCCACGACCATCTTGCCGTCGCCGGCGTAGATGCCGATGTGGTCGACCGGCGACCCGAAGGCCACCAGGTCGCCCGGCTGGGCGTCGGCCAGGCTGGCCACGGGCTGGCCGGCCCGAGCCTGGTCGGCGCTGACCCGGGGCAGGTCCACGCCGACCTGGCCGTACACGTACTGGACAAGCCCGGAGCAGTCGAAGCCCGAGGTCGGGTCCCCGGCCCCCCACACGTAGGGCACGCCGAGCTGTTCCTTGGCCAGATCGACGATCTGTTCGCCGGTGGCCGCGACGCCGACCGAGCTCGACGTGTCGATCGACGAGGCCGAGAGGCCGGCGCTGGCCGCACTGAGGTAGGCCCCGAAGGTGCCGCCGCCTGCTTGGCGGGGCGTGACGAGGGCGCGGAGCTGGTCGATGCGGGCCTGAGCGGCCAGCATCCCGTCGGCCATCGGTGTGATCGGCCCGGTCATCCCCGACCCCGTCGGTGACGGCCGGTCACGAGGTCGTCGACCTCGATGGTCTCCTCGCGCTGCGCCTCGAGGACGTGCTCGGCCCGACCCTTCTCGTCGAGGTGCTCCAGGGCACTGACGGCGGCGGCGGCCGCGTTCAGCGCCGCCCGCCGAGCGATGGTGGCCGTGCGGGCCTGGGCCAGCTCCGCCTGGCTGGCCAGGACGGCGGCGGCCGAACGCTCCTGGCGAGCCCGGGCGGCGAGGAACTCGTCGGTGGTCGACACCCCTCCAGCCGGGCGCGTCTCCCGGTGGGCGGCCTCGCGGCTGGCGGCCAGCGCCTCGGCGGCGACCCGCTGGCGTTCGGCCGCGGCGAAGGCGCTGATGGCCTGGTCCTCCTCGATCTTGCGAACGCGCAGGACCGAGGCGAGCGGGAACCGGTAGCGCTTCACGGCTGCCCCACCAGGGTGGCGAGCTGCTGCCAGCTCTCGGCGGCGACGGACTGCTCGTCCATCGACTGCGTGAGGAAGGCGCGAGTCTGGTCCTCCAGGGCGATCGCCCGGTCGACCAGCACGTTGTTGCCCGGCACGTAGGCGCCGATGTCGATGAGGTCCTTCACGTCGCGGTGGGCCGCCAACAGCTGACGCAGCTCGATGGCGGCGGCCCGCTGCTCGGGCGAGGTGATGGCCGGCATCACGCGGGACACCGAGTCGAGGACGTCGATGGTCGGGAAGTGACCGGCCGAGGCGAGTCGCCGAGACAGCACGATGTGGCCGTCGAGGATCGACCGGGCGGTGTCGCCGATGGGCTCGTTCATGTCGTCGCCCTCGACGAGCACGGTGTAGAGCCCGGTGATGCTCCCCCGCTCGGCCGCGCCGGCCCGCTCCAGCAGCTTGGGCAGCAGCGAGAACACCGACGGCGGGTAGCCGCGGGTCGCCGGGGGCTCACCGGCTGACAGCCCGACCTCGCGCTGGGCCATGGCCACGCGCGTGAGGCTGTCCATCATCAGCACGACGTCCTTGCCCTGGTCGCGGAACCACTCGGCGATGCGGGTGGCGGTCGAGGCGGCACGGAGCCGCACGAGGGCGGGTTCGTCGGAGGTGGCGATCACGACGACCGAGCGGGCCAGGCCCTCGGGGCCGAGGTCACGCTCGAGGAACTCCCGGACCTCCCGGCCGCGCTCTCCCACCAGGGCCAGCACCGAGACCTCGGCCTCGGTGCCGCGGGCGATCATGGAGAGCAGGCTCGACTTGCCCACGCCGGAGCCGGCGAAGATGCCGAGACGCTGGCCGCGGCCGCAAGGGATGAGCGTGTCGAGCGCCCGCACGCCGAGAGGCAGTTGGGTGTCGACGTTGGCCCGCCGCAGCGGGTGGGGGGCGCCGCCCTCGACGGTGACCCGCTCGAGGCCCTCGGGCAGCGGCACGCCGTCAAGAGGCCGGCCGAGGCCGTCGAGCACCCGGCCCAGCAGCTCCTCGCCGACGGCGATGGTCGGGGGCCGACCCAGGCTGCGCACGGCGGCACCGGCGGCCAGGCCCCGGAGGTCGCCGAACGGCATGCACACCAGGCCGTCGCGGTCGACGGACACCACCTCGGCACCGAGGGGGCCGTTGGCCCCGTCGATGGTCACGGCATCGCCGATGGCGGCCTCGATGCCGGCCACCTCGAGGTGCACGCCGACGACGCGGGTGACCCGGCCGGCCACCGACGGGGCGGCGGCCCGGCACGCGGCGCGAAGCCGGTTCGGATCGAGCACGGCCGTCACCACGCCACCTCATCTGCACCGAGCAGGGCGACGCGGGCCCGCTCGAGGGCCGGGCCGAGCTGGGCGTCGATGGATGCATCCGGCAGGTCGAGCACGCA
>JAOBWJ010000158.1 GCA_025463335.1 Acidimicrobiales bacterium
GCTCCCAAGCAATGAGAGCCGTCCGGCCGGCCTCATCCACTGCGAGCCGATCGTTCACGTCCTCGTCGGAGCAGGAGGCAAGGAACACCGCCGGAAGTACGACCAGCAGCAGCGTCCGCCAAGGCACACCCGATAATGCCCGGTAGCCGGGGCACATCGCTGGAACGCCTCTTACACCTGCGCCTGGGGTAGCTCTCGTTAGTGCGCCGTTGGCTTTCGATGGAGTACGTACCGCCAGAAGATCGGTCCGGTGCGTGGCGCACCGTCGGCTTCATGTTGGCGGGTGTTGTTATGGCGGCCGGCGTCATCTTCTTCGTCACTGCAGTCTGGGCCGGCGTCCGACACTGGGACCCGCTCTGGACGAGCGGGGTCAGAGCGGGTCCAGCGCTCCTCTTCCTGGGGCTTTACGCGTGGCGCTGGCTCCGGGCGGATCCAACCCGGCGCTGACGGGACGGCGTAGCGCCTCTTACTGCGCGAGCACACCTGCGCCGATGCAAAGGATGCCAGCGATGATCATCGTGGCGCCGCAAGCGAGGTGGTACGTGCGACTGAGAGGGCGGGGCCATGGCTTGAACGGCCAGCCCGGCGTCGGACGATCTCGATCGTGCAGTACGAGCACGCCAAGCGCGACCCCGACGGACCCGACGCTAAGCCACTGCGCTCGCGACACGGCTGCGATTCTGACTGCTCGTCGCGTGGCTCTCGTGTAGCGCCTCCTACCCCGCACCGAGTGCGTCTCAGGCCACGCAGAACTCGTTGCCTTCTGGATCGGCCATGACCACGTGGTGCTCCTCGACGACGTCGAGGACTTTGCCGCCCGCAGCTCGGAGCGCGGCGACCTTGACCACGACGTGCTCCCAGCCGCCCATCCGTAGGTCGATGTGCAATCGGTTCTTCGTCGACTTCGGCTCTGGCACGTTGAGCAGGGACAGCCGTGGGCCAATCCCGGCCGGGTCACGGAGCCATGCGCCGCTACCGGGTTGCTCGCCGTAGCTGGCAAGCCAGTCATCCCGATTCAGGAAGGGCGGGGGAGGCGGCTCATCCTCGTACCCAAGCGCGAGCTTCCAAAAGGGAGCTAGGGCTGGCGCGTCAACGCAGTCGAAGGTGAGATCGAACACGGCCGGATAATGCCCGTTACCCAGCGGTAGTGGGGGCGTGGCGCCGGCGGCCCAGAGACGTAGTCGGCGTCATCTGCGGCGCTCTGCCCGCCGCGTCGTGGCACCAACGTCCCCGAATATGACAGCTAGGAGGACTTCACGCACCGCACGGCTTCCTGGCCGCCGCAGGGGATCTCGGCGCCGAGCTTCGGCGTAGGCACGACGGGCAGCATGATGCGGGACAGGTGACCGGCGCCCACGTAGATGGTGTTGACGCCGGCCGGGGCCCGCTGGGGGGCGTAGGCGTAGTAGCTGTCGACGGCCGGGGGTGTGTGCACCAGGACCACCAGCCGGTGGCCCCGGCGGAACACGTGGGCGACCGGAAAGACCTCGACGAGGTACTGGTTCACCTGGCCGGGCGTCACGAAGGTGGGATTGGTGTGGGGTCGCCACGGCCGATAGATGCGGCCGGTCGCCGTCTTGTCGGACCGTGCCGGGTCGAGGGCTCGGTGGCTGGCCTTGAGCATCCCCCGCTGCAAGTAGGTGCGGGTGCCGTCGGGCCCTTCGTCGGCCAGCTGCACGAACAGGTCGGTGTCGGGAGCCGTGGTCGAGAGGTCGAGGGTCGCGGTGATGGGGCCGGCAATGGCGAGGGATTCCGTCATCGGCGTCGTGCGGAACACGGCCTGGTCGGGCGGGCGGCTGTCGGTGGTGAGCGGGCTGCCGACGGTCGGGCCGGCCTGGTACGACCACGACTGGCGAGGGCTGCCAGACACGTACGGCACCTGGCCCGACGTCTTTGCAGGGATCGTTGCGAGGCCCCCGTCGGGCTGCAGGTAGTAGTCGGTCCAGGTCGTGCCGTCGAGCGGCCAGTGGTCGGAGTCGGTACGGCCGTTGGAGACGAGCTGGCCCTGGGCGTCGCGGTGGTACTCCCACAGCGTCGTCACCGACGTGCGCTTCGGGTTTGGTCCCCGGCGAAGCAGGAAGTGGTCGATCCACGCCTTGCGGTCGCCCCAGACCTCGGGGCCGGTGAGGCCGGGGTTCTGGGCGTCGTGGTTGCCGTTGAGCTCGAGCAACCGACGGTAGGGCGCGTTGGTGGAGGCCTGGAAGAGATGCGCCGCAGCCCGGGGTCCGACCTGCTCGTCCTGGTAGGCGCCCGTGATGTGGAGCGGCACCGTGATGCGGTCGGCGTAGGTCATGAGCGACCGGGAGCGATACCACTCGTTGTCCGTGGAGGACAGGCCCTGGATCAGCGGGTCGTTGGTGACCGAGCGGTTCTTGGTGGTGGTGGCCTGGGCGCAGCGGGCCTGGCGGTCGTCGGTGTCGTCACCGTCCTGAGGGCGGATCAGGCCGGGCGCCAACCCGCCGCCCACGTCGTAGACGGGCCGCACGGCGCCGGTCCACAGCAACGGGAAGCCGTAGTCGCTCACGCCGCCTGGATAGACGAGGCCCCGGTAGAGGTCGTCGATCAGGCCGGAGACCGAGACGGCGCGGAGGTGGGCCGGCTGGGTGGCGGCCACCATGTAACCGGTGATGCCGCTGTAGGAGTGGCCGACGATGGCGACGTCGCCGTTGGACCACTGCTGCTGCGGGATCCAGCGGTCGATGATCTCCTTGCCGTCCTCGGCGCTCTTCCAGGAGAAGAGGTCGAACTCGCCGCCCGAGCAGCCCGTGCCCCGGACCGAGGCGTGCACGGTGACGTAGGCGTCCTCGAACTTGTCGGTGAGCTGGCGGCTGTCGCCGTGGGGCACGCCGGGAACGTCTTTCGGGACGCCCGCGTCGTCGGCCAGCGTGCCGCCCTCGGCCGACGCCCCGTCGTAGCCGGAGATCTCGAAGATCGTCGGGTAGCGGCGCCCGGCCACGTAGCCCTGGGGCAACTGCACCCCGACGGCGATCTCCACCCCGTCGCTCATGCGGACGAAGTCGTCCGGGGCGGCGTGCGAGTCGGGCGCCGCCACCAGGACGAGGACGGCCGCCAGCGCGACGACGGCGGACAGGACAGCGGTACTGCGGGTTCCCCCCATGCGAGGGAGTTCGACACCTGTCGAGTGCGTTCCTACCGGTGGGTAACAAGCATCAACATCAGCACTTGACGCCCTCGGCCGGGCGGTAGGTCGCGTAGACGTGGTCGACCTTGGTGTGGCCGTCCACGTAGGTGCGGGTCCGCTCGGTGGTCACCCGCTTGCAGTTGCCCAAGGGCGCCTCGGACTGGGCGGTCTGGGCGCCGGTGGCGTACTTCGTCGACCAGAGCGTGACCGTGAGCGTCGTCGACGTGTACGACGTGTCGATCAGCACGCCGTACGGCGTGGTGTTGCTGATGACGAGGTCGGGCTTGGTCCACGACAGGGTCGCCTCCCGACCGTAGGGATAGCGGGAGATGTAGATCGAGTGGGCCTGGTACGTCGGTACGTCGAGCCCCCCGAAGAAGGCGGCGTTGAACAGCGTGGTGGCGAACTGCGAGATGCCGCCGCCAACCGTCTCGACGAAGACGCCGTCCGCGATCGAGTGGTCGGACACGAACCCCTTGGCCGTCGTGCGCTCGCCGACCTTGTCGTTCACCGAGAAGCGCCCGCCCGGACCGATGATCGTGCCGTCGATCAGGTCGGCGATGCGGTGGATGTTCGTGACCCGGGGCTGGCCGGCCGGGTGCCTGGTGGTGAACGATCCGATGGGCTCGACGATCTTCAGCGTCTGGACCTCGTCGGTCGTGCGGTCCGGCTCGGTGCTGCGCACCGGCAGGGAGACGGCGGTCGTGGGCCGGTGGAGGAGGGCGGCGAGGATCCGCGTCGGGGCCTGGTCGGTGCAGCAGGTGGTGCCGGACCGGCCGGGGACGATCACCGGGCGGCCGGCCTCGATGTGGATGCTGGCGTCCTGGGACGGGGCCGTCGCCGCGGCGAGGGCGATGCGGAGCTCGGCCTGGGTGGCGTCGACGTCGAGGGCGAGCTCCATGTCGTCGTTCGAGCGGATCCACGACCGGAGCGTCTTCGAGCCGATCGTCGCCGTGGCCGTGCCGGCCCGCACGTCGAGGGGCTCGCTGGCGAGGGAGCGGGCCCGCTCGGCCAGCCGCTCGGCGTCGGCGAGCGAGAACCGGGGCGCGAGCGGTTCCGCCTCCACGTCGGCTTCGACCGGCCGGTCACCTCCGCGGGCGGCGTCGCGCACGGCGGCGGCCACGGTCTCGGCGTTCAGGCCCTTTCCCGGCTTGCCCCGCACCACGGCCACGCCGTCGGCCGAACCCTGCACCGAGGGCTCGACGGCGTTCGTGCGCTTGGTCGGGTCCTTGGCCCGTACGACGCCGCGCACGCGCTCGGCGTCGGTCACCACGACGAGCGGTGTCGAGCGGCGAGCGCGCACGCCGCGGAACCAGTCGGTCGGGCCGCCCGAGCGGGCGTCGTCGGCCGCCTTTCGGGTGGCGGCCACGTCGACGGTCATCCCGAGCTCGGCGGCCGTCGTCCGCAGGTCGCCGTCGGGCGTGTGCACCACGACGGGTGTGGTGCCGTAACCCGCCGCGACCTGCTCGATCACGCCAGGCTTGAGCTCCTGCCCGGCAAGCTCGACGCCCCGTGCGCGGTCGGCCGCCCACGCCCCGCCGGTCAGGGCCACGACGACGACAACCACGGCCGTGAGAGCGAGAAGGAGCTTCCGAGGCACGAGGTGCGTGTCTACAGGGTCCCGGTGTCCACGCGGCGACAGCCGAGCTAGAAGAGGGTGAGGGAGTCCTTCTCGATGCCGCGGAGGGTGTCGTAGTCGACCTCGACGCACGTGATGCCCCGGGCCGCGGCCAACACCTTGGCCTGGGGCTTGATCGTCTGGGCGGCGAAGATGCCGCGCACCGGGCGGAGCCGGCCATCGAGATCGAGGCGCTCGAGGTAGCGCACGAGCTGCTCGACGCCGGCGATGTCGCCCATCCGCTTGATCTCCACGGCGACCGCGGCACCGTTCGCGTCGCGGCACAGGAGGTCGACGGGGCCGATGTCGGTCGGGTACTCCCGGCGCACGAGGATCAGTCCCTCGGCCAAGGTCGTGCAGTTGGCGGCGAGCAGCTCCTGGAGGTGGGCCTCGACGCCGTCCTTCTGGAGGCCGGGGTCGACGCCGAGCTCGTGGTTGAGATCGGCGTGGATCTCCTCGATGGTGATGGTGAGCTTCTCGCCCTTGGGCGTGCTGACCACCCACCGGTCGGGCTCTTCCACGATCTTGCACGGCGGGTTCATCCAGTTGAGCGGCTTGTAGGCCCGGTCATCGGCGTGGATGGAGATCGAGCCATCAGCCTTCACCATCAGGAGCCGCGTGGCGAGGGGAAGGTGGGCGGTCAACCGACCGTCGTAGTCGACCGAACAGGTGGCGATGACGAGGCGCACCTCACGAGGATGGCACCGGGGAACGACGAGGTCGGACCACTGCATAGTATAGTTGCGTCTGCAACTACATGGAGGAGTTCCGCATGATCGAGCTGCGACGGGCCAACCAACGGTTTGCCACCAAGATCGACTGGCTCGACTCGAAGCACAGCTTCAGCTTCGGCGGGCACTACGACCCCAACGAGACCGGTCACGGCCTCCTGCTGGTCAACAACGACGACCGCGTGCGGGCCGGCTCCGGCTTCCAGACCCATCCCCACCGTGACATGGAGATCGTCACGTGGGTGCTGGACGGCAGCCTCGAGCACAAGGACACGGAGGGCAACCACGGCCTGCTCTATCCCGGCCTGGCCCAGCGCATGACGGCCGGCCGCGGCATCAAGCACTCGGAGGTCAACCCCAGTGCGACCGAGGACGTCCACTTCGTGCAGATGTGGGTGCAGCCGGACACGCCGTCGGTCGACCCCGGCTACCAGCAGCTCGACATCAACGCCGAGCTCGACAAGGGCGGCCTCGTCCCCATCGCCTCCGGGAAGGGCCATGACGCCGCCATCGCCATCCGCCAGCGGGGCGCCGTTCTCTGGGGCGGTCGCCTCAAGGCGGGGGAGACGGTGTCGGTGCCTGACGCCCCGTTCACCCACGTGTTCGTGGCCCTCGGCTCGGCCGACCTCGAAGGCGCGGGCGCGCTGGCCGAGGGCGATGCCGCCCGCCTCACCGGCGTCGGCTCGCCTCGCCTCACCGCCGGCCAGACCGGCGCCGAGGTCCTCGTCTGGGCCACGAGCTAGCGAAGTCGTCGGCCCAAGGCTCGGACGCCTCCGGCGAGCCTTCGGAACAGCGGCATCCGGCCCGTCGACTCGTGCGCTGCTCAGCGGTGCGGCCGGCTTCCCCTGGGTCGTGGCCCCGCCTCCTGGCAAGGGCCGAATGCCGCTGTTCCCTACGGCATGATCATTCTGGTCACCACCAGGCGTCGCGGGCGGCCTCGAGACAGGTGGCGGCCAGCTCGGGCCGGCAGATGAGCAGGTCCGGTAGCCAGGGGTCGGCCCGGTTGTAGCGGAGGGGCGAGCCGTCGATGCGGGACACGTGCAGACCGGCCGAGGCGGCCACGCCGACCGGTGCTGCCGAGTCCCACTCGTACATGCCGCCGGCGTGGGCGTACACGTCGACGTCGCCCCGCACGACGGCCATGGCCTTGGCGCCGGCCGACCCCATGGGGACGAGGTCGGCATCGAGGGCTTCGGCCACGGTGTAGGAGAGGTGGGGGAGTCGGCTCCGGCTGGTGACGACCCGCAGCCGGCGGTCTCCGACGGCCGGCACCACGGGCGGCTCGTCGGTGGCGAACACCTCGTCCTGGGCGGGGAGGGACACGGCTGCGGCGGTGACGTGGCCCTCTTCGACGAGGGCGATGTGCACGGCCCAGTCGATCCGGCCTCGCTCACCGAACTCCCGCGTGCCGTCGAGCGGATCGACCACCCAGGTCCGGGCCGCGCCCAGGCGCTCGCGGTCGTCGTAGCCCTCCTCCGACAGCACGGCGTCGTCGGGACGGGCGTCGGTCAAGAGCTGCAAGATGCGCAGGTGGGCTCGGCGGTCCCCCTCGGCGCGGAGCCGGTCGGGCCACACGTCGGTGCGCTCGGCCCGCAGAGCGACCAGGAGCTGGCCGGCGTCGATGGCCACGGCCCGGGCCAAGCGGTGGTCCTCGGGCGTCGGCACGGCCGGGACGGTATCGGCCGGGAAAGTCGAGCAGCTAGGTCAGGAATCGCTAACGTGTGCCCATCGACACGCAGACCCTTCCCGACCACCACTACGAGCTCGGTCATCTCAAGGCCCTCGAAGCGGAGTCCATCCACATCATCCGAGAGGTCGCCGCCACCATGGAGCGGCCCTTGCTGCTGTTCTCCGGCGGCAAGGACTCGATCGTCATGCTCCGGCTGGCGGAGAAGGCGTTCTGGCCGGCGAAGATCCCGTTCCCGGTGATGCACGTCGACACCGGCGAGAACTTCCCCGAGGTGCTGGCGTACCGGGACCACCGGGTCGCCGAGCTCGGCATCAACCTCATCGTGGCCTCCGTGCAGGAGGACATCGATGCCGGCCGCTCGGTCGAGATCGCCGGCGCCGGCCGCAACCGGCTGCAGACGGTCACGTTGCTGCGGGGCATCGAGGAGGGCGGCTACACGGCCGTGTTCGGAGGCGCCCGGCGCGACGAGGAGAAGGCTCGGGCCAAGGAGCGGGTTTTCAGCTTCCGCGACGACTTCGGCCAGTGGGATCCGAAGAACCAGCGGCCTGAGCTGTGGTCGCTCTACAACGGTCGACATCGGCCGGGTGAGCACATCCGGGTGTTCCCGTTGTCGAACTGGACCGAGCTCGACATCTGGCAGTACATCGCCGACGAGTCGATCGAGATCCCGTCGATCTACTACGCCCACAAGCGCCCGGTGGTCCGGCGCGCCGGCATGTTGATGGCAATCAACGAGTTCGTCGCCGCCCAGGAGGAGCTCGAGCTGCCGGGCATCTACATGGCGCACGAGCGCGAGGTGTTCGAACGCGACGGGATGCTCTACGCGATCTCGCCGTTCATCACGCTGATCGACGGCGAGGAGCCGTTCACCGCCTCGGTCCGCTACCGCACGGTCGGCGACATGAGCTGCACCGGGGCCGTGCGCTCGACGGCGGGCACGCTGCCCGACGTGGTCGCCGAGATCGCCGCCACCGACGTGACCGAGCGCGGCGAGACCCGCGCCGACGACCGCG
>JAOBWJ010000320.1 GCA_025463335.1 Acidimicrobiales bacterium
AGCACCCAGCCGTCGCCGGCCGACGTGGCCGTGGCCTGCACGGCATCGAGGCGCCAGCGGCCGCCCTCGGCGATGGCGAGCGTGCCGGTGAGCTGGCCGCCGGCGACGGGGGTGAGGAACCGGTCCCACTGGGCCTCGTCGCCCAGCTCCCGGACCACAGGCGCGAACTGCGACACGGTGGCGAGGAACGGGCCGGGGGCGGTGGACCGGCCGAGTTGCTCGGCCACGATCGCCAGCTCGAGGAAGCCCATGCCGATCCCGCCGTGGGCCTCGTCGATGACCAGCGCCGGCCAGGCGAGCTCGACCATCTTCTGCCAGACGCTGGCGGCGTCGCCCTTGCCCTCGTAGATCGCCCGGACGACCGACGGCGGGCAGATGCCGGCCAGGACGTCCCGGACGTTCTCACCCAGCTCGGCCTCTTCCTCCGAGAACTCGAGGTCCACGGCAGCTCCTGTCTCTCCAGCGGAGGCCTCAATCTAACAGCACCGTCAGCTTCAGGCCGACGTGTCCACCACCACCCGCCCGCGGGTCTGCCCGGCGAGGATCTGCTCGGCCAGCTCGGGCACCTTCGACATCGGCTCCACCGTGGTCATGGCGTCGAGCAGGTCGGTCGGGAGGTCGGTGCCCAGGCGGCGCCACGCCTCGGCCCGCACCGGCGTCGGGCACGACACCGAGTCCACCCCCAGCAGGGCCACGTTCCGCAGGATGAACGGCAGCACGGTGGTGGGCAGGTCGTTCCCACCGGCCAGGCCGCACGCCGCCACCGCCCCGCGGTAGCGCGTCTGGGCGAGCACGGTGGCCAGGGTCTGGCTGCCGACGGTGTCGACCCCGCCGTTCCAGCGCTCCTTGTCCAGCGGCCGGCCGGCGGTGGCCAGCTCAGCCCGGTCGACGATCGTGGTGGCGCCCAGGGACCGGAGGTAGTCGTGGGTCTCGGCCCGCCCGGTCGACGCCGCCACCGTGTGCCCCAGGCTCGCCAGCACAGCCACGGCCACGCTGCCCACGCCGCCACCGGCGCCGGTGACCACCACCTCGCCGTCGCCCGGCGTTACCCCGGCGTGCTCGAGGGCCAGCACGCACAGCATGGCGGTGAGCCCGGCCGTGCCCACCGCCATCGTCTGCTGAAGGGTGAGGCCCTCGGGTCGGGCGGTCAGCCACGACGACTGCACCCGCTGGCGCTGGGTGAACCCGCCCGGGTGGGCCTCCGAGAGCCCCCACCCCGTGACGAGCACCTCGTCACCGACCTTCCAGTCGG
Source organism: Acidimicrobiales bacterium (assembly GCA_025463335.1). Taxonomy (GTDB): domain Bacteria; phylum Actinomycetota; class Acidimicrobiia; order Acidimicrobiales; family CADCSY01; genus RYN-34. The sequence goes on from JAOBWJ010000320.1 coordinate 1,253, forward strand.
GCGAGTCGGATGCCGACACCACGCCGGCCAGGTCGATGCCGGCCACCATCGGGTGCGACCGCATGATCTTGCCCTTGCCGGTCACGGCCAGGCCGTCCTTGTAGTTGAGCGACGACCAAGCCACGTCGACGGTGACGTCACCCTCGGGCAGGTCGTCGTCGGTCAGCTGCTGGAGGGTGGCGGGCCCCGGCTCGGAGGCGGCGATGGCGGTGAAGGTGGACACACCGGGTGTCTAGCGCGACGGCCGGCGGCGCATCGCCGCGATCCGCTCTGGGAGGTCGTCGGCCGCGGCTGACGCCCCCTCGGCGGCGGTGGCGAACGGCATGACCGTGGCAGCGACGGCCCGGAGCTGGAGGTTGATCGCCCGCTTCGTGTCGCGCAGGGCCTGCTGGGGCTGGGCCGCCAGCCGGCCGGCGAGCGCCAACGCCTGATCGAGCAGCTCGCCCGCCGGCACGACCCGGTTGGCCAGGCCAAGGCGGACGGCCTCGTCGGCGGATAGGCGGTCGCCGGTGAACAGGTGTTCCTTGGCCTTCAGGGGACCGACCGAGAGCGGCCAGAGGAGCGCACCGCCGTCGCCCGCCACCAGGCCGACACTCACGTGGGGGTCGGCGAACCAAGCCCCTTCGGCGGCCAGCACGATGTCGCAGAGCTGGGTGACCGAGCAGCCGAGGCCCACCGCCGGGCCGTTCACGGCGGCGATCACCGGCTTCGACAGGGCCAGCATCACGTCGACCAGCTCGCCCGCCTCGTCCATGCTCGCCTGCCGGTAGCCGGCGTCGTCGTGCAGGCGCTGGAGCGAGTCGAGGTCGCCGCCGGCGCTGAAGGCGGTGCCGGCCCCGGTGATGACGAGGACGGCCACCGCTGGATCGTCCTCGAACCGGCGCAGGGCCTCGACCAGCCCGAGCCGGCTGTCGTCGTCGAGGGCGTTGAGCTGGTCGGGCCGGTTGAAGGTGAGGACCCGGACCGGGCCGTCGTCCACCAGGAGGATCGACGTCACGGCGTCCTCCTCGTCCCTCCCGCTCACCATCGTCCCTGGCCTACCACCTCGAACCCCCGGGCGGTCGGCCCTCTATCCTCTGTATGATGCAGACGTTAGGCGACCGGGTGAGGATCGGGCCGGACGGAGCTCCATGGACTACGAGTTCGACGAGGGAGCTGAGCGCCTCCGTCGTCGCCTGCGGGACCTGATCGAGGACCACTTCCCCGACGACTTCCTCGGCGCCTTCACCGACGACCCCGCCGACCTCGCGCTCACCCAGAAGTTCTGCAAGACCCTCGCCAACGAGGGGTTGCTGACCCGAGCCTGGCCCGACACCTTCGGTGGCGGTGGCGGCTCCGTCTGGGAGCAGACGGTCGTGCGCGAGGAGATGTGGGCTCACCACGAGCCACGCGGCGCCCAGTACATGGGTCTCAACTGGGTGGGCCCGGCGCTGATGCAGTTCGGCTCCCCCGGGCAGCAGGCCGCCCACCTCCCGCCGATCGCCGCCGGCGAGGTCATCTGGTGTCAGGGCTTCAGCGAACCGGAGGCCGGGTCCGACCTGGCCTCGCTACGCACCCGGGCCGTGCCCACCGACGGCGGGTGGCTGGTGTCGGGCCAGAAGATCTGGACGTCGTACGCCCAGATGGCCCAGTGGTGCGTGCTGGCCGCTCGGACCTCGAGCGACGGACCCAAGCAGGAGGGCATCACCATGTTCCTCGTGCCCATGGGCCGGCCCGGCGTGTCGGTGCGGCCGATCGTCAGCATGCTCGGACCCCACCACCTCAACGAAGTGTTCCTCGACGAGGTGTTCGTGGGCCCCGAGGACGTGCTCGGCGACGTGGGCGGTGGCTGGACCGTGATCCGCGAGGCCCTGAAGTTCGAGCGGGTGGGCATCGCCCGCTACGCCCGCTGCGACCGGCTGCTGCACCTGGTGCGGGAGGAGCTGGGCGACGCGTGGGACGAGCTGCCCGGCGCCCTGCGGGCTCGTTGGACCCGGGCCCTGGTGCACGTGCGCAATGCCGCCCTCCTCGCCTACCGGGTCGTCGCCGCCCAGGACGCCGGGACGCTCAGCGACGTCGATGCCAGCATCGCCCGGGTGGCCACCACGCTGTGCGACCAGGAGGTGGCCGAGATCCTGTTCGAGGCCATCGGCTCCCAGGCCCTCGACAACGGCCAGTCCTCGCACCCGATGCTCCACGGCGCCGTCGAGGACCACTGGCGCTACGCCCAGG
>JAOBWJ010000169.1 GCA_025463335.1 Acidimicrobiales bacterium
GAATGGCGCCTGGGCGATGCCCACCACGGAGGTGCGTACCGTCGCCCCGATCATGGAACCGAGGAACGGGGCGCTTCCGAAGGCGAACACCCCGCCGTCGCTGGCCACCAGCCAGTAGCCCTTGCCGGTGGTGGTGGGCGTCATGCCCACGATCGGCTTGTTCAGGCGCATGGCGCCGGTCGAGCCGTGGAAGGCCGCGTCACCGAACGAGAAGATCCCGCCGTCGGTGGTCGCCACCCACACGCCTTGGCCGGTGGGGGTGCCGGCGGCGGTGCGCACCGGGAGGCCCTTCCCGACGTTGCGCCGAGGGTCGCCGATGTCGGCCGTGCGGCCGAACGACGGGCTCGTGCCGTAGTTCCACAGCGAGCCGTCGGCCCCGAGAATGCGCACGCCGACCAGTCCCGACTGCGTCTCGGCCGCCACCATGTCGCGCAGGTCGGGCAGTCGTTGGTACACGACGTCGCCCGGGCACGAGGTGTGCGTGGTGGTACCGGCCACGTCGCGGTGGCCGCAGATGTTGTTGAACACCTCGCTCGCCCCGCTCGACAGCGTGTAGGGCGTCCGCCCGTACGGGTCGAGGTCGCGGGCCCCGAACTTCCAGGCGATGATCTTGGCCACCGAGACGAGGGCGGCGTTCGGGATGGTCGCGCCCGTCGTGGCGTAGTTGCCGAGGATGGCGATGCCCACCGAACCGGGGTTGCGGCCCTCGGCGTGGGCGCCCTCGACCAGCTGGCCGGTGGTGTCCTCGCCCGAGTGGACCTCGCCCACGGCATAGTCGCGGGCCCACCGGCCTTCATAGATGCGACCCTCGCGATCGACGAGGAAGTTGTAGCCGATGTCGGCCCAGCCGTTGGTCTGCGTGTGCGACCGGTAGATGCCGCGCACCTGGGCCGCCGGGTCGACTTCGTCGATGGCCGTGTGGTGGACGATGGCCTTCGTCAGCGGGGCGAACGAGCGGCGCGGCGTGCGCAGCGACTCGTCGGCGCCCCACATGGCCCGGGTGATGATCGGCGGGGCACCGGGGGCCACGATCGCGGCCGCCAGCTGAGCGGGGGGCAGGGCGAGGGCGCCGCCGGCGCCGAGCAGGCGAGGCCCGACGGCCGCGACGCCGGCGGTGAAGAGGCCGCGCCGGAGCAGCTCGCGCCGGCCCAGACCGGGTCGCGTGTGGGCGTGCGCGTCGGGGGGGTGGTCATCACACACGGTGTGTCGACCATAACGGGCGGTTCGTCCCGATCGGCGTCAGGCCCGGGCGGCGACCGCTTCGAGAAACGTCCGGTAGCGCTGCACGAGCGCCGGCCACCGGTAGTTGGCGGCGACGTACCGCCGGCCGGCCTGGCCCATGGCGGTGCGGAGCGGCTCGTCGCCCACCAAGCGGTCGATTCCGACCTCGAACGTGGCGTACGAGTCGAACCACAGCCCGCCCGACGATCGGCGGCAGTGCTCGCGGAGCACGTCGGAACCGCCGCTCACCAGCACCGGCAGCCCGCTCTCCCACGCCTCCATGAGCACGATGGAGAACGACTCCCACCCCGACGGGTTCACGAACGCCAGCGCGCCTCGGTAGAGGGCCCACTTGGTGGCCTCGTCGACCTCGCCGATCACGTCGATGTCGGGGTGCGGGGGCGGGCCGTCGAACACCCGACCCGCGATCACCAACCGCACCGGCCCGGGGTGTCGCTCCTTGTACGTGGCGAAGTACTCGGCGAGGAGGCTGGTGCCCTTGCCGTCGTCGACCCGTCCGACGTACAGCACGTACGGGCCTTCGACGGGCGCGGTGCCGCCCTCGATCGGGTCGTCGACGCCGAGGCCGAGCACGATCTGGCGGGTGGAGGCCACCGGGAACGTCGACTCCACCAACCGGCGCTCGCTGAACGTGTGGTAGGCGAGCCCGGCGGCGGCGCCGAACACCCGCCGGAACACGGGCAGGTAGAGGGGGGCCTCGTCGTGGGCCGCCGGGTGGAGCACGCCGCGGCGCCCGACCAGCGGCAACCCCCGCACCGTCGGGTGGTACAGGTACGGGTAGAAGACGACGGCGTCGGCGTCGGTGCCGGCGATGGCGTCGAGCAGGCCGGCGCTCTGCGGGCCCTGAAGGTCGATCCACCGGTCGGCGTCGGCCAGGGGGACGCGGTGGGGCACGGTCATGAGCCGGCCCGACACCTTGTCGAAGCTCGGATCGCGCCCCACCTCGGAGCGGAACCGGCTGACGCGCACGCCGTTGATGTCGACCGTTCCCTCCTCGAACTCGTTGGCCCACGTCCGGTTGTCGAGGGCGCACGTGGTCAGGGCCTCGGCCTCCCACCCGAGGTCGGCGACCAGGTGCTCGGCCAGCACCCGGGCGCCCAGCTCGGCCCCGCCCCGTACCTCGGTCCCGTACCGGGGGACGACGAACGCGACCTTCACGCCACCACCGACTCGATGGCGGCCCGCCACGTGGCCCGGGTCACCGACAGGTCGAAGTCGGCCAGGCGCCGCTCGCCGGCGTCGGCCAACGCCCGTTGCAGGGCGGGATCGCGGAGGACCCGGTCGACGGCCGCCGCCACCGTGGTGGGCGACTTGCCGGGCAGGCACAGACCGCCGGCGCCCAACGTCTCGGGCACGGCGGTGCTGCCGTAGGCCACGATCGGCAACCGGTGGTGCATGGCCTCCAGCAGGGGGACGCAGAAGCCCTCGTGCTCGGAGACGCACACGAACACATCGGCAGCGCGGTAGTGGGCGGCCAGCTCGCCGTCGCTCACGCCGCCGGTGATGTCGACGGCGTCGTCGAGCTGGAGGGCGGAGACCAGGTCGTGCAGGGCGGCCACGTAGCGGTCGGCCGACGAGGCACCCACGATGCGGAGGACGGCATCACCGTCGTAGACCCGGCGGTAGGCGGCGAACGCCTTGATCAGGTCGTGCTGGCCCTTGTGGGGGGCGACCCTCCCGACGAACAGCCAGGCTCGGCCCCGGCCGCCGAGTCGTTCGAGGGCGGCCTCGTCCACCGCCCGCTCGAACGTCGAGGTGTCGAGCAGGATCGGGGCCACGGCGGTGCGGCCGTAGCCGAGCGCCTCCAGCTCGCCCCGGTTGAAGCCCGAGTCGGCCAGCCCCAGCGTGGTGCGTCCGGCGAGCCGGGCCAGCTGCTGGCGACCCCACGCGATGCCGTGCACCACGTCCGGCTCCCACTCGGCGAAGTACGACGCCGGCGTGATGTTGTGGTGGTCGACCACCAAGGGCTCGACCCGGCCGGCCACGAAGTCGGCCACCCCCGAACCGATCGCCACGTGGTAGAGCAGGACGTCGTCGCCCCGACCCCGGAACTCCTTGAGCGTCCGGCCCCGGCCGTGCCACACCGGGCGCACCTCCTCGGCGTAGATCTCCGAGGCCAGGCCCAGCTCGTGACACAGCCGCTGCACCTCGAGCGAGTGGGCACCGATGGCGCCTGGCTCCAACACCGGCAGGAACTGGTGAAGGGCACTCACTGCTGCCCTGCCGATTGGGCGCGTTCCTTGAGTGGTGCCGCCCCGATCGAATGTGCGGTCTCATCCTGCGTCATCACGCCGGATGGCACCGCACATTCGGGCTGGAAGCCGAGTTCTGGGCGGCCAGCTCTCCGCTCACCGGGGACCGCGCGTGCCCTCATGCGCCCACGGCCCCGGCCAGGGCGTCGGCCATCCGGCGCCGGTTCCGGTCGAGGTCGAAGTCGGCCAGCCGGGCGGTACCGGCTGCGACCAGCGCGGCCCGCACGGCCGGATCGGTGATCACCCGGTGAGCGGCCGCCGCCACCCTGGTCGGCTCCTTGGTGCGCAGGCACAGCCCGGCGCTCCCGAGCGTCTCGGGCACGGCCGAGGAGCCGTAGGCCACGATCGGCAGGCGGTGGTGCATGGCCTCCAGCAGCGGGATGCAGAAGCCCTCATGTTCGGAGGTCGACACGAACACGTCGGCGGCGCGGTAGTGGGCGGCCAGCTCGGCGTCGCTGACGTCGCCGCAGAACTCGACGGCGTCCTCCATCTGGAGGGCGCGGACGAAGGTCTTGACGGCGGTGGCGTAGGCGTGCGACGACGAGCCGCCCACCAGCCGCAACCGGGCGGTCGGGTCGTACACCCGGCGGTAGACCGACAGGGCTTTGAGGAGATCGTGCTGGGCCTTGTTGGGGGCGAGCCGGCCCACGAACAGCCACACCGGTCCCGGTGCCTGCAGGCGCTCGACGGCGGCCGGGTCCTCGGCCCGGTCGAACGTCGAGGTGTCGAGCAGGATCGGGACGACCGCGGTGTCGCGGTAGCCGGCGGCCCGCAACTCTCCCTCGTTGTACGACGACACGGCGATCGCCAGCTCGGTACCGGCCGCCAGCTCGGCCAGCTGCCGGCGCCCGGCCGCCAGCTCGACGCCGATGTGCGGTTCCCACGGGGCGAACAGCGAGGCCGGCGTGATGTTGTGGTAGTTCAGCAGCCGGGGCTCGGGGCGACCCTGCAGCCACTCGGCCAGGGGACTGCCGGTCGACGCCTGGTACAGCAGCCAGGTGCCGTCGCCACCGGCCAGCTCCCGGTAGGGCCGGGTCAGGTGGGCCACCTCGCGCCAGGCGTCGGCCACGTAGATCTCGGAGTCGAGGCCCATGCCCCGGATCACGTCCTGCACCTGCAGCACGTGGTTCCCGATGGCGTTGCGGGGCGCGAACGAAGGGACGAGCTGGTGGATCGCCCGGGGCACGTTCAGCGCGTGGCGGCGACGACGTAGGCGCCGTCCCGCTCGGTGACCGAGACGTCGACGAACCCGTGCTGGCCGAGCAGGTGGACCCACGTCTCCGGGTGGAGCGGGCGGCCCGGCGACAGGTCGGCCTCGATGGGGTTGGCTCGACCCCACGACTCGGGCGACGTCGCGACCACGGCCAACCGGGAGCCCCCGCCGAGGACCCGCGCCGCGTGGGCCACCAGCGCCACCTGGGCACCGACCGGCGCCCGGTCGACGATGCCGACGAGGACCATGCCGGCGAGGGCGCCCTCCTCCACCAGGCGGAGGTGATCGAGCACGGCGTCGTCGCGCACGTCGAGCCCGGCCAGGGCGGCCGACTCGACGAGCGTGGCGCGGGACTCGACGCCGTAGACGTCGAGGTCGGACAGCCGGCGCAGGAGGGCGCCGTCGCCCGCCTCGGCCACCAGCACCCGGCCGCTGCAGCCGGCGAGGTGGGCCACGACCACGTCGTCCAGGGCGGCCGGGGCGTTGCCGCCCACGCCGGCCAGGAGGGCCGGATCGGCGCCGGCGCTGACTTCCTCGAGCCGCTCGACCCGTCGCCCGAGCAGGCGCAGGGCCTGGACGACCACCCCGCCGAAGGCGGTGACCTGCTGGGTCAGGTGCCGGAAGGCCCACCCCAGCAGCTTGCGCTCGACCCGCTTCAGGATCGACACCGCCGGCAGGCGGGACTCCGTGGGCAGCACCGGGTCGATGAACGAGGTGCGGTCGGCGGCCGAGATCAGGCCCTCGAGGTCGTCACCGTTGACCGACACCGGGGCGAAGCGGGCGAACACCAGGTCGAGGTCGCGCTCCATGCCGGGCGGGAAGTCACCCGACGCCCGCCGGGCCCGCACCTCGTCGTCGATCTCCTGCAGCACCTGCGAGAGGTCGAGGTCGCTCATCGCCGGTCGACCTCGTGCGCCTCCCGGGCGGCGTCGCTCACGAGGGTGACCGGCACGTCGGCGACGCCCCAGGCGAAGTTGCCCTCCTCGTTGAGGACGTCGAGGTGCTCCTCCTGCTCGCGGCTGTCCCACATCTCGCCGCCCAGGCGGGGGTGGACGTTGATGGTGAGCGGGTACGTGCCCTCGAGCAGCCGCACGGCCTCCATCTTGAAGGCGACCTCGCCGGAGCCGTCGAGCACCAGACGCTTGCCGAGGCCCCAGGAGTTCTGGCCGAACACGACGTGGCCGTCGTTGGCGTGCAGGGCGAAGGCCAGGACGGCATCCTCGACCCGCTCCTTGGCGTCGTAGGCCACGCGGATGGTGACGGGCTCGCCGTTGCGCACGTAGGGCCGACCGGCTTCGGGGTACTCGATGGTCACGCCCGTGATCCGCACCACCTCGCCATGGGGGCGGTCCGGATCGGCTTGGTCGGCGATCAGCCCAGCCCGCTCGAGCAGGTGTTCACGGAAGGCCCGCACCGCCAGCTTGGGCTCGGTGTGGATCACCTGTCGACCCTCGTCGAGCACCACTGCCATGTCGCAGATCTGGCGGACCAGGTCGGGCGAGTGGGTGACGAAGGCGATGGTCACGCCGCTGCGCTGGAACTGCTTGATCCGGTCGAGGCACTTGCGCTGGAAGTTCTCGTCACCGACGGCGAGGACCTCGTCGATGAGGAGGATCTCGGGATCGACGTTGGTGGCCACGCTGAAGCCCAGCCGCACGTACATGCCCGACGAGTAGTGCTTCACCTGCTGGTCGATGAACTTCTCCAGCTCGGCGAAGGCCACGATGTCGTCGAAGCGAAGGTCGACGTCGCGCTTGGAGAGCCCGAGGATCGACGCGTTCAGGTAGATGTTCTCCCGCCCGGTGAGGTCGGGGTGGAAGCCGGCCCCCAGCTCCAGCAGGGAGGCCAGGCGCCCGGTCCGACGGATCTCGCCCGACGTGGGCCGGAGGATGCCGCCGATGAGCTTGAGCAGGGTGGACTTGCCCGAGCCGTTGTGGCCGAGCAGACCGATGGTCGAGCCTTGGGGGACGTCGAACGCGATGTCGCGCAGCGCCCAGAAGTCGGTGCGAGGCGATCGCCGGCCGATCCGAATCGCCCGTTCCTTGAGCGAGTTGGTGCGGTCGTTCGACAGCCGGAACTTCTTGGAGACGGCGTCGACCTCGATGGCGTTCCCCACGGCTTACAGCTCCTCCGCGAAGTTGCCTTCGAGGCGGCTGAAGAGCCGCATGGCCAGGATGAAGAGGATGACGGCGCCGGCGCCGGTGATCCCGAGGTTGCGGAGGTACCACCACTGCCCCCCGGTCGGCAGCATCTGCTTCCCGTCCTGGAGGTGCTGGCCGTAGAGGGCTCGCTGCATGGTGACCACGATCGTGACCATGGGGTTCAGGAGCAGCAGCGACGTGGTGATTCCGTGCTCCTTGAGCTTGTCCGCCGGCAGGCGCCAGGCGTAGATCATCGGCGTCAGCCACTGCCACGCCAGCAGCGCCAGCTCGAGGATGTGCTGGGTGTCGCGGGCGTAGACGTTGACGGCCGAGAGGAAGATGGCCAGGGCCGACGCGAAGATCAGCAGCACGAGCATGGTCGGGATGACGAGCCACAGCCACCGCAGGTCGAAGTCGACCGGCGAGAGGGCGATGGCGCCGATCAGCACGATGCCCTGCAGCACGAAGTGCACGCAGTTGGCGCCCACCGCCGCCAGGGGGAGGATCTCCCGGGGGAAGTACACCTTGTTCACCAGCGTGTGGTTGCCGGTGATCGACCCGGTGGCGCCGCCGAGCGAGGTGGCGAAGAGCGTCCACGCCAGGAGCCCCGACAGCAGGAAGATCGGGAAGTAGGGGACGTTGGCCTTGAGCACCACCTGGAACACGATCGTGAAGACCACGATGTACATGGCCGGGTTGAGCAGCGACCACAGGAAGCCGAGGCTGCTCTTCTTGTACTTGACCTTGAGTTCCTTGCGGATGAGGTTGCCCAGGAGCTCGCGGTAGGACCACAGCTCGACCATGTGCCGGTACACCGATCGGCGCGGCGCGATGACGTTCGTGGGAGCAGCGGCAGCGGTCACGACCGAGGAACAGTACCGCCCGGCCATCTCCCCATCCCCCATCGCGGTCATCGGCGCGCGCCCTGCATGTACCTTCTGCCCGGTTCCGCACGGCGCGCCAGCGCTCCGGCAACGCCGCCTCTCCCCACACCTCCAGGAGCGCTCGTGCCTCACCTCCCCGCTCACCGCCGCCGCACCGCAGGCGTGCTGGCCGCCACGCTGGCCGGCACCCTCCTCGCCACGGTGGCCGCAGCCACCGGCGCCGGCGCGGCCCCGGTCCCTCCTCCTCTGGTGTGGACCCGCGAGCTGCCGGGCGCCACGGTGCGGGAGTCGTCGCCGGCCCTCGTCGACCTCGACGCCGACGGCAAGCTCGACGTCGTGGTCGGCGCCTACGACCATCGCCTCTATGGCTTGTCGGGCGGCGACGGCGCCAACGTGCCCGGCTGGCCGCAGGTCACCAGCAACCAGATCAACTCGTCCCCCTCGGCCGCCGACGTGAACGGCGACGGTCGGCCCGAGGTGTTCGTGGGCTCCGGCATGGCCAACGATCGGAACGGCGGGCTCTACTCCTTCGACGCCACCGGCGCCCTCCGGTACCGCCGCGTGCTCACCGACCCCGACTTCCCGAACGGCGCCCCGGTCCACACCAGTCCGGCCCTGGGCGACATCCAGGGCAACGGCGACATCGAGGCGACCGTGGGCGGCCTCATGGTGCGCTCGCTGTGGTCGTTCCGGGCCTCGGACGGCGCGTCGATCACCGGCAAGGAGCTCTTCTACTGGGACGACACGATGTTCTCCTCCGCCGCCCTCGCCGACGTGAACGGCGACGGCGCGGCCGAGGTCATCGTGGGCGGCGACTCGACCCCGGGAGCGCCGGTCGACTTCCGGGGCGGCATGGTTCGGGCGGTCACCGCCACCGGGCGGTCGCTGTGGGAGTTCCGGATCAACGACATCGTGCGGTCGTCGCCGGCCGTGGGCGACATCGACGGTGACGGGAAGCTCGAGGTGGTCTTCGGCGCCGGCGACTACTACCACGCGTCGGACAACACGTCGGTCTTCGCCGTGGATGCCGCCACCGGTCGGCTGAAGTGGCGGCGCGCCACCAACGGTGTGACCGCCGGGGCCCCGGCCCTGGCCGACATCAACGGCGACGGGCGCCTCGACGTGGCCATCGGCACGTTCGACGGCGGCGGCTCGGTCTATGCCCTCGACGGCCGGACCGGCGGCGACCTCAACGGCTTCCCCCAGGCCAGCGGCGGGGGCGCCGTCCTGGGTGGCGTGGTCACGGCCGACGTCAACGGCGACGGCGCCCAGGACCTGTTCGTGCCGACCGGCGCCCTCATCGCCGTGTTCAACGGCCGCACCGGCGCTCGGCTGTTCAACCTGGCCGAGGGTCAGCGGGTGGCGTTCCAGAACTCGCCGGCGGTGGCCGACGTCGACGGCAACGGCAAGCTCGACGTGGTCGCCGTCGGTACCCGCACCGACGGCACCGGGATCGCCTACCGGTGGGAGCTGCCGGCGCCGGCCCAACTCGGCTCGCTGGGCTGGCACCAGTTCCACAAGGACAGTCGCCGCACCGGCTCGTGGACCTCGACCGTGCCCAACACCGCCACCATTGGCTACTCCCGCATGTCCGGCGCCGATCGCTACGCCACCGCCGCCGCCCTGTCGAGCGGCGCCGCGATCGGAGGCACCGTCTACGTCGCCACCGGCGCGTCGTTCGCCGATGCCCTGGCCGGCGGCCCGGCGGCGGCCGCCCGCCACGCCCCCCTGCTCCTCACCGGTCGCGACGTCCTCCCTGCGGGCACCCGCCAGCGACTGGTCGAGCTGAAGCCGAGCTCGATCGTGGTGCTCGGGGGACCGGCCGTCGTCTCCGACGCCGTGCTCGCCCAGCTCGGCGGCCTCGCCGCCAACGGCGCCACCCGCGTGGCCGGCGACGACCGCTTCGCCACGGCCGCCGCCATCTCGGCCTCGGCGTTCACGTCGTCGCCGGCGGTGGCCTACGTCGCCACCGGAGCCGGCTTCCCCGACGCCCTGGCCGGCGCCGCTGCCGGCGCGCTGAAGGGCGGGCCGGTCCTGCTGGTCAACCGCGATTCCGTCCCGGCCCAGACGGCGACCGAGCTGCGACGACTGCAACCCCGGTCGATCGTCATCCTCGGTGGCACCGGCGCCGTCGGCAGCGGCGTGGAGGCCCAACTCGGGTCCGTCGCCCCCGTCACCCGGGCCGCCGGCGCCGACCGGTACGCCACCGCCGTCCAGGTCTCTCGCACCACGTTCCCGACCGGCTCGCCGATCGCGTACGTGGCCACCGGCACGAACTTCCCCGACGCCCTCGCCGGCGGGGTGGTGGCGGCGGCGAAGTCGGCACCCCTCCTGCTCGTGCCCGGCCGGTGCGTGCCCAACGTCGTGCGGGCCGAGCTCACCCGGCTCGGCGCCACCAGCCTCGTGCTCCTCGGCGGCGACGGCGCCGTCTCGGGTTCGGTCGCTTCCCTCACGCCCTGCTCCTAGAAGCATCAAGCCGGAGCGAACAGCGGCATTCGGGCCTTGCCAGCTGAATCGGGCCGGCACGAACGAAAGCCGGCCTGCGTGGCGCTGGCGCCGGTGCGCCCCAATCGAATGTGCGGTCTCGTCCGGGGTGATCACGCCGGACGAGACCGCACCTTCGTGGCCGAACGACTTGTGGCAGCGCGTCTCAGCGTTCCCGTGCCCACGTTCGTGCGCGGCGGGCGTCGTCGAGCTCTCGCCCCCACTGCTGAGCGAGTCCGTGCGGCGTGAAGAGACTGAGCGTGACCGTTGCGAGGGCGAGAGCCGCTGCGGTTGCCGGGATGACGACAGCGAGCTTGTCTCGGAGCGTGTCGTGTCGGTATTGGGTGTCGCCGAACGTGTAGGTCGTGCCGTATCGGCCGAAGTAGTACATCGCCGGCACGCACGCTGCGATGGCGAACGCGGCCAGGAGCACTTCCCCGCTCGTCGGTCTGCGCATCGGGACCATCCTCTCACTGCAGCGTTCGCGCCGCGCATGACGGCCTCCGCCAGCTGAGACAGCGGACATTTTGGACACCTAGGATCCGGCCATGGCTGGGCGTCTTCGCGCCATGGCCAGGCGC
>JAOBWJ010000360.1 GCA_025463335.1 Acidimicrobiales bacterium
CATGAACATCGCCCCCCGGGAGATCGAGGAGCTGCTGGTCGCCTTCCCGGAGGTCCAACGGGCGGCCGTGATCGGCCTGCCCGACGAGCGTCTCGGCGAGCGCATGTGCGCGTGCGTGGTGCTGGAGCCCGAGGCCGCCCTCGACCTGGCTACCGTCGTCGAGCGCCTGGAGGCGAGCGGCCTGGCCAGGTTCAAGCTGCCCCAGCGGCTCGAGGTCCTCGACGCCCTGCCAACCACCGCCTCCGGCAAGGTCCAGAAGCACGAGATCGTGAGAGCGCTCACCGCATGACAATCGCCGTCGACCACGTGAAGCTGGGCCGGGGGAAGGCGGTGGCCGCCGTGCTCCGCCTCGACCGCCCCGACTCCCTGAACGCCATCGACTGGGAGATGCTCCGGGCCCTCGATGCGGCCCTCGACGAGGTCGAGGCCGACGCCGACGTGCGAGCCGTGCTCGTCACCGGCAACGGCCGCGCGTTCTCGGCCGGCGGCGATCTCAAGGGTTACGTGAAGCTCCAGAAGGACCCGGTGAAGTTCCCGCAGTTCGTGGCCGACCTCCACCGCATCTTCGGGCGGCTGCGCACGATCAAGGTCCCGGCCATCGCGCTGGTCAACGGCGTGACCGCGGCCGGCGGGCTCGAGCTGCTGCTCAACTGCGACTTCACGCTCGTGGCCCGCTCGGCCCGCATCGGCGACGGCCACCTGAACTTCGGCCAGATGGGCGGCGGCGGCGTGCTCACCCTCCTGCCCCGGGCCATCGGGCGGGAGCGAGCCATGGAGCTGATCGTCACCGGCCGCTTCCTCTCCTCCGACGAATGCGTTGCGTGGGGTCTGGCCAATCGGGTGGTCGACGACGAGCACCTGCTCGACGAGGGCCTCGAGCTGGCCAAGGGCATCGCCGCCAAGAGCCCGCTGGCCGTGGCCAACGCCAAGGAGGTCCTGCACTCGGTGTGGGCCGACAACGGCTCGGTCGAGGCCGGTCTCCGCTTCGAGCGCGAGCGCGACGCCTACTACTGCCTGACCTCGCACGACGCGCCCGAAGGCCTGGTCGCCTTCGGCGAGAAGCGCGCCCCGAGGTTCAAGGGTCGATGAGCTCGCCTCGGGTCGATGACGACGCCCGTTCCTTCTGGGCGGGGATGCGCGAGCACAAGATCGTGCTGCAGCAGTGCGAGGCGTGCGGCCGGCGGCGGTTGCCGCCCATGCCGTCGTGCCCGTTCTGCGGCACGCCCGGGGGCACCGACACCGAGGTCGACGGCCACGGCAAGGTCTACTCGTGGGTGGTCGTGCACCGGGCCCTCACGCCGGCCCAGGAGGACGAGGTGCCCTACACCGTGGCCACCGTCGAGCTGCCCGACGGCGTGCGCATGGTCGGCCGCCTGATCGGCGAGGGCGCGCCCGACGCGCCCGTCGCCCCGGTGTTCGTCGACCACGACGACTGGACCGAGCTGCGCTTCGAGGTCATCTCTTGAAGACGGCGGCCATCGCCGGGGTGGGCTACACCGCCCTCAGCAAGGCGTCGGGCCAGTCGCCGCTGGGCCTGGCTCGAGAGGCGTGCCAGGCCGCCATCGACGACGCCGGGCTCACGGCCAAGGACGTCGATGGCATCGCCAGCTTCGCCGTGCTCAACGACTCGGCCCCCTGCGTTGCCGTGGCCACCGCGCTGGCCGTGCCGGAGCTGCGGTTCGTGGTCGACGCCGACCTCGGCGGCCAGGCGCCCTGCTACCTGACGTGGCTGGCATCGATGGCGATCGCCACCGGTCAGGCCGAGAACGTGCTGGTGTTCCGGGCCCTCAACGGCCGTTCGGGTGCCCGGGTCGGGACCATGGAGTTCCCCGGCGCGGGGGCGCCGTTTCGCTATCCGATCGGCTACGACGCCTACCTGATGTACGTGGCCATGTGGGGCAGGCGCTTCCTCATCGAGACCGGGCAGACCGAGCTCGACCTGGGGGCGGTGGCGGTGGCCCAGCGGGCCTACGCCGAGCGCAACGAGCGGGCCGTGAAGCGCCGGCCGCTCACCCTCGAGCAGCACCAGGCCCAGGGCTACGTGGCCGAGCCGTTCCGGCCCGACGACTGCACGGTCGAGGTCGACGGGGCCTGCGCCGTGCTGGTGACGAGCGTCGAACGGGCACGTGACCTCCGGCACCCGCCGGCGGTCATCGCCTCGGGCGCGTTCCGGGCCGGGAGTCGCCCGGGTCTCGACATCGGGGATCACCTCTTGTGGGAGGACTACACCCGCAACTACACCTCGCTGCTGCGCGACGAGCTGTTCGGGAAGGCGGGCCTCACGCCGGCCGACGTCGACATCGCCGAGATCTACGACTGCTTCTCCTCGACGGCTCTCATGGGCATCGAAGGCCTCGGCCTGGCCGAGCGGGGCGCTGCCGGCGACTGGGTCCGCAAGGGGGACGTGCCGCTCAACACCCACGGCGGGCTGCTGTCGGAGGGCTACCTCCACGGCATGAACACCGTGGGCGAGGCGGTCCTCCAGGTCCAGGGCCGGGGCGGCGACCGCCAGGTCGACCGCCACGACGTCGTCGCCGTCACCTCCGGCGCCCTCATGGACGGCTCGGCCCTCATCCTCACCACCGACCGCTGAGCGTCGTCCGCGCCTGCAGGACCGGGCGCTATCCGGGGCTCAAAGACAAAGGACGCGCCCGGGGGGCGGGGTGGCCGAAGGTCGTCGCGGGGTCTTCAGCCATTCCGGGGCCCAGATCCGACCATCCTCGGCCTTCCTAGGGCCCCAGAACGGATCGGCGGGCGGCACCGACG
>JAOBWJ010000364.1 GCA_025463335.1 Acidimicrobiales bacterium
CATCACCCTCACCACCAAGGGCCTGGCCTTGGCCGAGCGGGTCGTTCGCCGACACCGGCTGGCCGAGCGTTTCCTCACCGACGTGCTGGGCCTGAGCTGGGCCGAGGCCCACGAAGAGGCGGGCAAGTGGGAGCACGTGCTCTCCGAGCCGGTCGAGTCCGCCATCAACCGCATGCTCGAAAATCCCACGACGTGCCCGCACGGCAACCCCATCCCGGGTTCGGGCTACCTCGAAACCGACCTCGTGGCCCTCTCCACGCTCGGCGTGGGCGACGGCTTCACCGTCACCCGCATCCCCGAGGAGCTGGCGTTCACGCCCGGCCTGCTCGACTTCCTCGAGGACAACGCCATCCTCCCGGGCCGCAGCGGCGTGCTCACGGCGGCGTCACCTGACGGCACGGTCACGGTGAAGATCGAGGATCGCACCGTCGGGATCGGCGCCTTCGCTGGCGCCCGCATCCTGGTCGCGTCGATCTAGCCAGCCCACCACCAGCAGGGCCACGACCACGAGCGTCCAGGCCGCGAACCGCGCCTGGTCGCCGGCGCCGGGCGTCCGGAGATCGGGCAGCAGCGGCGCCAGCAACCGGTGCACGGGCGCTCCGGCGCCGGTGACGTGCACCACCCAGGTGATCCGGTCACGGAGCCCGTCGACGACCAGCCACCACCACGTCGTGGCCCCGGCCACCAGCCCGACGACGAGCCACGACCGCCCGAAGAACCACGCAACCAGCAGCACGGCCATGGGCAGCACCACCACCGTCTGGCGGCCCGACCACCAGAAGCCCTGCATGGTCAGGGCGGCCCACGTGGCCATGGCCCAACCAGCCAGCAGCGGGGCCACGACCACCAACCACCACGGCGGCCGGCGCCGGAGGACGGCACCGAGCGCCGGGAGGACGAGCAGCCACGCCGGCTGCCAGGCGATGAGGCCCCAATTGCGGTCGACGAACAGGCCCACCAAGCGGCGACTGCGGCCGAGGTAGTTCGGCGACGTGCCGACCACGGTGAGCTCACCGCCCGCGAAGTGGTCTCCGGTGGCGTACGGCGTCAGACCGCCGTAGATGGCGAGGTGGCCGGCAGCGAAGGCCATGCCCGACACGATGAGGCCGCCCGCCAACCCGGCGGCCAGCCGGCGATGGCCCCCGGCCGCCAGCCGCCACAGGACGACGACGGCCAGGGCGCCGGCGGCCGGGGCGTACTTCACCGACAGCCACGGCATGGCCGTGACGGCCAGGCCCACGCCCCACACGCACCGCTTCGACGGTGGCCCGAGGGCGGCGCCCACCCCCAGGGTCAGGGCCAGCGCACCCGGCAGCTCGGGATACACCTGGGTGGCGTAGACGGCGAGGGGTGACGCCAGGGAGAAGCAGGCCACGGCCAGCACGGCCCGGCCCTGCGGCACTCCCAAGCGGCGGACCGCCACCCACAGCAGCGCGGCGGCCAAGGCTCCGGCCATCATCGCCATGGCCACCTTGGCCGCTACCCACCCGCCGAGGCCCATGGGCACGGCGAGCAGGACCGGCAGCAGCGGATCATGCGGGCTCACCTGGCGATCGCCCGGCAGCCGCTTGGTCTGCACGGGAAGGGCGGCCTCGTGGTAGGTGCGCCAGCGCTCGTCGCGCAGCTCGTCGTGGATGTCGAGGTCGAAGTCCTCGGCCAGGCTCGTCGCCGACAGGAGGTACTGCGGCTCGTCGACGGCCACGTGGGCGCCGTGGGTGGCCCGGACCCCGATGCCCGGGAGGCACCACAACGTGGTGACCAAGCCGAGGAGGGCCATGGCCCGGCGGATGCTCACCGCGGCAGTCTCGCGTCGGTTTTGCCCACGGCGCTTGTTAGGTTACCCTTACGCCATGGGGGAGAGCTTCCTGATCATCCTGCGAGAGGGCTTCGAAGGCGCCCTGATCGTCGCCATCGTCCTCGCCTACCTCCGCAGCATCGGCCGGCTCGACCTGACTCGCACCATCTGGTTGGGGGTGGGATTGGCCGCCGCCCTCGCCCTGGCGCTGGGCATCGCCCTGAACACCTTCGTCGACGGGCTCGAGGGCGACGCTCGCATGCGGGTGTTCGCCGGCATCGCCTTCGCCGCCGCCGCCGTGCTCACGTGGATGGTGTTCTGGATGCGACGGCAGTCGGCCAACATCAAGGGCGAGCTCCAGCACGCCATCGACACCGCCCTCGACCAGGGCAACGTGGCCAGGGCCTTGTTCTTCGTGGCCTTCTTCGCCGTGCTCCGCGAGGGCATCGAGACGGCGCTGTTCATGGTCGCCGCCGCCACCGGAGCCGACACCGTCGACATCCTCGTCGGCGGCGGACTCGGCCTCCTCGGGGCCATCGCCCTCGGCGTGCTCATCTACCAGGGTGGACGGAAGGTGCCGATGCGGCAGTTCTTCCGCATCACCGGCTTCCTGGTCATCATCTTCGCCGCCGGCCTCGCCGCCAAGGGCGTCATGTTCCTGCAGGCCTCGGGCGACCTCCGCTCGGCCAACTACGCCTTCTATGACGTCACCTCGATCACGTGGCTGACGGCGTCCACGCAGGTCGGCAAGTTCCTCGCCGGCATCTTCGGCTGGGATCCCCGCCCCTCGATCGAGCAGGTGCTGGTCTGGCTCGCCGTGGTCGTGCCCCTCGCCTACCTCTTCACCCGTGAGCCGGCCCCACGTGCCAAGGCGCCAACGCCGCCGGCCGTCCACGCGGCCTGAGCTGAGACTCCGCCTCCCCCACCCCTCCCCGCCCCGCCCGGCGGCGTCGAAGGTCGCGTCCGACGCGCCCGTCGTCCTGTTCCTCCCGGCGCGCGACGAGGCGCCCCGCGTCGGGGCCGTCGTCGGACGAGCGCCGAACACCATCCTCGGCCGGCCGGTCGTGGTGCTCGTGGTCGACGACGGTTCGACGGACGGCACCGCCGAGGTGGCCCGGGCCGCCGGGGCTCACGTCGTCGACGGGGGCGGGCGGGGCCTGGGTGCGGCCGTGCGGTTGGGTCTGGCCGAGGCCCTCCTGCTCGGGGCCGCGGTGATCGCCTTCTGCGACGCCGACGGGGAGTACGACCCGGCCGAGCTGCCGCTCCTCGCCGGCTCCATCCTCCACGGCGACGCCGACTACGTGGTGGGCAGTCGCTTCGCCGGCCGCATCGGGCACATGCACCGCCACCGCCGGGCCGGCAACCAGGTGCTGACCACCTGGGTGCGGTGGCTCACCCGCCTCCCCGTGACCGACGGCCAGAGCGGCTTCCGCGCCCTCTCCCCCGCCGCCGCCGCCGACGCCGAGCTGGTGCACGACTACAACTACG
>JAOBWJ010000385.1 GCA_025463335.1 Acidimicrobiales bacterium
CATCACCATCGGCCTGGCCATCGTGGGCGACGGCCTGCTCCCCGGGTCGACGCCGCACCAGGTCGACGGGCCGGTGTGGCACCAGGCCCTGGTCGTGGCGCTCACCGCCGGCGTCGTCGTGCTCAGCTACCGGCCGGCCCGCAACCTGCTGTCACGCCACCAGGCCATGAACGCCGCATTCGACCCCCTCCACCTGGTGAACACCTACGGCGCCTTCGGCTCGATCACCCGCGTCCGCCAGGAGGTGATCGTCGAGGGGGCCGACGACCTCGACGGCCCGTGGCTCGAGTACCAGTTCAAGGGCAAGCCCGGTGACCCCATGCGCCGGCCGCGCCAGGTGGCGCCCTACCACCTGCGCCTCGACTGGCTGCTGTGGTTCCTCGCCATCTCCCCGGCCTACGGCCGCGACTGGTTCGTGCCGTTCGTGACCCGCGTGCTGGAGGGCGACGCCGACACCCTCAGGTTGCTGGGCGACAACCCGTTCCCCGACCACCCGCCGGCCTACGCGCGGGCCACGATGTACCGCTACCGCTTCACCACCGGGGCCGAGCGGCGGGCCACCGGCGCCTGGTGGGACCGCACGCGGGAGGGCGAGCTGCTGCGCCCGGTCAGGCTCGAGGATCTGCGCTGACCTGGCGCCGGTGCTTCCACACCTCGTAGAGCACGGGCGCCAGCGACAGGGCCACGATGAGGATGGCGACCGGCGTCAGGTAGTTCTCGATCTTCGGGTAGCGCTTGCCCAGGCCCCAGCCCAGGAGGGTGGCGAGGAGGGCCCACAGGGCACCGCCGACGACGTTGTAGGTCACGAACACCCGGTACTTCATGGCCCCCACGCCGGCCAGCACGGGGGTGAACGTGCGCACGATGGGCACGAAGCGGGCCAGCACGATGGCCTTGGCCCCGTGGCGCTCGAAGAAGTCGTGGGCCTGGCTCACGTACTGCTGTTTGAAGAACCTCGAGTCTTGCCGCTGGAACAGACGGGGCCCGGTTCGCTTGCCGATCTGGTAGCCGACCTGGTCGCCGACCACAGCGGCCACGAAGGCGCACAGCACCAGGGGCAGGATGTGCGGGCGGTCGTAGACGCCCGCCACCAGCCCGGCCGAGAACAGGAACGAGTCGCCCGGCAGGAAGAAGCCGACCAGCAGGCCGGACTCGGCGAACACCACGAGGAGCACCACCGCCAGGAACACCGGCGTGCCGTGCCGGAGCAGCGGCTCCAGGTCGGGATGCAGCAGCCAGGTCAGAGCCGAGGCGAGAACCATTCATGCACCCTAGGGGGAGACAGGTGTGAGCCAGGTCAGAGCCAGGTCAACGCACGACTAGAAAAAAGCCCCGCACTTCGTCGACGAACGCCGCCGGTTGCTCGAAGGCGGCGAAGTGGCCGCCCCGGTCCAGCTCGGTGAACCAGCGGAGATCGGTGAACCGCTTCTCCGCCCACCGGCGCGACGGCCGCACGATCTCGCGAGGGAACACCGAGATCCCCGACGGCAGCGGCACCTCCTCGCTGTTCATGGACTTGAAGGCCTCCCAGTACAGCCGGGCCGACGACACCGCCGTGTTGGTGAACCAGTAGACGGAGATGTTGTCGAGCATCTCGTCCCTGGTCAGGGCCTGCTCCGGGTGGCCGTCGCAGTCGGTCCAGTTCCAGAACTTCTCGGCGATCCAGGCGCACTGGCCGGCGGGCGAGTCGGCCAGGCCGTACCCCAGGGTCTGGGGCCGGGTCGACTGCTGCGACGAGTAGCCCATGCCGGTCTTTGCGTGCTCGCCCAGGTCCTCGAGCGTCTTCTGCTCGGTGGGGGTGAGGTCGCCGAACGTCGCCTCGTCGGGTCCCACGACGGCCATGTTCACGTGGATGCCGACCAGGCGCTCGGGCCGCTGCTGGCCGAGGCTGGTCGTGACCATGGCCCCCCAGTCACCGCCCTGGGCGCCGTAGCGGTCGTAGCCGAGCACGCCCATCAACTCGTCCCACGCCCGGGCGATGCGATGCACGTTCCATCCCGGCTCGGTCGGCTTGTCGCTCCACCCGTAGCCGGGAAGCGAAGGCACCACCACGTGGAAGGCGTCGGCCGGGTCGGCCGGGTTGGTCAGTGGCTCGATGACCTTCAGGAACTCGACGACCGACCCCGGCCACCCGTGGGTCAGCAGCAGCGGGAGCGCGCCGTCGTGGGGCGAGCGCACGTGCAGGAAGTGGATGCCGAGCCCGTCGATCTCGGTGCGGTACTGGGGGAAGGCGTTGATGCGGTCGGCGAAGCCGAAGTCGTAGCCGTCGGCCCAGTACCGGCACAGCTCCTGGGTGTAGGCCAGCGGGATCCCCTGCGACCAGTCGTCGACCGTCTCCGGCTCGGGCCAGCGGGTGCGGGCCAGTCGCTCCCGCAGGTCGGCGACGGCCGCCGGGTCGACGCTGACCTCGAACGGGTCGATGCTCAAGCGAGCCCCTCGATCGCCTGGGCCGACACCACCGGGTCGTACCACTCCTTGGTGTGGCTGACCCGGCCGTCGCGGAATCGCCAGATGCCCACGTAGGTGTTGGCGTAGCGCGCGCCAGTGGGCAGCACCGTCCCCTCACTGGTGTACTCGGCCACCAGGGCGTCGGTCCCCTCCAGCTTCCAGTGGTCGCTGATCGACAGAGCGAAGCGGAACACCTGGAACGCCCCGGCCAGGTAGGCCTGCACGTCGGCCCGGCCCACGACGCGGACCGGCTCGGGCTTGGCGTAGGGCAACTCGAGGACGTAGTCCTCGGTGTAGAGGTCGTCGAGGGCGGCGACGTCGCCAGTCGCGAACGCGTCGAACACCTTGCGGACAACTTCGATGCTCATGCTTCTCCCAGTGACGTGACAGGTAGTGGCGAGTGGTCGGCGAGCACGGCGAGGTAGGGCTCGACGTCTCCGCTCAGCGGCAGGGCCCGGATCTCGTCGGCCGTGCGCCGGCTCTGCAGGACGCGGATGGCCTCCCACGGGTCGACCCGCA
>JAOBWJ010000403.1 GCA_025463335.1 Acidimicrobiales bacterium
TCCCCGAGCGGCGCTGGCCGAGCGTCCAGATCGAGCGGGCGCCCCGCTGGTGTGCGGTCGACCTGCGTGACGGCAACCAGGCCCTCATCGACCCGATGGACCCGGTCCGCAAGCTGAAGATGTTCGAGACGCTCGTGCAGATGGGCTTCAAGGAGATCGAGGTCGGCTTCCCCTCGGCATCGCAGCCCGACTTCGACTTCGTGCGCCTGCTCATCGAGGAGGACCGCATCCCCGACGACGTCACGATCCAGGTGCTCGTCCAATGCCGGCCCGACCTCATCGAGCGCACCTATGAGTGCCTGGCCGGCGCCCCGCGGGCCATCGTGCACTTCTATAACTCGACCTCGGTGCTCCAGCGCCGGGTCGTGTTCGGCCTCGACAAGGACGGCATCACGGCCATCGCCGTGGAGGCGGCCAAGCTGTGCCGCAAGCTCGAGGACCGCCTGCCCGGCACCGACATCCGCTACGAGTACTCGCCCGAGTCCTACACCGGCACCGAGATCGAGTACGCCGTCGAGGTCTGCAGTGCGGTGATGGACGCGATCGAGCCCACGCCGGAGCGGCCCATCGTGCTGAACCTGCCGGCCACGGTCGAGATGTACACGCCGAACATCTACGCCGACACCATCGAGTGGTTCCTGGGGCACATCCCCAACCGCGAGAGCGTCGTGCTGAGCCTGCATCCGCACAACGACCGCGGCACGGCGGTGGCGGCGGCCGAGCTCGGCGTGATGGCCGGCGCCGATCGCGTCGAGGGCTGCCTGTTCGGCAACGGCGAGCGCACCGGCAACGTCGATCTGGTCACGCTGGCGCTGAACCTGTTCAGCCAGGGCATCGACCCCGAGCTCGACGTGAGCGACATCGACGGGCTGCGCCGCACGGCCGAGTACTGCAACCGGCTGCCCGTGCATCCCCGCCACCCCTACGTCGGCGACCTCGTCTACACCGCCTTCTCGGGTTCGCACCAGGACGCCATCAAGAAGGGCTTCGAGGCCCTGGGCGCCGACTACGACGTCTGGGAGGTCCCGTACCTGCCCATCGACCCGAAGCACGTGGGCCGCTCGTACGAGGCGGTCATCCGGGTCAACAGCCAGTCGGGCAAGGGCGGTGTCGCCTACATCATGAAGTCCGAGCACGGGCTCGACCTGCCCCGCCGGCTGCAGATCGAGCTGTCGAAGACGGTGCAGGCCATCACCGAGGACACCGGCACCGAGATCAGCCCCGGCGCCCTGTGGGCCACGTTCCAACGGGAGTACCTGCCCGAGGATCCGGGTGTCCAGCTCATCTCGCACGAGGAGACCACGTCGTCCGGCGAGGGCTCGCGCATCACCGCCCAGCTCCTGGTCGACGGTGAGCACCGCACGGTGACGGGCAGGGGCAACGGGCCCATCGCCGCCTTCGTCCACGCCGTGCAGACCGACCTCGGCATCGACGTCGAGGTGGTCGACTACGCCGAGCACGCGGTGAGCGCCGGCACCGACGCCACCGCCGTGGCCTACGTCGAGGCCCGGGGCGACGATGCCATCACGTGGGGTGTCGGCATGGACGAGGCCATCACCAGCGCCTCGCTCAAGGCCATCGTCAGCGCCGTGAACCGCCTCCGGACCACCGGCTGACCCAGGGCTGCGGGTTCGCTGCTAGATCGTCGTCGGGAGGAACGACGGGCGGGACGTCTCGAAGGCGGTGATGTCGGGCTCGTTGCGGAGGGTGAGGCCCACGTCGTCGAGGCCCTCGAGCAGCCGCCACTGGGTGAAGTCGTCGAGCGGGAACGTGCCGATGATGCCGGCGGCCGGCGCCTCGACCGTGCGACGCTCGACGTCGATGGTGATCTCCAGCGCCGGGTCGGCCTCGACCGCGCGCAGCAGCGCCTCGCCCACCTCGGGCTCGACGGTGACGGGCACGAGCCCGACCTTGGTGCAGTTGTTGCGGAAGATGTCGCCGAAGCGGGGGGCGATGATGGCCTTGAAGCCGTAGTCCTCGAGCGCCCAGACGGCGTGCTCCCGAGAGGAGCCCACGCCGAAGTTGGGGCCGGCGATGAGGATGTTGGCGCCGGCGTACTCGGCCCGGTTGAGCACGAAGTCGCGCTCCTTCTCCCGCCAGGCCGAGAACAGCCCGACGCCGAAGCCGGTGCGCTCCACCCGCTTCAGCCACTCGGCCGGGATGATCTGGTCGGTGTCGACGTCGCTGCGGTCGAGCGGGACCGCGGTCCCCGTGATGATGCGAACGGCGTCCATCTAGGCCTCCAGATCCTGCGGGGTGGCGAACGTGCCGGCGATGGCGGTGGCGGCAGCCACGGCCGGAGAAACGAGGTGGGTGCGCCCTCCGGGGCCCTGGCGACCCTCGAAGTTGCGGTTCGACGTGGACGCCGCCCGCTCACCGGGGGCGAGCTTGTCGGGGTTCATGGCCAGGCACATCGAGCAGCCCGGCTCCCGCCACTCGAACCCGGCGGCGATGAAGATGTCGTGCAGCCCTTCGGCCTCGGCCTGGTCCTTGACCTTGAACGACCCGGGCACCACGAGCGCCCGCATGCCGTCCTTCACATGACGGCCGGAGGCCACCGCGGCGGCGGCCCGGAGATCCTCGATGCGGCTGTTGGTGCACGACCCGATGAACACGGTGTCGACCGGCACCTCGCGCATCGGGGTGCCGGCGGTCAGGCCCATGTAGGCCAGGGCCCGGGCGGCGGCGTCGCGCTCGGACGGATCGGCGAACGAGTCGGGGTCGGGCACCGGCGAGTCGATCGAGGCCACCTGGCCGGGGTTGGTGCCCCAGGTGACATGCGGCGACAGCGTGGTGGCGTCGATGTACACCTCCTTGTCGAAGACGGCGTCGTCGTCGGTGACCAGCGACTTCCAGTCCTCCACGGCCCGATCCCACTCCGCCCCGCTCGGTGCGTGGGGCCGACCCTTCAGGTACTCGAAGGTGGTCTCGTCGGGGGCGATGAGCCCGGCCTTGGCGCCGGCCTCGATCGACATGTTGCACACCGTCATCCGGCCCTCCATGGAGAGCGCCCGGATGACCGAGCCCCGGTACTCGATGATCGAGCCGATGCCGCCACCGGTGCCGATGCGCCCGATGATGGCCAGCACCACGTCCTTGGCCGTGACACCGGCCGGCAGCTCGCCCTCGACGGTGACCGACATGGTGCCGGGTCGGCTCTGGGGGAGGGTCTGGGTGGCGAGGACGTGCTCGACCTCGCTGGTGCCGATGCCGAAGGCCAGGGCGCCGAACGCCCCGTGGGTCGAGGTGTGGCTGTCGCCGCACACGATCGTCATGCCCGGCTGGGTCACACCCTGCTCGGGGCCGATGACGTGGACGATGCCCTGACCGGGGTCGCCCATCGGGTGCAGGCGCACGCCGAACTCGGCGCAGTTGGCCCGCAGCGTCTCGAGCTGCTTGCGGCTGATCGGGTCGGCCACCGGCTGCACCAGGCTGTCGGTGGGGACGTTGTGGTCCTCGGTGGCCAGCGTGAGGTCGGGGCGGCGCACCGTCCGGCCGGCGAGCCGGAGGCCGTCGAACGCCTGGGGCGAGGTGACCTCGTGGATGAGGTGCAGGTCGATGTAGAGCAGGTCGGGCTCGCCCTCGGCGGTGCGGACCAGGTGGCGGTCCCAGACCTTCTGGCTCAGCGTTTGTGCCATCACACGTCCTCGATCTCAGATGTTGACAGTCTCACATATTGAGATAGTGTCTCTCTTCGTGGACAGTGTAAGCGGCGTCGGGGTCCTGGACAAGGCGGTCACCATCCTGGGCGCCCTCGAGCGGGGCCCACTGGCCCTGGCCGGCATGGTGGAGGCCACCGGCATCTCCAGGCCCACCGCCCACCGCCTGGCCACCGCCCTCGAGTCGCACGGCCTGGTCCGTCGCGACGAGGAGGGCCGCTTCACGCTCGGGCTTCGTCTGGTGGCTCTCGGCCGGGCCGCCACCAGCGACCTCACCGTCGCCGAGGTGGCCCGGCCGGCGCTCGAGGCCCTGCGGGACGAGACCGGCGAGAGCGTCCAGCTCTACGTCCGCGACGGCGATCGCCGGGTGTGCGCCCTGTCGCTCGAGTCCCCCCACGGGCTGCGCACGATCGTGCCTCTCGGGGCGTCGCTGCCGCTCGACAAGGGCTCGGCCGGCCGCGTGCTCCGGGGCGAGTGGGGTCGCGGCGGCTGGGCCGAGAGCGTGGGAGAGCGGGAGGAAGGCGTGGCGTCGGTCAGCGCCCCGGTGTGCGACGAGGCCGGCCGGGTGCTCGCCGCCGTGGGCGTGTCGGGGCCGGTCCAACGCACGACGAAGACCCCCGGCAAGCGCTACGGCGCGGCCGTGGTGGCCGCCGCTCGGTCCGTGGAGGCGTCGCTCCGAGCGACATAGAGCACGCGCACATAGGCGCCGCGAGCATGTGCTGCCGCCCCCGCTCTTGGGGGCGTGAGGCAAGGACGCTCCGAGGACGACCGTCCTGCGTGGCGAGCGGCGCGGTCCCGAACGTCGTCACCTTGACGCTCCCGCGGGAGCGTCTTATGACTGGCTGAGGTCCTGACAGAGGGCGAACTGGCGGTCCCATCCCGGGTCATCACGCCGGATCACACCGCACCTTCGTCACAGGACCACCCGCATTCGCCGTTGACGGTTCTGGGGCCCCAGACCGACCACATCAGGTCGTGCCGGGGCCCCAGAACGCCCCTCCGCCAGGTTCGGAACACCCGGAGAGCGCCCCGTAAAGAACAAGGACGCTCCGAGTGCGGACTGGTCGTGTCGAACGTGCCGCTGACCCGTTCATTGTCGCGTTTGGCGTCCTGACGACGTCAA
>JAOBWJ010000174.1 GCA_025463335.1 Acidimicrobiales bacterium
GATCCGGGTGGAGCGCTTCGGCCCTACCGGTTAGGCACGTGATACCACCCCCTCCCTGGGGCGAACCCGCGACGAATGGTCAACAGTTCCGTTGACTTTCCGTCGCGGGTTCGGCGGAGGAACCCCCGCAGTGCGCCCGCTCTTGCGGGGGTGACTCGCACTGGCCACTCGGCCTCCTAGCAGCGGACTCTCTACGCCAACATCCAGGACGCGGGCGTCACCTTCGCCATCACCGGACCCTTCGCCCACCCACGGGAAGTCGTCGCGTAGCGTCCGTGCATGGAGCACGACCTGGCTGGCCGGGTGGTCATCGTCACGGGCGCGTCCCGCGGTGTGGGGCGGGGGATCGCCCACCATCTGGCCGCCGCGGGCGCCCATGTCGTCGGCACCGGCCGCAAGCAGGAGGCCCTCGACGCGCTCGCCGACGAGCTCGGTGCTGACCACCTGGTGGCCTCGGTCAACGTGGCCGACCGCGACGGCATGTTCGCCCTCGTTGCCGATGCCGTCGACCGGTTCGGGCGCATCGACGGGCTCGTCGCCAACGCCCAGACGTTCCGCTCGGTCACCCCGTTGGAGGACGTGACGGAGCGGGACATGGACGTGCTGTTCGACACCGGGCCCAAAGGGACGCTGTGGGCCATGCAGGCGGTCTTCCCCCACATGCGCGCCGCCGGTTGGGGGCGCATCGTCACCATGGGCTCGGCCGTCGGCATCACGGGCGGCGCCGGGTACGCGCCGTATGCGTCGTCGAACGAGGCCATCCGAGGCTTGACGCGGACGGCCGCCAAGGAATGGGGCCGGCACGGCATTCTCGTGAACTGCGTGTGCCCGGCGTCGGTCGCCCATCGCGTGCCGCCCGACGACGGGGGCGAGCGAGCGGCCGTCTTCGCGGCCATGTACGCAGATCATCCCTTGGGCCGGGACGGCGACGCCGAACACGACATCGGCCCGGCCGTGGCCTTCCTCCTCTCGGAGGCCAGCAGCTATGTCACCGGGCAGACCCTGATGGTCGACGGCGGCGGGATCATGCGGGCATGACCGACGATGTGACGACCCGCATCTCACGAGCCATCGGTGACCTCATGCGGGTGGCCGGGTCCGATCGCGTCCACGCCGCCCGCCAGCGGGCCACGGGCATCGACCTGTCGCGCACCGAACTGCGGTTCCTGGCCGTGGTCGACGAGCAGGGGCCGATGTCGGTGACCGAGCTGGGCGCCGTGCTCCACCTCAGCCAGCCCACGGCCAGCCGCACGCTGCGCCGGTTGGAGGACGAAGGCCTGGTCCGGCGGGGGCCCGATTCCACCGACGCCCGCGTGGCCCGCTTCGAGATCACGCTGGACGGGTGCAAGGTCCGCACCCACTTCGAGGCGTACATGGCGATCCAGATGGATGGGTCGCTGGCCGACATGACGCCCGACCGGCGCCGCCACTTGGCCGACCTCCTGGAGGAGCTGGTCGCCGGCACTCACGGCGGCGAACCCCGCTAGGGCTACAGGCCGGCGAACGAGCGGCCGATGCGCCGCAGCTCCTCGAGGTGCTCGGCGGCCAAGGAGGCCAACACGCGCTCGCCGTCGGCGGTGAGTGTCACCCGCGCCACCCGGTGGTCGGCGTCGTCGCGGACGCGCACGACCCATCCGGCGGACTCGGCCCGGTCCACCAGCTGCACGGTGCTGTGGTGCCGGAGGAGGAGATGGTCGGCAAGCTGCCCGATCGTCGGGGCGTGGGGCTCGGGATGGCCCCGCACGGCGAGCAACAGCTGGTGCTGGGCCGGGGTGAGGCCAGCGGCCTCGGCCCGGTCGCCGCTCCACTTCAAGAAGCGGCGCAGCCCGGTGCGCAGCTCGAGGAGTCGCCGGTAGTCGGCGTCGCTGGGTTGTTGTTGGCGAGCCACGGAAACATATCCTGGCACGATATGAATCCGGATGGGCGGCTCTGGCGTCTCGTGGTCCTCGTCGGCGTGGCGTCAGGTCTCGTGGCCGCCGCCTACATCGGCGCCTTGCACCTGGTCGAGCGATTGCTCGGACCCGAGCACTGGGGCGACGGCGCCCACCTCCTCGTGCTCGCCGTCGTCGGCGCCGTCATCGGGGCGCTGACGCTGGTGCTCGGCAGCCCGGGCGACGTCGAGCTGCTGGTCGACAACATCCATGTCTCCGGCGGGCGACAGGACATCCGCGACCTGCGCACGCTGATCCCGGTGTCGCTCCTGGGGATCGGTGCGGGCAGTGCGATCGGCCCCGAGGCGCCCCTCGTCCAGACCACCGGCTCGCTCGGGTCGTGGTTGGCCCGGCGCAACGGGTTGGGGACCGAGGAGCTCCGGATCCTGACCATCACGGGCATGGCGGCGGGGTTCACCGTGCTCTTCGGCGTGCCCCTGGGCGGCGCCATCTTCGCCCTCGAGATCCTTCACCGTCGGGGCCTCCAGTACTACGAGGCACTGCTACCAGCGGCGATCGGTGCCCTTGCCGGCTACGCCGTCTACACCGTGGTGCGAGGCGCCGGGCTCGGCCCGGTCTGGTCGTTCCCGGCCCCTCACGAGCTCCGAGCCGTCGACCTGCTGGTGGGCGTGGGCGCCGGGGTCGCCGGCGCCGGCGTGGCCACCGCCTTCACCTACGCCACGGTGGCACTGCGGTGGCTGTCCCACCGACTGCCGGCGCTGGCCCGACCCATGGTCGGCGGCCTCGTCCTCGGGGGACTGGCGTTCCTCAGCCCGTACGCGCTGACGTTCGGTGAGGGCCAGATCGACACGGTGCTGGCCACCAGGCTCGGCATCGGCACGCTGCTCGTCGCCGCCGCCTGCAAGTTCGTGGCGTCCTCGGCGATGGTGTCGTCGGGCTGGCGGGGCGGGTTCATCATCCCGTTGTTCTTCCTCGGCGTGGTGCTCGGCACGGTGGCCAGCCGCCAGCTCCACACCGACCCGGTCGTAACCGTGGTGGCGCTCATGTCGGCATGCAACGTGGGCGTGACCAAGACGCCGTTCGGCTCCACGCTCGTGGTCACCGGCATGGCCGGCGTGGCGCTCCTGCCGACCACGCTCCTGGCCTCGGTGGTGGCCCTCGTCCTCACCAGCCGCGTCAGCCTCATCGACACCCAGCGCGAGCGCGACCCAGTGGTCGCGTAGCGAGCTCAGGCAGCCGATGAACGGTGGATGAAGCGCCCGAGGCTGCCTGCCGTGGTGACGTCGACTCCATCGGCCGGGTGCGAGCAGAGGCGCGTGACCTCGTCCAGCGCCACTCGATCGGTCGCCACCGCATTCGAGATGTCGACGCTCACCCGATGCAGCGCGTGGACGGACACCAACTCGTCGACGATCGCCGCCAAGGCTTTGGCTCGGGTTCCGTCGAGTTGGCCGACGGCCACAATTGACGCCGCGTCGTCCCTGCTGTGGAGCTGGAGATGCGCCGCCGCCGCTCTCGCATCGATCATCCTGAGCTCGCCCACCTGTCGATCCTCCTGTCGAGGCTGGCGCCTCGTCAGTCCACGATGCGTGTCCCGAGTGAGAGCGGTGCGAACGGCCGGTAAGGATCGGCGAAGAACATCGAACGGGTGGGCGCGCCAAAGGCTCGGACGCCTTCGGCGAGCCTTCGGATACGGCTTGATGCTTCTTGGCTAGCCGAATAGGGGCGGCAGGCGGTTGGCCCAGGGGAGGGCGGCCTCGAGCTGCGCCGCCACCCGGATCAGGACGTCCTCACCGCCGGTGGCCGCCACCAGCTGGATGCCGATCGGGAGGCCGGCGGCGCTCTGGTGGAGCGGCAGCGAGATGGCGGGCTGCCCCGACGCGTCGAAGGCGGCGG
>JAOBWJ010000409.1 GCA_025463335.1 Acidimicrobiales bacterium
ACCCCGGGCGCTGCCGCGGCGGGCGTGGCGCCGGCCGCTGCGGTGGTGACCGTTGCCCCCGGGGCGCTCGCCCCGTCGCCCGTCGCCGTCAGAGCGCCGTCACCCGAACCAGGGGCCAAGCCGGCCCCGTCGACCGAGGCGGTGCCGCCGCTCGTGGCTCCGCCGGCGGCGGCCTTCAGCTGCTGCTCGTCCACCCGGGCGCCGCAGGCGGCACCCACGAGGGCGATGGCCGCCAGCACGACGACCAGACGGATGTGACGCTTCGCCATGTGCCTTGCCCCCGTGGTCACCGGCGGAAGTAGGTGCCGTCGCAGCGGTACCCCTTGGCCGGATCGACTCGCCCGTACTTGCCTTGCTTGATCTGCGCGATCACGTAACAGATCGATGGCCGCTTCGTGCCCGGCCCGGCATCGCCGATGATGTCGCCCGACGAGAACTTCGTGATCTTGGCCAGCTCCCGGTTCAGGTCGGCCCGGGTGGCCTTGGGGCCGGCGGCCTGCAGGGCCTGGAAGAGCAGTCGGCCCTGCGCCCAGCCGTAGACGGCGAACAGGTCGGGCTTGCCACCGGGCCGGATCTTCTGGAACCACTCGTTGAACAGCCGGGTCTCCGGATTCACCGCGGCGTCCTCGCCCGCGAACAAGCCGAACGGCGAGGCGCTGTAGACGTTCTCGACTGCGTCGCCGGCCAGGGCCGGCAACGTCGGCATGTAGTTGGCCACGAAGAAGTCGGGCTTGAACCCCTGTTGGGCCATGGCCTTGGCGATGCGCGCTGCCGTCTTGTCGTCGGCGGCGATCAGGTAGATGCCCTTGACGCCGCTCGACTTCATGCGCACGACGTCGGCGGTGAAATCGGTCTCGGTGGCTTGGAAGCCCCGCTCGTAGACGAACTGCCAGCCGACCGACTCGGCCGTCGCCTTGAAGCGCAGATGGCTGGTCTTGGACGCCGGCACGTCGCCGTAGAGCGTGCCCATCTTGGTGACCGCGGCGGGAAACTTGCTCTTGAAGTACAGGAACGGACCGGTCGGCGCGCCTCGGGTGTCGGAGGGCGCGACCGCGAAGTTGTTCTTCAGGGCGCCTCTCGTGGGGTTCAGGTACACCGAGAGGTCGGGGATGTTCGTCTTGCCGATCTCGCCGACGGCGGCGTCGTCGTACAGCGAGAACGAGCCCACGAAGGCGAAGACCTTGTTCAGCAGATCGGTGGTCGCCGCCCGGTTCTGCCCGGTGTCGAACTGGTCATCACGGGCATCGAGCTTGAACTTCCTCCCGAACATGCCGCCTTGGGCGTTCTGGTAGGCGATGGCCGCCTGGGTCCCGAGGACCGCGCCCTGGAACAGTCCGGGCACGGGGCCGGACAGGGTGGAGACGTTGCCGAGTGAGATCTGGGTGGGCGTCACGCCCACGTCGGTGGCCCCGCCGTTCCCACCGGCCGGCGCGGCCGTGGCCGCCCCCGCCGCGGTCGTGGGCGTCGCCCCTGCACCGGCGGGGGCCTGGGCCGGCGTCGTCCCCGGGGTCACGGCCGACCCGGCCGCGCCGGCGATCGACGAACCTGACGCCTCGCCCGTCGCGCTCGGCACCCCGGCCGCCTCGCCCGACGCGCGGCTGATGCCGCCCGCCTGGATCTGGTGCTCGCTGACCCTCGCCCCGCAGGCCGACGCCACCAGCGCCAGCACCACCAGCAGGAAGAGCCAACCGGCTCTCCGCTTCCCCATCGTCGACCCCCCGTACGTGGAACGCGTTCCCGTACGTTCGCCCCGGATGGGTCTGACACCTTCCGTTCCGTGCGGCCGGCGTCACCGTCGTGCGGTTACCGCCCCGTACGGTGCCCGGCCGTGCCTCAGCGATCGGGGGCGAGGATGAGGCCGCTCGTGGGCACGCCGGTGCCGGCGGTGACGAGCACGTGCTCGACGCCGTCGACCTGGTTCACCGAGGTGCCCCGCACCTGACGGACGCCCTCGGCGATGCCGTTCATGCCGTGGAGGTAGGCCTCGCCGAGCTGGCCGCCGTGCGTGTTGATGGGCAGCCCACCACCGATCTCGATGTTGCCGCCCGACACGAAGTCCGGGGCCTCGCCCCGACCGCAGAAGCCGAACTCCTCGAGCTGGCACAGCACGAACGGGGTGAAGTGGTCATACAGGATCGCCGTCTGGATGTCGTCGGGCCCGATGCCGGCCTGCTCGTACAGGCGACGGGCCACCAGGCCCATCTCGGGAATGCCCACCATCTCGTCGTCGGGCCGGTAGAAGCTCGTCATCGAGAACTGGTCCTTCCAGGACCCCTGGGCCACCGACGAGATGATGGCCGGGGTGGCCTTCAGGTCGCGGGCCCGCTCGGCGCTGGTGACGATGATCGCCTGGCCGCCGTCGGTCTCCTGGCAGCAGTCGAGCAGGCGCAGCGGGTTCACGATCCAGCGGGAGGACTGGTGGTCCTCCATGGTGATGGGCCGGTTGTAGAAGTGGGCCTTCGGGTTGTTGGCGGCGTGCTTGCGGTCGGCCACGGCCACGTGACCGAACGCCTCAGTGGTGGCGCCGTAGGTGTGCAGGTAGCGCTGGCCGAACATGGCCACCCACGACGCCGGCGTGACGAGCCCGTAGGGCGAGGTCCACGCGTACTGCGACTGCTCGGTCGACGACGTCGCCGGCGCGTCGTGGATGCCGGCGCCGAAGCGGCGGCCCGAGCGCTCGTTGAAGGCCCGGTAGCAGCACACGACGTCGGCCACGCCCGTGGCCACGGCCATGGCTGCCTGGAGGATGGTGCCGCCACCGGCCCCGCCGCCGTAGTGGATCTTGCTGAAGAGGTTGAGCTCCTTGATCCCGAGCTCGCGGGCGACGGCGATCTCGGGGTTGGTGTCCATGGTGAAGGTGACCAGACCGTCGATCTCCGACGGGCTGATGCCGGCGTCCTCGCACGCGGCGTCGACCGCCTGCACGGCGAGCATCAGCTCGCTGCGCCCCGAGTCCTTCGAGAAGTCGGTGGCGCCGATGCCGGCGATGGCCGCCTTGCCGCTCAGAAAAGTGGTGTCACCCATCAGACCCTCCACGAGGCCGGCGTCGGGAGCGCCAGCGAGCAGCCGGCAGTCGAGCGGAGCTTGCGGAGCGAGACCGTCAGCATGGTGTCGCCCATCAGGCTCCCTTGGTCAGCACGACGGTGCCGGTCACGTGGTCGCCCAGGCTGTTCGAGCCGACGACCTTCACGGTGATCTCCTCGCCATCCACGGCGGTGACCTCGCCGGTCATCCGCATGGTGTCGCCCGGGTAGTTCGGGGCGCCGAGGCGGATGGCCACCTTCTTCAGATGGGCGGTGGGCCCGGCCCAGTCGGTGATGAAGCGACCGACGTAGCCGTTGGTCGTGAGGATGTTCATGAAGATGTCGGGTGACCCGCGCTCGAGGGCGAGCGTCGGGTCGTGATGTACGTCCTGGTAGTCGCGCGACGCGATGGCTGTGGCCACGATCGTGGTGCGGGTCAACGGGATCTCGAGGGGCGGCAGCTGCTCGCCCACCGTCACGGTTGTCGTCACTTGGCCTCCGCCAGTTCGGCACGGATCATTTGGTCGCCTCGGCAAGCTCGGCGCCGAGGGCGGCCAGCTGCTGGCTGGGACCGCCCAGGGTCTGCTCGATCGTCTTGCCCCACAGGAAGTAGCGGTGGATCGGGTAGTCGATGTCGGCACCCATGCCGCCGTGGAGGTGCTGGGTGGCGTGCACCACGCGCTGGCCGCCGTCGGAGGCCCACCACTTGGCGACCAGGGCCGCCTTGGTGGCATCGAGCCCCTCGTCGAGGCGCCACGCCGCCTGCCACAAGGTGGCGTCGATGGCCCGGATGTCGATGAAGGCGTCGGCCGCCCGCAGGGCCACGCCCTGTTTGGTCGACAGCGGCCGCCCGAACAGGTTGCGGTTCGACGTGTAGGTGGCGGCCATGGCCAGCGCCGCCTCGCACACGCCGACCTGGATGGCGGCCAGCCCGGTGCGGTAGCGGTCGAGCAGCCACGGCAGGGTGCCGTCGTCGCCCAGCCGCTCGGCCGGCGTGCCGGCGAACGTGAGGTGGGCGACCTTGGAGCGGTCGGTGGCCACCGCCACCTGGCGCTCGGCGGCGGTCGGGTCGACGAGGTACACGCCCGAGTCGGTGGCCACCAGCACCCGGTCGGCCACGTGGCCGTAGGGGACGCTGAGGGCGGTGCCCGACAGCCGGCCGTCGGCGACCGTCACCGGCGGCGTGGCCGGGTGCTGGGTCAGGGCGACCGACAGGAGCACGTCGCCGGCGATCACGCC
>JAOBWJ010000177.1 GCA_025463335.1 Acidimicrobiales bacterium
TGCTGGCCCCGGTGATGACCGCGACTGCCATGTCGGGCACCGTAACTGGTAGCGTGGCCGGCCTATGTACGCAGTAATCAAGACCGGCGGCAAGCAGTCGCGCGTGTCGCAGGGCCAGACCCTCGACGTGGAGCTCCTCGGTGAGGAGGACGGCGCGGAGGTCACCTTCCAGCCCATCCTGCTCGTCGACGGCGACATCATCGTGGCCTCGCCGGGCGATCTGGCTGGCGCCTCGGTGACCGCACGGGTGGTCGGGACCACCAAGGGCCCGAAGATCCGGGGCTTCACCTACAAGAACAAGTCGAACAACCGTCGTCGATGGGGCCATCGCCAGAAGTACGCCACCATCGAGATCACCGGCATCTCCAAGGGGTAACGAACCATGTCGAAGACCAAAGGCGGCGGTTCCACCCGCAACGGCCGTGACTCAGCAGCGCAGCGCCTCGGCGTGAAGCTGTTCGACGGCCAGATCGCTCCGGCCGGCGCCATCATCGTGCGTCAGCGGGGCACCCGGTTCCACCCGGGCGAGAACGTGGGTCGCGGTGGCGACGACACGCTCTTCGCCACGGCCGAGGGCAAGGTCAAGTTCGGCCAGCGCAAGGGCCGGAAGCTGGTCGACGTCCTTCCGCTGGACTGATCGACTCACCAGATTCTGGAACGGCCCCGGCATCGCCGGGGCCGTTTCGCGTCACCCCATCGAGTGAGTCGGTTCGACGGCGAGCGGCACCTCATCGAGGTGCCCGGCGACGACCGGGTCGGTCCGCACCAGCAGCGCCGGCATCACGATCAGGCAGCTGAGCAGGGCGATGAAGACGATCACGCTCACCACGACGCCGAAGTCGACCAGGAGCGGCATGGGCGCCAGGATCAGGACGGCGAAACCACCCAGCACCGTGAGACCGGAGGCGAGGAACGCCCGGCCGATGTGGGCGACGCCGGTCTGGACAGCTTGCTCGGGATCGAGCCCGCGGGCCCGTTCCTCCAGGTAGCGAGCCATCACGAGCACGCTGAACTCGGTGCTGATCGCGATGGCGAGCGGGCTGGCGACGGTGGTGAGCGGCGTCAGCGAGATGCCGAGGAGATGGACGGCGATCGAGGACAGCCCCACGGCGAGGAGCACCGGGACCAACGGCAGCACGGCGAGGCGTGGGCGACGGTAGGCCACGAGGAGCCAAACGAACACGAGGGCCAGCGACGCGAGCGTGATCTCGCGCCGCCCGGACTCGAGCCCGTGGACGAGCTCCACGCCGATCACGGCGAGCCCGGCTGGGGTGGCGTGGACGCCGGGCGGCGGATCGAGCCTCGCCACCATGTCGGCGAGCAGCACCTTTCGCTGCTGGAGCGAGATCGGCGCCACCGGGAAGACGACGCTGGCGGCTCGGTGGTCACTGCTGACGAAGGATCGGAGGACGTCGGGGGGCGCCACCTTCATCAGATCCCGCACATCGGCCGCCGAGGCCTTCTTGCCGATCACCTTGGCGGCGATGGCCGGCATGCTCGTGACCCGCAGCAGTCCGTTGCTCCGACCCCGCAGCTCGCCGTCGGCGTAGCGCTGCATCCATTGCACCACTGCCGGATCGGTGACGTCGGGGGCCTCCACGAGCACGTCGACCTCGGAGGAGAACCCCGTGGCGGCGCGGAGGTCGACCAGATCCTGCACGGCCTGGCTGTTCTGGGAGATCCACCGTTCCGGATCGGTCTGGATCGCCGACCGGCCCTCGACCCAGATGCCCAGGCCGGCGATGACCACGGCGGCACCGGCCACGACGAGGGTGCCACGACGGAGCAACGTGACCATGCGGAGGACGATCCGTTCGAGGCGGCGCTGGGGGACGGTGCGCTCCGGCGCCTGGGTGGGCCGGCGAAGCTCGCGGCCAACGAGCACGAACGGCACGATCGTGAGGGCGGCGGCGACCAGCGCCACCATGCCGACGGCGAGCAGCAGCCCGAAGTCGCGGATCATCGGGACGGTCGAGATCTCGAGGGCGAGCAACCCGGCGACGGCAGCCACCATGGCGACCAGCAACGGCGGTCCCATCCGATCCAGCGCCACCACCACCGCCTCGGCGGGTGGCACGCCCTCGTGGATCTCCTCCTCGAACCGGCTGTGCAGCTGGATGGCGAAGTCCACCCCGAGCCCCAGCAGGATCGGCAAGCCGGAGATGGTGACGAGTGTGAGCGGGATGCCGAGGTGACCGGCAGCTCCGAAGGCCCACACGCAGCCCACGAGCACGGCACCCAGCGACAGGAGTCGCCACCGAGCCCGGAACACCAGCGCCAGCAGCACGATCATGACGGCGACGGCCAGGCCCCCGAGCGTGGCCATGCCCCGTTGGAGGTAGTCGTTGATCTCCTGGAGCAGGGTCGGAGTGCCGGCCGCCACCTCGTCGAAGCGTTCGAGCGGGTGGCGGGCCAGCACCTGCTTGACCCCGTCGGCGGCACGCCCCTGGTCGGCGATGTCGGCGTTGCCATGGAGTCGCACGAGGAGCAGGAGGTGGTGCGGATCCGGGAAGTTGTCACGCAGCGCGGGTCGGATCGATCCGTCGGCCTCGTGCAGGAGGAAGTCGACGAACGCCGGGTTGCCGAGGTCGTTGGCGCCGACCCCTGACAGCCGAGTCGCTTCGCGGAGCAGCACGTCGGACTTGCCGGCCCGCGTCAGCAGGGTCGGGGCGATCGCCAACTGGCGCTGGGCGAAGTCGAGCGCGGTCGCCGGTCCGATGACGGCGTCGTACCGCTTGGTCCTCCGGAGCTCGTCCTCGATGGTCCGGAGTCGGTCGAGGTTGCCAAAGCGGGTCAGGTCGCTGAGGTCGCCGGTCCAGGCCACGAGCATGGCGTCGCCACCGAACTCGGCCTGGTAGCGCTGGTTCTCCCGGGCCACGGTGGAGGAACGGTCGACCAGCGTGTCTTGGCTGGTCTCGAACGCGAGGCGAGGGAGCCCGCTGGCGAGGGCAACCGTGACGAGGGCGAGCACCACTCCCACAGCTCGCCGGCGATCGACGAGCGCGCCGGCGAAGCCGGCGAGCAGGCGGCGGGTCACACGCCCTGCGGGAGTGCTGCCGTGGCCCACCCCAGGCGGGACACGGCGAGTTCGAGGGCGAAGCGGTCGGTCATGCCACTTACATAGCGCACGGCCTCGGCCATGGCGTCCTCGCTGCCTGCCACCAGCTGGGGTGTGCGAGGGGCCTCGGCGAAGTGCTCGGTGAGGGCCCGGATGACGGCGACGACCCGGCGGGCCTGCTCGGTGGCCGCGGGCCGCAAGTAGATGCGTTCGTAGTTGAAGGCCCGGAAGGCGGCGAGCGCGTCGGACTCGGGGGCCCGTAGGGCCACCACGCCGGTGTCCGCGATCGTCTCGAGCATGGCCGAGACGAACGAACCGAGCTGGCGGGACCGGGTGGTCCCCACCACGTCGGCCACCCCGGCCGGCAGCTCGCCGGGAACCACGATTCCGGCGTTGACGGCGTCCTCGAAGTCGTGGCACACGTAGGCGATGCGATCGGCCCATGCCACGACCTCGCCCTCCGGGGTCATCGGCGTGGGGCGGTTCCAGGAGTGGTTGCGGATGGCGTCGAGCGTCTCCACGCACAGGTTGAGCGGCTCGAGCACCACGTCGGCTCCGTAGACGGCGTGGTGGTAGCCGCCGGGCACGTAGGGCGAGAGGGCCTCCTCGCTGGCGTGGCCGGCCGGCCCATGACCGCAGTCGTGCCCCATGGCTGCGGCCGTGGTGAGCGCCACGTTGAGCCGGGCCCCCCGGGCGATCGAGGCCGCCACCTGGGCCACCTCGATGGCGTGGGTGAGTCGTGTGCGGAGGTGGTCGTCGTCGGGTGCCACGAACACCTGGCACTTGCCGGCCAGCCGCCGGAACGGCCGGCTGTGCTGGATGCGGTCGAGGTCGCGCTGGAAGCAGGTGCGGAACCGGTCGGGCTCCTCGTCGACCGCTCGACGCCCGGCCTCCGACGATCGGGTGGCGAACGGGGAGAGGAAGCGCTCCTCCTCGTCCTCTCGCCGGACCCGGTCGACGAGCTCGAACTCACCCACCGGAACCGGCCCGTGCGCCACTGCCTGGTCCATACCGGGGAGGGTAGCGACGGGGTGTGACCGTAAGGTGGTCCTGAATGTCGAACTTCGTCGATGAGAGCGGCCTCCACGTCAAGGGGGGAAACGGTGGCGCGGGCGCCGTGTCGTTCCGTCGCGAGGCCCACACCCCCAAGGGCGGACCCGACGGCGGTGACGGGGGCAAGGGCGGTGACGTCTGGCTAGTCGCCGACCGCAACGTGCCCTCCCTTCTCGCCTTCCGTGACCACCCGTTCCGCCGGGCCGGCGACGGCGTGCACGGCACGTCGAAGAAGGCCCACGGCCGGGGCGGTGGCGACACCCTCGTGCCCGTCCCCGAAGGAACGCTGATCAAGGACCAGGAAGGGACCGTGCTGGCCGACCTCGTCCGCGAGGGCGACCGGTGGCTGGCCGCCGAGGGCGGCCGCGGCGGCCGGGGCAACGCCAGCTTCCTCTCCAACCGCCGCCGGGCGCCGTCGTTCGCCGAGCAGGGCGAGGTGGGCCAGGAGCGCTGGCTCAAGATGGAGCTCAAGCTCATGGCCGATGTCGCCCTCGTGGGCTTCCCGAACGCCGGCAAGAGCACCTTCATCTCGGTCGTCTCGGCGGCCAAGCCCAAGATCGCCGACTACCCGTTCACCACCCTCGTGCCCAACCTCGGCGTGGTCCGCCTGGACGACGGCTACGAGATCATCGTGGCCGACATCCCCGGCCTCATCGAGGGGGCCAGCGAGGGCCGAGGCCTCGGCCACCAGTTCCTGCGCCACATCGAGCGGGCCCGGGTGCTGCTCGTGCTGATCGATCTGGCTTCCGTCGACGGTCGGGAGCCGGCCGACCAGGAGCGCATCCTCCTCGAGGAGCTCGGGCGCTACCAGCCCGACCTGCTCGACCGTCCCCGCGTGGTGG
>JAOBWJ010000181.1 GCA_025463335.1 Acidimicrobiales bacterium
GCCGAGGTGGCGCTCGGCCACGTTGTTGCGGTTGATCTCGCTGGTGCCGCCGTAGATGGTGGTCACCGGGGAGTGGCGAGCGTCGTACTCGATCCAGCCGTCGGCCGCTGCCCCCTCCTCCTCGAACTGGAGGAGCCCGGCCGGGCCGGCCGCCTGGGCGAACCAGCGGGATGCCTTCTGGTAGGCCTCGGTGGCGAAGATCTTGGTCATCGAGCCCTCGAGGCCGGGCGTGCCGCCGGACGCCGCGATCCACGCCGAACGCTGGGTGAGGAGCTTGGCCACCTCGTTGTCGATGGCGACGCGGGCCATGCGCTCGCGGGCCAGCGGGTCGGCGATGGCGCCCGAGGTCTCGGCCCACTCCCGGAAGTGACGCAGCAGCGGCACGCCGGGGTTGGTGCCGCCCATGACGCCCCGCTCCAGCGACAGGGCCACCGTCATCACCGACCAGCCCTCGTTCACCTCGCCCAGCACGGCCTCGTCACCGACCCGCACGTCGTCGTAGAACGTGGCGTTGGTGCGCTCGGTCGCCATGGTCGGCACCGGCTCGACGCTGATGCCGGGCGTGTCCATCGGCAGGATGAACATCGTCAGGCCCTTGTGCTTCGGCACGTCGGGATCGGTGCGGGTCAGCAGGATGAGCCAGTCGGCGACGTGGGCCATCGTCGTCCACATCTTGGCCCCGTTGATCACCCACTCGTCCCCGTCGCGCACGGCCTTGGTGGTGATCGACGCCACGTCGCTGCCGTAGTCGGGCTCGCTGTAGCCCATGCACACGTGCGAGCGGGCCTCGATGATCGACGGGATGATGCGGGCCTTCTGCTCGTCGGTCCCGACCCGGTTGACGACGCCGGCGATCATCACCGACACGGCCAGGGCGTCGAACGGCACCTGGGCCTTCTCCAGCTCGTTGAACAGCACCCACAGCTGGATGGGGTCGCCGGTGCCCATGCCCGGCACGGCCCGCTCGACGAGCCCGCGCTCGGCCAACGCGTGGTTCAGCGCCGGGATGTCGAACGTGCCGCTGGTGTGGCACTCGTGGATGGCCTCGGGCGTGACCGTGGCGGCCACGATCTGGCGGATCTCCTGGCGGTAGGCCTCGACCTCGGGCGGCAGGGAGAAGTCCATCACACGGCTCCGAACAGTCGGTCGGCCAGGCGACGGCACTCGGCCGCCGGGTCGTCGAGCACCAGCGACCAGCCGCGGGCCCGCCGGTAGTAGAGCTGGATGTCGTACTCCTCGGAGAAGCCGTAGCCGCCGTGCACGTGCAGGCTGCGGTCGGTGGCCAGGGCGGCCACGTCGGAGGCGAACACGAACGCCATCGACGCCAGCGCCAGCTGGTCCTCCACCGCGTTGTCGCCGATGTCGAGCGCGGCCGGACCGTCGGCCCACGCCGCCTTGTGGGTCAGCAGCCGGGCCCCATCGATCATGCCGGGTAGCTCAGCCAGGGCGTGCTGCACGGCCTGGAAGGACCCGATCGGCACGCCGAACTGGATGCGGGACTTGGCGTACTCGACGCCAAGGTCGAGGGCGGCGGCGGAGATGCCGACGAGGGCGCCGGCCGTGAGCACCTGCCA
Organism: Acidimicrobiales bacterium; assembly: GCA_025463335.1. Taxonomy (GTDB): domain Bacteria; phylum Actinomycetota; class Acidimicrobiia; order Acidimicrobiales; family CADCSY01; genus RYN-34. The sequence goes on from JAOBWJ010000181.1 coordinate 1,575, forward strand.
CTCGGCCCGCACCACCTCGAACGCCGAGGCCGGGCCCAGCACGGTGCGGTCGCCCACCGTCGAGCGGTCGGCCAGCGGGGCCGACGCGTGGTTGCGGGGGCCGGTGCCGGGCGGCTCGGAGCGCACGGCCACGAGCTCATCGCCGTCGACGCCCACGATCACATCGGCCACGGCGCCGGCGGGCACCAGGCGCCACATGCCAGCGACCGCCGGGCGCAGCGAGATGGTGGCGATGGTCGAGCCGTCGCACAGGTCGGGCACGGGATGAGCGCGGGAGGCGGCCAGGTGCTCGACCAGCGGCACCGGGGCGATGGCCCGACCCAGGCGCTCGGTGGCCACGACCAGGTCGCCGAGGGTGGCGCCTTCGACGCCCATGCCGGGTGCTCCGGTGGTGGCCAGGCGAGCCCACAGGTTGGGATCGAAGCCCAACGGCTCGGCGGCCCGCGCCACCGACGGCGGGGCCTCCTTGGCGAAGAAGCCGGCGAACAGCTCCTCGACGGCCTGCTGATCGGGGGACAGCCCCAGGTCGACACTCACGTCCTAATGGTGCCTCTTAGATCGCCGAACGTTGCAACCAGGAGCGGGTTCAGGATGTCGGCCCGCTCCCACTGGACGAAATGCCCGGCGCCGGGGACGACCAGCGGCCCGATGCGGTTGGCGAACGCCACCTCGCAGGCAGGGATGAAGTCGTCCCCCACCACGTGGTCATCGTGGCCGTAGAGCACGAGCGTGGGGACCTGGACCGGCCCGAACGTCATCGGCATCTCCGACATGGGCCGCCCGTGGGCCAGCTGGTACGGCGCCCAGGCGGCCCGGATGCGCGCTTCGGACGCGAACGGCTCGGTCATGAAGTCGACCTGTTCGGGCGTGAACGTTCCCGGCGAGGCCCACAGCCGGCTGGTGTACATGGCTGCGATCCACTGCCGGCGGGCGGCCTCGTTCGGAAGCATGGCCATGAGCTCGTCGGGACGACGACCCTGGAGGTCCTGGTAGTCGCCGGTGGGACCGCCGGCCAGGGCGCTGAACGTGGCCAGGTCGAAGCCCTCGGTGGGCGGCGGCACCGTGTTGAAGAAGCACAGCCGCTCGACGAAGCCGGCGAAGCGCTGGGCCAGGTCGACGGCGACGGGACCGCCGAGGTCACCGGCCACCACCGCACACCGCTCGTGACCGAGCACGTCGTGCACCAGAGCGTGCACGTCGCGGCTGTAGATGGAGATGTCGTAGGCGTCGTCGGGCGAGAGGTCGCTGTCGCCAAAGCCCCGCAGGTCGGGGGCGATCACCTCGAAGCCGGCGTCGGCCAGTGGCCCGACGTTGCGCCACCAGATGCGCTTGGTCTCTGGGTAGCCGTGGAGCAGCAACAGCGGCGTGCCGCCAACACCCTCGTGGAGGTAGGCGGCGCGGAGGCCGTCGCGAACCTCGGCGCGGTGGACCTCGAACGCGTCGAAGTCGGGCGTGACCTGCGCCGGGCGCAGCTTGGGGTCGTACTGCATCGTCAGGCGGCGAGCTCGATGATGTCGCCCGGCGCCAGCTTGCGGTCGGCGATGCCCTCGAAGCCGTTGCCACCCGTGTAGGTGTCCTCGCCGGTGAACAGGCCCTCGACCGTGATGGGCCACAGCGTGGCCATGCGGGCCTCGTACAGGTAGAAGGCGTCCGGATCGTCGACGGCGATGCCGCGGGCGGCCAGCGTGGCGCCCGGGTAGGCGATGCGCATGACGCCCTCGGTGAGGATGCAGCGCTTGTCCACGACGAGGCGGTCGATGGCGAACTGGAGGCGGGTGGCCCCCGAGGCGATGAAGTCCTCGTAGAACCTCCGCACCGCGGCCTTGCCCTTGGGGTTGCTCTCGGGCGGGGCGCCGTAGGCGTGATAGCTGGCGTCCTCGGCCACGGTGGCCATGAGCGTGTCGAGGTCGCCCGCCGCCTCCGCCTTCATGTGCACGAGCAGCTGCTCGAGGTTGCGTCGGAGGACGGGATCGGTCTCGACATCGAGCCGCTCCTCGACGACGGACCACGTCAGGGTCTGATCGATGACGGCCATGGCGAAAGCGTAGGTGTGACGCATGTCGTGTTGACCGAGTCATGACTCAGTCCGCATGCTGAACCACATGGCCGACCGCTACACGATCATCTCCGCCGACTGCCACGCCGGCGCCAACCACGTGACCTACCGCGAGTACCTCGCCGATGAGTGGAAGGACGAGTTCGACGCCTGGCGCGGCGGCTACAAGAACCCGTTCCGCGACCTCCAGGACGACGGCCGCAGCCGCAACTGGGACGACGACCGCCGCATCAGCGAGATGGACGCCGACGGCGTGATCGCCGAGGTCGTGTTCCCGAACACGGTCCCGCCGTTCTTCCCCACCGGCCAGGTGGTGGCCCCGGCCCCCAAGAACGACGACGACTTCCCCAAGCGCCTCGCCGGCCTCCACGCCCACAACCGTTGGCTGGCCGACTTCGTCGCCGCCTTCCCCAAGCGCCGGGCCGGCCTCGGCCAGATCTTCCTGAACGACGTCGACCAGGCCGTCACCGACGTCCGCTGGATGAAGGACCACGGCCTGGCCGGCGTCCTGCTCCCCGGCGTCTCCCCCGACACCCCGTGGATCGAGCCGCTCTACTCGCCGATCTACGACCCGCTGTGGGCGGTGTGCCAGGAGCTCGAGATGCCCGTCACCCACCACTCCGGTGGCAGCGGCATCCCCAACTACGGGCGCTACCCGTTCACCAACGCCCTGTTCGTCATGGAGACCGGCTTCTTCGCCAACCGGGCCCTGTGGCACCTCATGCTCTCGGGCGTGTTCGACCGCTTCCCCGACATGAAGCTCGTGCTCACCGAGCAGGGCTCGCAGTGGGTGCCGAACGTGCTCGACCGCATGGACGCCCTGTGGGAGCGCATGAGCGGCGGCCGCATCGGCGAGCTCGACGTGCCCGACGGTGCCGTCACCAAGAAGAAGGCCAGCGAGTACTGGGCCACCAACTGCTACCTGGGCGCCAGCTTCCCCGGCCCCGAGGACGCCGCCCTGTTCGAGTCCATCGGCCTCGACACGGTGATGTGGGGCAGCGACTACCCCCACAACGAGGGCACCTACCCGAAGACCCGTGAGTCGCTGCGGGCCGCCTTCTCCGGCTGGGACGAGAAGAACCTGCGCCGCATCTTCTCGGAGAACATCGCCAAGGTCTACGGCTTCGATCTCGAGGCCCTCGCGCCGATCGCCGCCGAGGTCGGGCCGACGGTCGAGGAGATCGCCACCCCCGTGGCCGGATGAGCGTCGCATGAGCAAGGTGGGGGTCGAGCCGGACCTCGAAGGGGTCCGGCTCGGCCTGCACCGCCTCCAGCGGCTGCTGTCCAGCCGGCGCTCGTCGTCGGCCCTGGCCGTGGCCGCCGGGGTCGACCTGCCGCAGCAGGTCATCCAGGTGCTCCAGGTGCTCCAGGACGGCGAGCCGCGGTCGGTCGCCGACCTGGCCCGCCTGGCCCGCATGGACGCGGCGGCCGTCAGCCGCCAGGTCCGCGCCCTCGAGGACCACGGCCTGGTGCGCCGCCAGGCCAGCCCCAACCACGGCCGCATCGTGCTCATCGAGCCCACCGAGGCCGGCCTGACCGCCGCCCGCCGCCTGCGCGAGTTGAGCAACCGCCATCTCACCGACGCCCTCGCCGGGTGGAACCCCGAGGACCGGGAGACGCTGGGGCGGCTGCTGGTGCGCCTGGTCGAGGACCTCCAGGGCACGCCCCACCGCGGCAAGAGCGCCAGCGAGTAGCTACCCCTTCACGTAGGAGAGCTTCTCGGCGACGCGGCCGTCGCGCACCCGGAACAGGTCGACACCCCGGATGTGGCCGTCGGCCCAGGAGTAGCGCCAGCGCTGGACCACCCGCTCCCCGGCGGCGAACGTCTCCTCGGGGTCGAACCGGCTGCCGGCGTCGTCGAAGATGGGCTTCCAGGCCGCCCGAACCTCGTCCCGTCCCGCATGGCGGCTGCCGTCGGGGGCCGGGCCGGTGGCGTCGAACACGCAGTCGTCGGTGACCAGGGCCAGGGCGGCCTCGAGGTCGTGGTCGGCCCACGCCTGACCGAAGGCCTCCACCACGTCGAGCGGACCCATGTCGACACACGTGCGCACCGGCCCGTCCCCCTGTCAAGGGTGGCCGGACGTGTCAGGCTGCGCCCCATGCGCGTGGGGGTGTTCATCGGTGAGGCAACGGGTGAGCGGACGTCGGTCGACCAGTTGGTCGCCAACGCCCGGGAGGCGGAGGCCCGCGGCCTCTCGACCGGCTGGGTGCCGCACATCCCGTGGAGCCTCGACGCGCTGACGGCGCTGACCCTGGTCGCCCGGGAGACCGACCGGATCGAGCTGGGCACCGCCGTGGTGCCGACCTTCCCGCGGCACCCGCTGTCGCTGGCCCAGGACGCCCTCTCGGTGCAGGCCGTGGCCGGGGGCCGGCTCACGCTCGGCATCGGCCCGTCGCACCCCGTCGTCATCGAGAAGATGTACGGGCTGTCCTACGACAGGCCGGCGGCCCACACCGAGGAGTACGTCGAGGTCCTCCAGAAGTGCTTCGCCGGCGCCGGCATGGTCCACCACGACGGCGATCGGTTCAACGTGCACGCCATGCTCGACGTCCCCGGCGGAGCGCCGGTGCCCATCCTCGTCGCCGCCCTCGCCCCCCGGATGCTCGAGCTCACCGGCCGGTTGGCCGACGGGACCATCACCTACTGGGCCGACGAG
>JAOBWJ010000004.1 GCA_025463335.1 Acidimicrobiales bacterium
TTGCTCAGACGGGGAGGAGCTCCCGCACGTCGGCCGGGACGACGGCGGCGATGTCGCGCCACTCCCCGTCGGACACGAACTGCTCCACGGCGAGGAGGGTGGCGATCACGAGGTCCTCGGTGCTGCCCTCGAGCTCGAACGGCAGCTCGTGGCGGACCCGGCCGAGGAAGTCGTCCCGGTCCATCTTGATCGGAACTCGTGCGGGCACCCAGCCCTCGTAGAAGAAGCCCCGCACCAACATCGGGAGTTGCGCCGCCAGATCGGCCGCCTCCGGGATCGTGAGCCGGTCACGCAAGGTCTGCAGCACGGCCCGAAGGGACTCGTAGGCGCGGTGGCGCTGGTCCGGCGGCCAGCCGTAGACGTCCTCGATGGCGTGCAGGATCTCGTTGGTCTTCTGCACCGTCGCGTCGAAGGCGGGAAGCCCCGTCGTACTCATGCCCCGACCTTGCGCCGTGGGGCAGCACCTCAGCCCCACGCGAGCGCGTGGTTCAGGGTGCGAGGAGCTCGACGTTCAGGCCGTCGGGGTCGACGAGGTGGATCGACATGCCCTCCCCCGATTCGACCAGGCCACCGTGGGAGACGCCGGCCGCGCTGAGCTGCTCGGCCCAGGCCGCCAACGTGTCGCGGTCGGCCACGGCGAAGGCCAGGTGGTCGACCTCGCCCCCGGCCCCGTCGCGGCGGTCACCGCTGATGACGATGGCGAACCGGCCCCCGGCGCCGAACATCGGGACCGCACCACCGAGGGGCTCGTCGCCGTAGCGAACGAGCCCCAGGGCGGTCGAGTACCAAGCCACGCTGGTCGCCACGTCGGCGACGCGCAGCTGCACGTGCGAGAACCCTTTGACCGGGCTCTCCATGGGCATCGCCTAGAGGTTCTTCACGATGTCGGCCATGAGCTCGCCGGCCTCGGTCGGGTTGAGCCCGACCTGGACCCCTGCGGCCCGGAGGGCCTCCATCTTGCCCTTGGCCGTGCCCATGTTCCCGGAGACGATGGCGCCGGCGTGGCCCATCTTCTTGCCGGCCGGGGCGGTCACGCCGGCCACGTAGGAGGCCACGGGCTTGTCCATCTTGTCGCGGATGTAGTCGGCGGCCTCCTCCTCGGCCGTGCCACCGATCTCGCCGAACATGATCACGGCCTTGGTGAGCGGGTCGGCCTGGAAGGCCTCAAGGCAGTCGATGAAGCTGGTGCCGGGGACGGGGTCGCCGCCGATGCCGACGCACGTGGTGACGCCGATGCCCTTCTGCTTCAGCTCGTAGAGGGCCTGATAGGTCAGCGTGCCGGAGCGGCTCACGATGCCGACGGGGCCGCCGCCGAGGGCGATCTCACCGGGCGTGATGCCGATGTTGCATTCACCCGGCGTGATGATCCCGGGGCAGTTGGGGCCCAGCAGACGGGTGTTCGGGAAGTCGCGCTTGAGGATGTTGTACGTGCGGGCCTCGTCCTGGGCCGGGATGCCCTCGGTGATGCACACCACGAACGGGATGCCGGCAGCGGCCGCTTCGAGGATGGCGCCGGGCGAGCCGGAGGGCGGCACGGCCACGAACGAGGCGTCGGCCCCGGTTGCGGCCACGGCGTCGGCGACCGTGGCGAACACCGGAACGCCTTCGATCTCCTCACCGGCCCGCTTCGGGTTCACGCCGCCGACGACCTGGGTGCCGTAGGCCCTGTTGCGCAGGCCGTGGAAGCCGCCCTGCGAGTTCGGGCTGAAGCCCTGGATGATGACCTTGGTGTCCTTGTTGACGAAGACGGACATGGCTTACTTGCCTCCAGCCAGGGCGACGGCCTCACGGGCCGCATCGAGCATGGTCGGCTGCGAGCGGAGCCGGTCGGACAGGTGGGGCTCGAGGATCGAGCGCCCCTCCTCGGCGTTGGTGCCGTCGAGGCGGATGACGATGGGGGCCTTGATGTCGACCCGCTCGAGGGCCTGGACGATGCCGTTGGCCACCTCCTCGCCACGCGTGATGCCACCGAAGATGTTGATGAAGATGGCCTTGACCTTCTCGTCGGAGTTGATGACGTCGAGGGCGTTGGCCATGACCTCGGCCGACGCGCCTCCACCGATGTCGAGGAAGTTGGCCGGGCTGCCGCCCACCTGGTTCACGACGTCGCACGTGCTCATGGCCAGGCCGGCGCCGTTGGCGATGATGCCCACGGTGCCGTCGAGCCCCACGTACTGGAGGCCCTTCTCGTGCGCCAGCTCCTCGCGGGGGTCGCGGACCTCGAGTCCCCGCCAGACGTCGCGCTCGGGGTGCCGGAAGTCGGCGTTGTCGTCGAGCGTCACCTTGGCGTCGAGGGCGTGCACCCGGTCGTCGGGCGTGAGGATCAGCGGGTTGATCTCGGCCAGGTCGGCGTCGCCGTCGACGTAGGCGGTGTAGAGCTTCCGCAGGATGTCGACGGCACCCTCGGTGGCCTTGGGGTTGAGCTTGGCTGCCTCGACCCACGCCCGGCACTGCTCTTCGGAGAGGCCCTCGGCCGGGTCGACCCAGATCTTGGCGATGGCGTCGGGGTTCGTCTCGGCCACGGTCTCGATCTCGACGCCGCCCTCGGCCGACAACATGCCGAGGTGCTTCTTGGCCGAGCGGTCGAGGGTGAACGAGGCGTAGTACTCCTCGGCGATGTCGGAGGCCACCTCGATCCACACCCGCTTGACGATGTGGCCCTTGATGTCGAGGCCGAGGATGTTGGACGCGTGCTCGCGGGCCTCTTCGGTGTTGTTGGCCAGCTTCACGCCGCCGGCCTTGCCGCGGCCGCCCACCTGGACCTGGGCCTTGATCACCACCGGGTAACCGATGCGATCGGCGACAGCGACGGCGTCCTCCACCGTGTCCACGGCGTCGCCGGCGGAGACCGGGATGCCGAAGGACGCGAAGAACTGCTTGCCCTGGTACTCGAAGAGATCCACTCGTTCTCCTGGGACTTGGCTACGCGGCGTCTTCCCGCCCATCGAGGGCGGCGGCGAGCCATTCGGTGATGGAGGCCATTGTGGCCCCTGGGGTGAAGACTTCTGCGACGCCCTGCTGCTTGAGCGTGGCCACGTCGGGTGCGGGCACGATGCCCCCGCCGAACAGCAGGACGTCGTCGAGCCCGCGAGCCTTGAGCTCCTCGGCCACGCGCGGGAACAGCGTCATGTGGGCGCCGGACAGGATCGAAAGGCCGACGGCGTCGACGTCTTCCTGGAGCGCAGTCTCGGCGACCTGCTCGGGCGTTTGGCGGAGTCCGGTGTAGATGACCTCGAACCCCGCATCGCGCAGGGCCCGGGAAATGACCTTGGCCCCGCGGTCGTGCCCGTCGAGTCCGACCTTGGCGACGACGACACGGTATGGACGCTGCACGCCGTGGATACTAGGAGGATGCCCCGCAGGCGTTCCCAATCGCAGACCCGCGGACTCCTCCTCGGCACCGTCGCCGTCCTGGTGGGGATCGTCGCCATGGTCGGGTTCTCCTACGCCGTGGGCTCGGGCAGGGCCAAGGTGTCGACCCTCGGTGACAAGGACTTCTGGGCCGGCAACGCCGACCGCTTGGCGGCCCGGATCGTCAAGGACAAGCGCCCGTTCCTCATCGCCGACGCCTCCCCCAACCAGGCGCGCGACATCTACCTCCAGCACATCGGCACCTCCGATGCCAACGGGTGGTTGGCCATCAGCGCCGGGCCCCGGAAGTGCTCGCTCCGATGGGACTCCGGGGGCCTCCAGTTCGTCGACCCCTGCACCGGCGCCGCCCACCCGGCCGACGGGAGCGGCCTGACCCGGTACCGGACCTACGTCGAGGGCAACGCCGTGTACGTCGACCTCCGCACGAAGGTGCCGTGAGCCTCGCCGCCCACCTGGAGACCCTCGGCCGCCCACTCCTCGACGAGCAGCTGGAGCACCCGACGGTCCGCGGCATCGCCGCCGGCACCCTCGACCCGGCGGTGTTCCGCTCCTGGCTGGAGCAGGACTTCCTGTTCCTCCTCGACTATGCGCGGGTGTTCAGCCGGCTGGCGTGGCAGGCGCCCGACGGCCACCTCGGCGACCTCATCGACCTCGCGCACGAGACGTTGCACGGCGAGCTCACCATGCACCGGTCGCTGGCCGAGCCGTTCGGTGCCGACCTCGATGGCGCCGTGAAGGGCCCGGCGTGCGCCGCCTACACGACGTTCCTCCTCGACTCGGCTGCCCACTACGGCGTGGGCCTGGCCGCGCTCTACCCCTGCATGTGGGGCTACTCCACGCTGGGCCGGCTGCTCCCCGTCCCGGACGATGCCCGGTACCGGCGCTGGGTGGAGACCTACGCCGATCCCGGGTTCGCCGCCCTGGCCAAGAGGATCGGCCAGCTCATCGACGAGGCCGCCCCCGACCCGACTGCCGCCGAGCGGGCGTTCCTCCAGGGCATGGCCCATGAGCTCGCGTTCTGGGACGTTCCCTGATGGACCCGGCCGATCACCCCTTCGTGCGGGCCGCCGCCGATGGCACGTTGCCGCCAGAGGCGTTCGACCGCTGGCTGGTGGAGGACCACCACTTCGTGGTCGGGTTCCGCCGCTTCCTGGCCCGCCTGGTGGAGCTGGCGCCGGACGAGGCGGCCCGCGACCTGCTGGCTGGTGCCCAGGTCCCCCTCCAGGCCGAGCTCGATCTGTTCCGGGCCGAGGCGGAGAAGCGGGGTCTCGACCTCACCGCCGAGCCCGGCCCCACCACGCTCGGGTACACGTCGTTCCTCCTCGCCGCCCCGGCCGACGGTTGGCCGGTCGCCCTCACCGTCCTGTACGGCGCCGAGAAGGCGTACTTCGACGCCTGGTCGGTCGTCCGGACCCAGGCCGAGGCGTCCTCGCCCTACTGGTCGTTCATCGACAACTGGTCCTCCCCCGCCTTCGGGGCCTGGGTCGATGACCTGGCCCAGCTGGTGGCCACCCTGGCCCCCAGCCCCGAGGTCGACCGGGCCTTCCACCGGGTGGTGCGCTTCGAGCTGCGGTTCTGGGATGCCGTGCATCGGGGAGAGGAGTGGTCGTGATCCCCGACCCCCGTGCCGCCGTGCGCTCGGGCATCGGCCGCCTGTTCTCGTCGGACCGCTTCCCCGAGGAGCGCTACGACGAGCCGCTCGGAGACGAGGGACTGTTTGGTTCCGACTCGATCACGTGGCGCGTCCACGCCGACGTGTCGATGTTCGTGGGCGGGATCGCCGCCCTCATGCTCCAGGCTCTCCACCCCCGTGCGGCCGCCGTGGTGGCCGGCTCGTCCCGCTTCCGCGAGGAGCCCCTCCACCGGTTGTCGCGCACCGGGTCGTTCGTGGCCGCCACCACCTTCGCAGCCACGCCCGTCGCCGAGGCGGTGATCGACCGGGTCCGGGGCGTGCACGCCCGGATCCCCGGCGCCAGCGACCCCGACTTGCTGACGTGGATCCACGTTGCCGAGGTCACCAGCTTCCTGGCCGCCTACCGGCGCTACGCCCTGTGTCCGCTGTTCGCTGGCGACATCGACCGCTACTTCGCCGAGACGGCGGTGGTGGCCGAGCGCCTGGGCGCCACCGGCGTGCCCCGGTCGGCCAAGGAGGTACGGGCCTACTACGAGGAAGTCCGCCCCGAGCTGATGGCGTCCGACGACAGCCGCGACCTGCTCGACTTCCTCCGCCGACCGATCGCCCGGGACCCGCTCACCCGGGGCGTCCATGTCCTCTTCCTCCGGGCAGCCGAAGCGCAGCTCCCCGGCTGGGCACGGCGGTTGCACGGCATGACCCTGCCGCCGGGTGCCGATCGGCTCGTCATCCGGCCGGCGACGTGGTCGGCGCTGGAGGCCCTGCGGTTGGCGAGCGGCCCGTCACCGATCCTGGCCGCCTCTCGGGCGCGTGCGGAGGCCGTGGCCCACTCGTGACCGACATTGATCTGGAGCTCACCCAGGAGCCCACGGGGCTGCGCGTCCTGCGTGACCGCAACCTGTGGCCGTACCTGGCCGGCACCCTCGCCTCGGGCTGCGGCACGTGGTTCCAGGCGGTGGCCCAGGCCCTGCTCGTCTACCGGCTGACCCACTCGACTTTCCTCGTCGGCGTGGTGAGCTTCGCCCAGTTCTTCGGCACCCTGGTGCTGGCCCCATGGGCCGGCGGGGCCGCCGACCGCTACGACCGCAAGCGGCTGATGATCGTCTCCCAGATCGGGTCGATCGTGGTCACCGGGGTGCTGGCCATCATCGCCGCCGCCGGCGCCGCGAGCACCCCGGTCGTCATCGGGTTGGCCGGGGTCCTGGGCGTCATCAACGCGTTCACGACACCGGCCATGCTGTCGCTCGTCCCGCTCCTGGTCCCCGACCACGAGATCCGCGGGGCCATCGCGCTGAACGCGGCGACCTACAACCTCGCCCGCGCCATCGGGCCCGTGCTCGGCGCCGTGGTGGTCGATCAGCTGGGCATCCCGGCGGCGTTCGGCCTCAACGCGCTGTCGTACCTCGGGCTCATCGTCGGCCTGCTCGCCGTCCACCCCCGACCCCAGCCGCCTCGGCCCGCCGTCCGGCCCAAGCTGCGGGAGAGCCTCGACATCGTGCGGGGCGATGCTCGCCTGGTGCTGCTCCTCGTGGCCGTCATGGTCGTGGCCATCGTGAGCGACCCCGTGACCACCTTGACGCCCGGCTTCGTCACCGAGGTGTTCCACCACCACGACACGTGGGTGGGTGTGCTGATCGGCGCCTACGGCACCGGCGCAGTGCTGGCGGCGCTGCGGGCCGGCCGCCTCCGCGAGCCGGAGCGCACCCTCGCCATGGGCCTCACCGTCATGGGCCTGGGCACCTTGGCGTTCGCTCTGGCCCCGGGGCTCGGGATCGGTTCGCTCGGGATGCTGGTGGCCGGCTACGGCTACCTGACGTCGAGCACCACGACCACCGCCGCCCTCCAGCTCGGGGTCGAGGACTCGCAACGGGGCCGGGTCATGGCCATCTGGAGCGTGGCCTTCGTGGGCGTGCGGCCCTTCGGCAGCCTCGCCTGCGGCGGCATCGCCTCAGCGTTCGGTCTCCGCACCGCCGGGGTGGTGTTCGCCCTGCCGGCGCTCGTCATGGCGGCCGTGTTCGTGCGCCGGCGGCACCGTCCGACCTGATCGGCCGGTTCGGGAACGGTCAGAACTCGCCGACGACCCCGGCCTGTCGCCACTGCTCCTCGGTGAGCGTGGCCGTGTCCCGCCGGGCCAGCGCGCTGATCAGCGGCCGGAGCTCCTCTCGGATGTGATCGACCTCGTCCTTCGAGGGATGCCAGCTCGTGCCCTGGTCCATCCGGGCCTCCCTTCCCTGCGGCTACCCGTCACTGCGTTTTCGGCAGATGGGACCATCGGGATGAGCGATTCAGGTGAAAAAGGCGCGAAGCCGATCCTTTTGGACCTTGCCGGTGCCACCTCGGGGCAGTTCGTCGACCACCACCACCCGACGGGGCACCTTGTAGGGCGCCAGGTGCATGCGGGCGAAGGCCACCACGTCGTCGGCCTCGACGCGGCCCCGCACCACGGCCACGGGCACCTCGCCCAGGCGGGCGTCGTCGAGGCCGAGCACCGCCGCCTCGACCACACGTGGGTGGCCCTCGATGCACCGCTCGACCTCGGCGGCGAAGACCGAGTAGCCGCCCGACTTGACCACGTCCTTGGTGCGGCCGGCGAACGACACCGAGCCGAAGCGGCCCCGCCGGACGAGGTCACCGGTGCGCAGCCACCCGTCGTGGAGGGCGGCCGCCGTGGCCTCGGGGTCGTCGTGATAGCCGGCGAGCACGCCGGGGCCCTTCACCAACAGCTCCCCGGCCCCCGTCTCGTCGGGCTGGTCGACCCGGATGCGGTAGCCCGGCAGCGGACGGGCCGCTGCGCCGACGAACGGGAGGGCGACGCGGCCGATGGCGGCGCCGCCCGTCTCGACCATCCCCCAGCCCTCCACGAACAGGGCCTCCCCCACGCTCACGCCGAGAAGGGGCAGGGTGGCCGTCGCCCCCATCCGCTGGAACGTGCGAGCCAGGCCGGGCGGCATGGCATCCGCGCCCGAGGCCCACACCCGCACCGAGCGCAGATCGCGGTCGGCCGCCCCGGCCTCCAGGAGCATCCGGTACATGGCCGGCACGCCGACGAAGATGGACGACCGGCGTCGCTCGACGGCGTCGAGCACGGCCACGGGATCGAACGTCGGGTGCATGAGGACGGGCACGCCGGCCATGGCCAACCCGGCCAGCACCACGAAGCCCATGATGTGGGCCACCGGCAGTCCGATGACCGCCTCGTCGCGGCGGAGGGAGGCAGGCCACAGGACGCCGGGACCGAGCGAGCCAAGGATGGCCCGGTCGGTGAGCCGGGCACCCTTGGGCCAGCCGGTGGTGCCCGACGTGTAGAAGATGGTGGCAATCTCGGCCGGCGGTCCCGGTTCCGTCGAGGTCCCGCCCTCCAGATCCTCGGCGGCACGCACCACCCGGTCGGCGCCGGAGTCGCTGACCACGTGGTCGACCTCGTCGGGCCGCATCTTGTCGTTCAACGGCACCGGCACGGCACCGGCCCGGGCCACGGCCATGCAGGCAAGCAACTGGTCGTAACCGTTGGGCAGCGCCACCACCACCCGTCCGCCGGCGGGCACCCCGACGCCCCCCGACCACCGGGCCACCACGTCGGCCGCCTCCCGGTAGGTGCGGGTGGCGCCGCCGACCTCCTCGACCAAGGGCCGGTCGCCATGCACGGCGGCCAGGCGGTCGAGCAGCGTGCCCAGCGTGAGGTCGCGCCCGGCGGCCAACGACGCCCGGCGGAGCAGGTTCACCGCTCGATCTGCTCGAGCAGGGCGGGGAGTCCGGCCAGGGAGTCGAGCCGCCACCAACGTTCGGTGGGCAGGTCGCCGTCGGGCACCACCTCGTGGGCCCAATCGACCTCGTAGGGAACGTGCACGGCCCGCCCGCCGATGGCCACGACCGGCAGCACGTCGGACCGCAGGGCGTTGCCGACCATGAGGAACTGCTCGGGCTCGATGCCGAGGTTGGCCACCACCTTGCGGTAGGTGGCCTCATCCTTCTCGGACACGATCTCGATGCGCTCGAAGAGCTCCCCGAGGCCCGAGCCGGCGACCTTGGACTCCTGGTGGAACAGGTCGCCCTTGGTGACCAGCACCAAGCGCCGGTCGGCCAGCGCCTCGATGGCCCCCCGGACGCCGTCGAGCAGGTTGACCGGGTGATCGAGCAGGGCCTTGCCCAAGTCGAGGATGGCCTGCACGTGGGCGCCCGGGAGCTGGCCGTCGGTGACCTCGAGGGCCGTCTCGATCATCGACAGCGTGAAGCCCTTGGCGCCGTACCCGAAGAGCCGCAGGTTCCGGCGTTCGGTCTCGTACATGCGCCGGCCCAGCTCGTCGGGGTCGGCGTGATCGGCGAGCAGCTCGGCGAAGCGCTCATGGGTCACCGAGAACAACGTCTCGCTGTGCCAGAGCGTGTCGTCGGCGTCGATGCCGATGACGGCCGCCTTCACAGCTTTTCCAACGGTGCCCAGCTGAGCAGGAGCGTCTTCTCCCCCGCCTCCCGGAACCGCACGCGAGCCTCCGCCTTCTCGCCAGCACCAGCGATATCGATGATCACGCCTTCTCCGAACTTGCCGTGGCGCACGTCGTCGCCGACCTTCAGGCCGAGGTTCTGGGCACCGGTGTCCGGGACTTCGTTGCGTTGGCCCGCCCGGATGGCCGACTCCACGATGCGTTGCCGGCCCGCATTGCCGCCACCCCAGACACGGCCGTTGGTGTCGTCGCCCGACGAGGGCCGGGTGTTCGACCGCCAGCCCGAACCGGCCTGGCCCTTGCGCCGCCCACCCACTTCGGTGACCAGCTCGCTCGGGATCTCGTCGAGGAAGCGGCTGGGCGGGTTGTACTGCGTCGAGCCGAAGATCGTGCGGCTCCACGCCGAGCTCACGTGCAGCCGCTCTCGGGCCCGGGTGATGCCGACGTACGCCAGCCGGCGCTCCTCCTCCAGCTGCTCGGGCTCGCCCAGGCTCCGCAGGTGGGGGAACACGCCGTCCTCCATGCCGATCAGGAACACCACTGGGAACTCCAAGCCCTTGGCCGAGTGCAGGGTCATGAGCACGACCTGGGACTCGTCCCCGTTGAGGTCGTCGGTGTCGGCCACCAAGCTGACCTGCTCGAGGAAGGTGTCGACGTCGTCGACCTCCTTGGCCGAGCCCACCAGCTCGGCCAGGTTCTCGATGCGGCCCTGGCTCTCGACCGTGTGCTCGGCCTCGAGCTCCTGGAGATAGCTGCTGCGTTGCAGGGCGGCCTCCAACACGGCGCCGGGCCCGTCGGGCAGGAGCTCGACCAGCTCGCCGTGGAGGCGTAGGAACTCGCGGATGCCCCTGAGGGCGGGGCCCTTCACTCCCGCCGCCTCGGCGTCCTCCAGGGCACGAAGGAACGTGAAGGCGTGACTGGCGGCCCAGGCGTCGAGCCGACCGACGGTGGTGTCGCCCACGCCCCGCTTCGGCGTGTTGAGGACCCGCTTGACGGACACCTCGTCGGCGGGGTTGGCCGCCGACTTCAGGTAGGCCAGGGCGTCCTTGATCTCCTTGCGGTCGTAGAAGCGGGTGCCACCGACGACCTTGTAGGGGATGCCGACGCGGGCCAGCCGCTCCTCGACGACACGGCTCATGGCGTTGGTCCGGTAGAAGATCGCCATGTCGGACCAGCGATGCATGCCGCCGTCGTGCAGGCGGGCCAGCTCGGTGGAGATCCAGGCCGCTTCGTCCTGCTCGTCCTCGGCGCTGTAGCGGAGGATGTGGTCGCCGGCGCCCTGGTCGGTCCAGAGCTCCTTGGGCTTGCGCCCCAGGTTGTGGCCGATGACGGCGTTGGCGGCGTCGAGGATGGTCTGGGTGGACCGGTAGTTCTGCTCCAGCACCACCACCGTGGCGTCGGGGAACGCCTCCTCGAACTCCAGGATGTTGCGGATGTCGGCCGCGCGAAACGAGTAGATCGATTGATCGCTGTCCCCAACCACGCAGATGTTGCGGTGCCGGGCGGCCAGCAGGGTGACCAGCTCGTTCTGGGCCCGATTGGTGTCCTGGAACTCGTCGACCAGCACGTACTTGAAGCGCTGCTGGTAGTGGTAGAGGACGTCGGGGTGCTGCTGGAACAGGCGCACGGTCTGGGTCAGCAGGTCGTCGAAGTCCATGGCCCCGGCCTGGAGCAGACGGGCCTGGTACTCGCGGTAGACGTCGGCGATCTTCTTCTCGAACAGCCCACCGGCCCGCTCGGCGTACTCCTCGACGGAGATGAGCTCGTTCTTCGCCGCGCTGATGGCGGCATGGGTGCCACGGGGCGTGAACCGCTTCGGGTCCATGTTGAGATCACGCAGCACGTATCCGGTGAGGCGGACGGCGTCGGCCTGGTCGTAGATCGTGAAGCTCGACGGGAAGCCCAGGGCCTTGCCGTCGCGCCGGAGGATGCGCACGCACGCCGAGTGGAAGGTCGACACCCACATCTTCTGGGCCACCGAGCCGACGAGCGCGCCGACCCGGTGCTTCATCTCATCCGCGGCCTTGTTGGTGAACGTGATGGCCAGGATCTCAAAGGGGGAGGCTCCCTGGGCGATGAGGTAGGCGATGCGGTGGGTGAGCACCCGGGTCTTGCCCGAGCCGGCTCCGGCCACGACCAACAGCGGACCCTGGGCGTGCACCACGGCTTCGGCCTGGTCCGGGTTCAGCCCGGCGAGAAGGTCCTGCATGGTCGACCCATCGTACCGACCCGGTGTGACGCCCTCCCGGCGTAGGTGTGTGGTCCCCACGACCACGGAACTACGCCGACAGGGCCTTAGCGGTGGTTTCCAGAGGCGGCAACGACCTGGTCCCGATCTCCGAGGAGGACCAGTAGAGGTGAACGAGGCAGGCCCT
>JAOBWJ010000079.1 GCA_025463335.1 Acidimicrobiales bacterium
TGCCGTAGGCCATGTAGAGGCGCTCCGGGCCGATGAGCTCGAACCAGCGCCGGACCAGGCCCGGGGCCATGGCCGCCGCGCCCTGGAGGACCCACACCACGCTGCTGAGGTCGCGCTTCTCGATGCCGGGGACGGCGGCGATGCGCTGGAGCATGGTCGGCGTTGCTGTGAACGTGGTGATGCGGTGGCGCTCGATGAGGTCGACGACGAGCTCGGCGTCGAACTTCTCGAGGATGACCACCCGGTCGCCGGCAAGGGCCGAGACCAGCGCCATGAACCCGTTGGTGTGGTAGAGCGGCGCCGGGATGAGGATCGTCTGCGGCCGCTCCACGGTCGTCCAGTTGGAGGCGAAAGGGGCGTAGCTGGTGGCGGCCCACATCGCCGGCTGGTCGGTGAGGATCACCTTCGGCAGGCCGGTGGAGCCGCTGCTGCAGATGCCGTTGATCTGGGGGCCGGCGACCTCGGGGAGGTCGTCGTCGGGCTGGCGGTCGGCGTCGGCCACCAGGCCGGCGATCGAGCCGGCGTCGACGACCAGGCGGGCGTCGACGACCTCGAGCAGCCGGTGCCGCTCCCAGTCGGGCAGGTCCCAGCGCATGGGCACGGGGACGGCGCCCAGCTTCCACGTGGCGAACGCCGTCAGCACCAGCTCGGGGGAGTTCTGCAGCTCGATGGCCACGCGGTCGCCGAGGGCCACCCTGGCGGCGGCGAATGCCCGGGCCAGCTGGTTGCTTCGCCGGTTCGCCTCGCCCCACGTGTGGGTGCGCTCCGAGCCGTCGAGGGCGACGACCGTGAACGCCGGATCGTCGGACCGGCTCGTCCCGAGCTCGGTGATCCGGCGCATGAACGGAACCGCATCGTCCACCTCGATCACGGGCCGGACCCTAGCGGCGGCACCACCGTCGAGTAAATCATTGACATGTAACCTTCGGCGCCGTGAACTTCGGCTTCGACGAGGACCAGGAGGCGCTGCGCGAGGCGGCCGAGAAGCTCCTCGCCGCCGAGTCGCCCCCGGCGTTCGTGCGGGAGGCGCTGGAGGACCCCGATGCCTGGCGCCCTCTCTGGTCGACCATCGTCGACCTGGGGTGGACGAGCCTGGCCGTGCCGGAGCGGCTGGGTGGCCTGGGCCTGGGCGTCGTCGACCTCGTGGCCCTGGCCGAGGTGACGGGCCGCTGGGTGCTGCCCGCCCCGTGGATGAGCGCCGCCGGGCTGGCCGGTCCCGTGCTCGCCGCCACCGGCGCCGGTGAGGGCGCGCTGGCCGGGATCGCCGAGGGAGCTGTGTCCACGCTGGCCGCCGAGGGCGACGTGAGGTGGGACGGTCGCACCCTCCGGGGCACGGCCCGCCGGGTGCCGGACGCCGTGCGGGCCGACGTGCTGGTCGTGCTCGCCGCCGGGCCCGACGGCCGGGTCGTCGGTGTGGTGCCGGCCCACGATGTGCGCATCGAGCCGACGCCCGCCGCCGACCCCAACCGCCCGCTGGCCGACGTGCACCTCGACGTGGTCGTTCCGGTGGTCGCTGCCGACCCGGAGCCGGGGCTCGACGTGGCCCGCACCGTGCTCGCCGCCGAGCTGGTCGGGGTCGCCGACCGCATCTTGGAGGTCACCGTCGAGCACGCCCGGGAACGGGTGCAGTTCGATCGGCCCATCGGCGCCTTCCAGGCCGTGAAGCACCGGCTGGCCGACCTGTTCGTCGCCGTCGAGCGGGCACGGACGCTCACCTACGACGCCGCCATGGTGCTCGACGACCCGGCATCGTCGACCGGTCGCCGGCGTGAGGTGGCGTCGCTGGCCAAGGCGGCGGCGAGCGAGGCGGCCATCCTCGCCGCCAAGTCGGGCGTGCAGCTCCACGGCGCCATCGCCATCACGTGGGAGCACGACCTCCACCTCTTCGCCCGCCGGGCCCGCCAGGGCGCGTCGGCCCTCGGCGACCACCTGTTCCACTACCGGCGGGCGGCCGAGTCCTTCCTCGGGCGGGAGGGCTGATGGACATCACCGAGACCCCGGCGCAGCGGGAGGTGCGGGAGCGCTACACGGCTTGGCTCGACGACTTCCTGCCCGACGACTACCTGGCCCGCTACCACGAGCACCGACTCGACTGGGCCTTCCGCCGTGCCCACCAGCGGGACGCCTTCGAGGCCGGCTGGCTGGTGCCGCAGTGGGAGCCGGGGCTGGGCGGGCAGGGGCTCGACCACCTGGAGACGCTCACCATCCGGCTGGAGTCGGCCCGGCGGGCGGCGCCCAAGCTGCCCAACATCCAGGGCGTCGGCGTGGTCGCGCCCGGGTTGCGGGAGCACGGCACGCCTGAGCAGATCGACCGCTACCTGGTGCCCCTGCTCCGGGGCGACGAGTGGTGGGCACTGGGCATGTCCGAGCCCGGCGCCGGGTCCGACTTCGGGAGCATCCGCACCCGGGCCGTGCGCCACGGCGACACCTGGGTGGTGAACGGCCAGAAGATCTGGACGACGCAGGCCGACCAGAGCCGGTACGCCACGCTCTACTGCCGCACCGACCCAGCGGCACCCAAGCACCGGGGCATCACGTGCTTCATCGCCGACCTGACGGCGCCGGGCGTGACGATCCGGCGCATCCGCTCGTCGGAGGACAGCCTCGAGAGCTTCTGCGAGGTGTTCTTCGACGACGTAGAGCTGCGGGCCGACGCCGTGCTCGGCGCCGTCGACGACGGGTGGAACGTGGCCATGAGCTCGCTCGACCACGAGCGGGACATGATCTGGATCATGAACTGGGTGGAGATCGAGCGGGGGCTCGCTCACGTCCGGTCGTCGATGCTCGAGCACCGCCGCGACGACCTGCTCGTCGACCTCGGCCGCCGGCTGGCCGACGCCGAGGCCATCCGCATGACCGGCTACCGGGCCGTCACCAACGAGCTGCGCGGCGAGCGCAGCCCCGAGTTCCTGATCCTCAAGCTGTTCGGCTCGGAGTCGCTCCAGCAGGTCTGGGAGCTGGCCATCCAGGCTGCCGGCCCCGGTGCCGTCACCGACCCCGGACTGCTCCTGGAGGACTTCGACGCCCTCGCCGCCACCCTCTACGGCGGCACCAGCGAGGTCCAGCGCAACATCATCGGCGAGCGGGCGCTCGGGCTGCCGAAGGGCTAGCGGACCGAACGGTTGCGAAAGACCAAAGACGCACCCAGGGGCGGGGTGGCCGAAGGTCGTCGCCCGGGGTCTTCAGCCGTTCTGGGGCCCACATCCGACCATCTTCGGCCTTCCTGGGGCCCCAGAAACGGCGGGCGGGCGGCACCGACGTGAGCACCGCAGCGCTCGCCCCCTGGTTGCGTCCTTGTCTTTTGCAGGAGCGATACCCCTTGGGCCGAATGCCGCTGTTCGCTACGGCTTGATTTTCTCTTTGTAGCCCTCGGGCAGGATCGGTTCCGGAGCGAGGGGGCCCTCGTCGTTGGCCCGCAGCACCATCTCCGGCATGACCACGCTCGGGTGGAGGCCGTCGAGAAACGCCACCGCATCGGCCACGTCCCGTGACTGGAGGGTGTGCATCGGGAAGGTGACCTTCTCGAGCATGTCGGTGTCGACCGGAGCGGGCACGAGGACGTTGACGTTGATGCCGTCGCGGGCCACCTCGCCGGCGAGGGCCTCGGCGAAGGCGTTCATGCCGGCCTTGGATGCCGAGTAGGCGGTGCGGCCCCTCATGCCCTGGCGGCCGGCGGTGGAGGAGATGAAGATGATCCGCCCGCCCACCGGCATCTTGGGCAGGACGGCAGCGGTGGTGACGAACGTCGACCGGAGGTTGGCCCGGATGACCTCGTCGAAGGTTTCGACCTTCTCCTTGCGCACGAACGTGCCGGCGAGGATCCCGGCGGCGTGGACCAACACGTGGACCTCGTCGAGGTCGGCGACGACGGCGGCGAACGACGCCTCGTCGGCGGCGTCGGCCGCCACCCAACGTGCCCCCAGCTTCTCGGCGGCGGCCTGGAGCGGCTCCGGCCGGCGGGCCGTGAGCACGACGTCGTAGCCCCGCTCCACCAACGCTCCGGCGCAGGCGAAGCCGATGCCGCCGCTGCCGCCCGTCACGACCGCGACCCTGCTCATGCGCCCATCCTTGCCGCACTGAACAGCGAGTCGAAGCCACTGGCCTCGATGGCGGCCAGCAGGTGCTCGGTGGTCGCCTCCAACCCGGCCGGTTGGCGCAACGTCGGCTGGGCGTGGCGGCTGAGGATCGACAGGTCGTGCTCCTGGCAGAGCCCGATGGCGCCGTGGAGCTGGTGGCACGCCCGCAGCACCTGGGTGGCGGTGTCGGTGGCGTGGACCCGCAGCGCCAGGGCGTCGACGAGGTGGTCGCCAGGCCGCGACCGCCGCGCCATCGTGAACCGGGCCAGCTCCCGCAGCGAATGCACGCCCACGGCGATGTCCGCCACCTGGAACTGCACCGACTGGAACACCGACAGCGGACCGCCGAACTGCTGGCGGCTGGTCACGTGGTCGACGACGAGGTCGAGGGCCTGCTCCAGCGTGCCGAGCAGCTGCCACGCGGCGAGCGTGAGGTACCCGCTCACGTCCGTCGGCCCGAGCTCGGAGGCCAGGTGGAGGTCGGTGACGAACGGTCCGAGCTTCGTGCCGAGCGGGGTTCCCGCCGGCGCTGCGTCCCAGCTCTGCGACCCGTCGAGGGTCGTGGCCCGCCAGGCGGCGAACAGGTCGCCGTGGTCGGCCCGGGGGACCGACGGCGCCACCAGGGCCACCGGGCGGTCGCGCCCGTCGGGGCTGGCCAGGGTCGCCGCGAGGGGATAGGGCAGCGCCGAGCGGCCGGCCACCCGGCACAACTCGCCGGCGGCCAGGTCGGTCTCGGGATCGGAATTCAGGGCGAGGTCGAAGGCGCCGAGGTCGTCGAGCAGGGACGTCACGACCGAGGTCCGCAGGTCGGGCTCGGCCTCCACCCGGCGAGCGAGGTCGACGCCGCCGGCACCGAGGAAGGCCCGGTTGGCGCTGGCCCCGAACTCGACGGCGACGTCGGGGAGCTCGAGGTTCACCGGGTGCCTCCCTGGAGCACGGCCCGGGCGATGAGCATGCGCTGGATCTCGATGGTGCCCGAGGCGATGGTCGCCGCCTGGGCGTAGCGCCAGTGGTCCTCGACGGCGCCGTGGAGCATCGGGTGCGAGGACTGGCCGTTGTCGAGGGCCTGGGAGCCGATGGCCTCGAACAGGATCTCGGCCACCTCCTGGTCGCACAGCGT
>JAOBWJ010000089.1 GCA_025463335.1 Acidimicrobiales bacterium
CCGTGGGGACCCTGGAGCGTCTGAACGCCGAAGACCTCCGACGCGTGGTCGCCGGCTTCCGTGACGCCCTACGCGCCCACCAGGAGACGGTCAACCGGCTGAACGTCTACCCCGTGCCCGACGGCGACACCGGCACGAACATGGCCCTCACGCTGGAGTCGGTGGTGACCGAGCTCGAATCGGCCGAACCGGACATGGCCTCGGTGTGCACGGCCATCAGTCACGGGTCGCTCATGGGCGCTCGGGGCAACTCGGGCGTGATCCTCTCGCAGATCTTGCGGGGCCTGGCCACCACGTTCGCCGAGGCCGAGACCTGCGACGCGACCCGGCTTGCCGACGGCCTGTTGGCCGCCTCGGCCGGCGCCTACGGAGCCGTCATGCGGCCCATCGAGGGCACCATCCTCACCGTCATCCGCGAGCTGTCGGAGGCGGCCAAGGCGACCGCCGGCAACGGGGCGTCGCTGGTCGAGGTCCTCGACGCCGCCCGCGCCGCCGGCCAGGACGCGCTCGAGCGCACGCCCGAGCTGCTGTCGGTGCTGAAGGACGCCGGGGTGGTCGATGCCGGCGGTGCCGGCCTGCTGCTCCTGCTGGATGCCGCCCTCCACGTGGTCGACGGCCGCCCCGTGCCCGAGCCCGAGCCGGTGTCCAACGGGGCGCTGGTGGCTGCCGGTCATCCCACCTACGAGGGCGCCCACGGCGACGTCTCCGACCTGCGCTACGAGGTCATGTACTTCCTCGAGGCGCCCGACGAGACGATCCCGGCGTTCAAGGACGTGTGGGCCGGCATCGGCGACTCCATCGTGGTGGTGGGCGGCGACGGCATCTGGAACTGCCACATCCACACCGACGACATCGGCGCCGCCGTCGAGGCCGCCCTCGACTGCGGCCGGCCCCGCAACATCCGGGTCACCGACCTCATCGAGCAGGTCGAGGAGGAGCGCTGGGTCCGCGAGGCCGAGCCCGACACGGCGCCGGGACCCCAGAAGGAGGTGGCCACCGCCGTGGTCGCGGTGGCGACCGGTGACGGCATCCGGCGCATCTTCCACTCCCTCGGTGTGCAGTCGGTGGTCACCGGCGGCCAGTCGATGAACCCCTCGACGGCGCAGCTGCTGGAGGCCGTGGAGGCCAGCCCGGCGCCCGAGGTCGTCATCCTCCCGAACAACAAGAACATCATCCCGGTGGCCGAGCAGGTCGGTGAGCTGACCAGCAAGACGGTCCGGGTCGTCCCCACCCGGGGTGTCACCGAGGGCTTCGCCGCGCTTCTGGCCTATGACCCCGACGCCGGCCTCGACGCCAACGCCGACGGCATGAACGCGGCGGCCGAGAATGTGGTGGCCGGCGAGGTCACCCGGGCCGTGCGGGCCTCGGTGTGGGACGGCGGACCCATCGCCGAGGGCGACTGGCTGGGCATCGCCCGCGAAGGCATCAAGGCAGTCCAGCCGACGCTGCCCGACGCCGTGATCGGTCTGCTCGACGAATTGATCACCGACGACCACGAGATCATCACCCTCATCGAAGGTGAGGGCTCGGGTGCCGGTTCGACCCGGCAGGTCACCGAGTGGCTGCACGAGCACCGGCCCGATGTGGCCGTCGAGGTCCACCACGGTGGCCAGCCGCTCTACCCGTATCTCATCGGCATCGAATAGCACCGGCCGGGTAGAGCCCGGCCATGGCCGACAGGAAGCGCTCCAGGTCGTTCCGGATGGACCCGATGGGGCTCGGCGCCCTCTTCGGCAGCATCACCACCTTCGTCGTCGTGGGCGCCGTCGTCCAGACGTTCTGGGTGTCCGTGGGAGCCGCGGTCGGGGCGTTCGTCGGTGGGATCGTCGGCTGGGTGATCCGGCGCTTCGCCCGCAAGCCGGCCGTGGCTCACTAGGCCAGCAGGCGCTCGATCACGAGGGCCACGCCGTCGTCGTCGTTGGAGGCGGTCACCTCGTCCGCGATGGCGATGACGTCGGGATGGGCGTTGGCCACGGCGACGGCGTGGCCGGCCCAGGCCAGCATGGGCAGGTCGTTGGGCATGTCGCCGAAGGCCACCACCTCGCCGGCCGTGATGCCGTGCTCGGCGGCCAGGCGTTCCAAGCTGAACGCCTTGGTCACCCCGGTGGCCGACAGCTCGAGCAGCCCGTCGGTCTCCGAGAACGTGGCGGTGGTGAGCGAGGCCAGGTCGCCGACCACGTCCTTGGCGGCGGCCAGCAGCTCGGTGGTCGGCATGGTGGTGTGGCGGGCCAACAGTTTGGTGACCGGACGGTCGAGCAGCTCGTGGAGGTCGGCGATGACCACGTCGGCTGGGACCTCGTACTTGGCGCGGTAGTGGGGCTCGTGGCCGAAGCGGCCACCGCCTTCGATGGCGAAGGCCACGTCGGGCACCACCTCCCGGATGGCCTCGGCCAGCTTTCTGGCCACCTCGGCGTCCATCGGGTGCTCCTGGACGATCTGCTCGGTGTGCAGGTCGTAGACGATGGCGCCGTTGGCGCACACGGCCAGACCACGGTGGCCGGTGGCATCGGACACCGGCTTCATCCAACGGGGCGGCCGACCGGTGACGAACACGACGAGCAGACCGGCGTCCTCGGCCGCGGTCAGCGCGGCAACCGTGCGGGCCGAGATCTCCCCGTCGGAGCGGACGATGGTGCCGTCCAGGTCGGTGGCGATGAGCCGTACTGTCATGTCCAACACCTCCGGCAGGGCCTCCGGTGTCGACCATGACCGGTCGCGTCGCTGCTGGTTCGGTCGCTCCGCTCCCTCACGGATCCACCCTACGGTTGGGCTCGTGGGGAAGCGCCTCGTCGAGCTGGCCGAGATCGAGGTCACGCGCCTGAAGGGTGTGGGGGAGCAGAAGGCCAAGGGGCTCGACGAGCTCGGGATCCACACGGTGCTCGACCTCCTCATGCACTACCCGCGCCGCTACATCGACCGGACCAACGAGGCGCTGATCCGGGAGCTGGCCGTGGGGGAAGAGGCCATGGTCCTGGCCACGGTGAAGCGGGTCGAGGCCCGGCGGACCCGCCAGAAGCGGACGATGGTGCAGGTCGACGTCACCGACGGCTCGGGCTATCTGCGCTGCACGTTCTTCAACCAGCCGTGGCGGGAGAAGCAACTCAAGGCCGGCACCCAGGCCGTGTTCTACGGGAAGCTCGAGGTCTTCCAGGGTCGCAAGCAGATGACCAACCCGGTCGTCGACCTCATCGGCGACCGCACCGGCAAGATCGTGCCGATCTATCCGCAGTCGGAGAAGGCGGCCCTCACCACCTGGGAGCTCGGCGGGTGGGTGGAGGAGGCGCTGCGCCGGGCCGGCGAGCTCGACGACCCGGTGCCGATGGACGTGCTCGACCGCTTCGACCTGGTGAGCCGGGACGCCGCGCTGCGGGGCATCCACGTCCCCGAGTCCGGCGACGAGGCCAACGTGGCCCGCCGCCGGCTGGTGTTCGACGAGCTGCTGCGCCTCCAGCTGGTGCTCGTCCGCCGCAAGCGGGACCTGGAGCGGACGTCGGTGGGCATCCGCCACGACCTGAGCGGCGACCTCGTCCGGCGCTTCCACGAGAAGCTGCCGTTCCCCCTCACCGGTGCGCAGCGCCGAGCCATCGCCGAGATCGAGCAGGACCTGGCCGCTCCGGTGCCCATGCATCGCCTGCTGCAGGGCGACGTCGGCGCCGGCAAGACGTTGGTGGCCGTCAGCGCCCTGCTCGTCGCCGTGCAGGGCGGGCACCAGGGTGCGCTGATGGCGCCCACCGAGGTGCTGGCGGAGCAGCACCACCTCGGGTTGAAGGCGTTGCTGGAGGGGTTCTCGCTCTCGTCCGAGGGTGACCTGTTCGGCGAGCGGCCGCTGCGGGTCGAGCTGCTCACCAACCGCACCACCGCCGCGCAGCGCACGAAGTTGGGCGAGCGGCTGGCCGCCGGCGAGGTCGACATCGTGGTCGGCACCCACGCCCTCATCCAGGACAAGGTGGCGTTCAAGTCGCTGGGCGTCGCCGTCATCGACGAGCAGCACCGCTTCGGTGTCGAGCAGCGGGCCGCGCTGCGGGACAAGGGTGAGGCCGTGCCCGACGTGCTGGTCATGACGGCCACGCCGATCCCGCGCACCGCGGCCATGACCGTCTACGGCGACCTCGACGTCAGCGTGCTCGACGAGCTGCCGCCCGGCCGCACGCCGATCACCACCGTGTGGGCGCGAGGGCCGTTGGAGGAGGAGGCGGCGTGGGTGAGGGTCCGCGAGGAGGTGGCCGCCGGTCACCAGGCCTATGTGGTGGCGCCGCTCATCGAGGAGTCCGAGAAGCTCGAGGTGCGCTCGGCCCAGGAGACCCACGAACAGCTCCAGCACGGCGAGCTGGCCGGGCTGCGCCTCGCCCTCCTCCACGGCAAGATCCCGGCCAAGGAGAAGGAGCCGGTGATGGACGCTTTCCGCCGGGGCGACATCGACGTGCTCGTGGCCACCACCGTGATCGAGGTCGGCGTCGACGTTCCCAACGCCACGGTCATGGTCATCCTCGACGCCGACCGCTTCGGCATCGCCCAGCTCCACCAGCTTCGGGGCCGCGTCGGCCGCGGCGCCGCCGTCTCGTGGTGCTACCTGATGGGCGGGGGCAACACCCCCGACTCCGAGGAGCGGCTCGGTGCCCTCGAGCGGACCACCGACGGCTTCGAGCTGGCCGAGGTCGACCTCGAGTTGCGGGGTGAGGGCACGATCATGGGCACGAGGCAGAAGGGCCGCAACGACCTCCGTCTCGCATCGCTCCGGCGGGACAAGGAGTGGGTGGCCAAGGCCCGGGATGTGGCCTTCCAGCTCGTCGACGGCGGGCTCGACCGCTACCCCCAACTGGAGGAGGAGCTCGACGTCCTGCTCCCCGAGGGCGACGAGGACGCCGAGGCAGCGGCCACGGAGTTCCTGTTCAAGAGCTGATACACCGCCTCTGAGGGTCCACCGCTGCTGAGGTCCAGCTGGATGAGCCGGGCGTCGCACGGTTGCTGATGGTGCTTGCCAGGGCTTCGGCGGAGCGTGACGCCGTGCTGTGCCGGGTGGGTCGCGTCCGCGCGACGTCGCTCTAGCATCCGATCGGTGCACCGGATCTTCACAACCAGCGTCGCCGACGTCTATCCCCACTACGTGGCGAAGGTCGAGCGCAAGGGGCGATCCAAGTCCGAGCTGGACCAGGTGATCGAGTGGCTGACCGGGTACGACCAGCCCGAGTTGCAGGAGCGCCTCGAGGCGAACACGACATTCGAGGCGTTCTTCGCCGAGGCGCGGCTAAATCCGAACGCCTCGTCAATCACCGGGGTCGTGTGCGGCGTTCGGGTCGAGACCATCGACGATCCGCTGATGCAAAAGATCCGTTACCTCGACAAGCTGGTCGACGAACTGGCTAAGGGCAGACCGATCGACAAGGTTCTGCGCGCCTGAACGATTCGCCGTGACGGGCGCCAGCACCGTCCCGGCGTTCTGGGACGCGGTCTGCCGCTACTCGACGACCTTGACGTCGCCAACGTCGCGAACCCGTAGCTCCTCGCCAGGGCTGGCGTAGCTCCATGAGTAGACGAGGTGGCCGGGTTCGGGGACCTCGAGGCGGATCGCCATGGGAAACGGCGAAGCCCCTTCCTCGGCCGGAAAGTAGCCCGGCTCGCTCTCGCGTAGCACGGTCGTCACGTCTGCGTGGCTGTGCGACGTGACGAGCACGAGCCCGTCGGTCGTCCGGGCCAGCACCGCGTGTTCGGCGTGGACCCGGCCGTTGTCGCTCGTGATGACCTCGTAGGTGAACATCACACCAGACCCGCCCGGCAGCGGGCGCACGTCGATGCGTGCCACCGAGGGCGGCGCCGTGGCGACCGGATCGGCTTGCGGACCGAGGTACAGGCCAGGCCGGACAAGCAACTGGTCGACGAGATCCGCCATGTGTGCTTCCCCTTGAGCTTGGGCGACGGCGCCGCCGCTGGCTGAGCCACGCCGAGCGCATGATGCCTGACGCTGAGCCAGCTTGTCAGCCCCTTCCAGCGCCCGACACAATCACATGGGATGCCAGATGGATCACCCGTGTATTCGGCGATCTGGGACACGCCGTACTGGCTCATTCCGGGCAGGACCACAGGGCGATCGGTGCCAGCGACAGTCGCTCTTGTCCATCGCGGCCTGGCGGATCATGCTCAGCCCGTGACGGACAGCGCCGCCCTCCAGGCAGGGGCCGATCGCTTCGCCGGGTACGCGGGGTTGGGACACTGCACGCAAGCGGGCGTTCGCGAATCACCTGGCGCTCGGCGATGCCCTTGTCGCTGTGTCTGCGTCCGCCAACCGGTCGAAAGTGCACGACCACGATCGGCGACGACTTCGTCACCGGCGTCAGAGGTGGGCTGAGATCGTCCAGGGCCCGTCGGCCATGATCGAGATCC
>JAOBWJ010000086.1 GCA_025463335.1 Acidimicrobiales bacterium
CGCCGGCCGCGGCCAGGTCGGCCCGGGCCGCCGAGGCCACGGCCGTCCAAGCCGTCTCGGCTCGGCCCAGGGCACCGCGGGTCCGCTCGACCACGGCGGCGGCGCAGGCGGTGGGCGTCTTGAACGAGGCATGGGCCACCTCGTCGACGACGCTCGAGTCGATCTCGTGGCCGACGCCGGCGAGCACGGGCACCGGCATGGACGCCACCGCTCGGGCCAGGCGCTCGCTGTCGAAGGCGACCAGGTCGGTGCGGGAGCCGCCGCCGCGCACGAGCAGGACGACGTCGCAGCGTTGGCTCTTCAAGACGCTCAGGGCTCGGACCATGGAGAGATCGGCGTTGGTGCCCTGCACCCTGGCGTCGGCCACCCGCACGTCGAACCCGATGCCCGACGTCGTGAGCTCCTGCACGGCGTCCTCGTAGGCCGCGCTACCGACGCTGGTGACCAGACCGACGCGGAGCGGGACAACCGGCATGGGCAGCGCCCGTTGGGTCTCCAACAGCCCGTCGGCGGCCAGGGCCCGCAGCACCCGCTGCCGGTCGGCGGCCAGCTGGCCCAGGGTGTGCACCGGGTCGATGGCCGACATCACGAGCGAGACCCGGCCGTAGGCGAACTGGATCCGGCCCTTGACGCGCACCTCGAGACCGTCGGCCAGGCGGAAGTCGGGGTAGTCGGCCAGCGTGCGCTGCACCCGCTGGTGCTCGAGCCGGAACAGGGCGATGTTCAACGTCGACGTCGGCCCGCGCCGGCTGTTGCGCTCGCACAGCTCGAAGTAGACGTGGCCGCTGGCGTTGGGCCGCTTCAGCCCATGAACCTCGCCCCGCACCCACACCTCGGTCGGGAAGGCGGCGGCCACCACCTTGGTGACGCGGGCAACCAGCTCACCGACGCCGAGGGTCTGCTCGGGCTCGAAGAGGGCGGCCTGCTGCGACACGTGCCCATCCTGGCACCCGGGTGCGACACTGACTCCCATGGCTCTGCGGACGGTGGCCTGATGGCCACTCGGATCGGCCCGGGCGTGCTGGAGATCGACACGCTGCTGGGCGGCTGGGAGCGGGTGACGGCCGGCTACCTGATCGAGGGGCCGGCGCCGGTGCTGGTGGAGACAGGCAGCCAGTCCTCGGTGCCGGCGCTGCTGGCGGCCCTGGCCGAGCTCGGGGTCGACCCCGGTGAGCTGGCCGGGGTGGCCGTGACCCACATCCACCTCGACCACGCCGGCGGAGTGGGTGACGTGGCCCGGGCCTTCCCGGAGGCCACCGTCTACGTGCACGAGAAGGGCGCCCGCCACCTCGCCGACCCGGCCAAGCTCGTGGCCTCCGCGGCCATGGTCTACGGCGGGCTGCTCGACTCGCTCTATGGCCGCCTCGAGCCCACGCCGGCCGAGCGCATCCATGTGCTGGAGGACGGCGAGGACATCGTCATCGGTCCGGGCCGGGTGCTCACCGCCGTCGACTCCCCTGGCCATGCGAAGCACCACCTGGGCCTGCACGACTCGGTCTCGGGCCTGCTGTTCGCCGGCGACGCCGTCGGGGTGCGGCTGCCCGATGCCGGCGTGCTGCGGCCGTCGACCCCGCCGCCCGACTTCGATCTGGATCAGGCACTTGCGTCGCTGCGGAAGTTCGCCGACCGCTCGCCGAGCGGCATCGCCCTGGCCCACTACGGCCTGGTGCCCGATCCGTCCTCGATCCTCGAGGAGGCCGACGGCACCCTGCGCCGGTGGGCGGAGGTGGCAGAACGGGCCTGGCATTCGGGCGAGGACATCGCCGCCGCCCTCGACGCCGCCTTCGCGTCCGACCTCGAGGGCGTCGACCCGTTGCAGCGGGAGAAGCTGGAGACGCTCAACGGCGTGCATTCGAACGCCGCCGGTTTCCAGCGCTGGCTCGACACCCGGCACGTCCACCCGCACCCGCATCCTCATTAGCCTTCACGGCATGCATCCCATCGGCGCCCACGTGAAGACCGCCGACCCGCTGGTCACGGCCGAGGCCACCGGCTCGTCGTGCATCCAGCTCTTCCTCTCCGACCCGCAGTCGTGGAAGAAGCCCCAGCCCCACCCGCAGGCCGAGGCGCTCAAGGCGGCCACGATCCCCGTCTACGTGCACGCCCCGTACATCGTCAACGTGGCGTCGCCCGACAACAAGGTCCGCATCCCGAGCCGCAAGATCCTGCAGCAGACCATGGACGGCGCCGCGGCGGTCGGGGCCACGGCCGTGATCGTGCACGGCGGCCACGTGGCGGCCGGCGACTCGGTCGAGGACGGCGTCGAGCGGTGGGTCAAAGCGGTGCAGGCGCTCGAGACCGACGTGCCGCTCTACCTCGAGAACACGGCCGGCGGCGAGCACGCCATGGCCCGGCACTTCGACACCATCGCCAAGCTGTGGGACGCCATCGGCCCCATGGGCATGGGCTTCTGCCTCGACACGTGCCACACCCACGCCGCCGGCGAGGAGATGGCGGGCGCGGCCGAGCGCATCCAGGCCATCACCGGGCGCATCGACCTCGTGCACGCCAACGACTCCAAGGACGAGGCGAACTCCGGGCGCGACCGCCACGAGCACCTCGGCGATGGCCTCATCGACCCGTCGGTGCTGGTCGAGGTGGTGCGCAACGCCAACGCCCCGGTGATCTGCGAGACCTCGCTCGACGGCGTGGCCGCCGACATCGCCTTCCTCACCGGCAAGCTCTAGCGCCGGCGTCGGTCAGACGGGCGTCTCCCGCACCAGGGTGCGGTAGAGGTCGGCGTAGAGACCGTCGTCGACCATCAGCGTCGGGTGGGTGCCGCGCTCGACGATGCGGCCCTCGTCGAGGACGAGGATCTGGTCGGCGGCCTGGATCGTCGACAGCCGGTGGGCGATGACGATCGACGTCCGCCCCTCGAGCGCCACGGCCAGCGCTTCCTGGATGGCGTGCTCGTTCTCGGCATCGAGGTGGGAGGTCGCCTCGTCGAGGATCACCACCGCCGGGTCCTTCAGCAACATGCGGGCGATGGCCAACCGCTGCTTCTCGCCGCCCGACAGTCGATGGCCCCGCTCGCCGACGAGGGTGTCGTAGCCCTCGGGCAGGGAGGCCACGACGTGGTGGATGCGGGCCGCCTCGCACGCCCGGACCAGCTCCTCGTCGGTGGCGTCGGGCCGGGCGTAGCGGAGGTTGTTGGCCACGGTGTCGTGGAACAGGTGAGGGTCCTGGCTCACCACGCCGATGGCCGCCCGCAGGACTCCTGCGTGAGGTCGCGCACATCGTGGCCGTCGATCCGGATGGCGCCGGAGGTGACGTCGTAGAGGCGGGGGACCAGTTGCGACAGCGTCGTCTTGCCCGCGCCCGAGGGCCCGACCAGGGCCACGAGCTGGCCGGGCTCGAGCACGCTGGAGACGCCGGACAGCACCCAATCGCCGGGGCGGCTGTCGAGGGGTATGTCCGACACGCCGTCGCCCTCCAGCGAGGAGATCGACACCTCGGACGCCGCCGGGTACTGGAACCACACGTCGTCGATCTCGATGCGGCCCTTCGGGTCGACCAGCTCGACGGCTCCCGGCCGGTCCTCGATGAGCCGGGGCGTGTCGAGCAGCTCGAACACCCGCTCGAACGACACCAGGGCCAGCAGCACGTCGAGCCGGGCGTTGGTGAGGGCGGTGAGCGGCTGGTAGATCCGCACGACGAAGGCGGCCATGGCCACCAGGGCGCCGGTCGTGAGGGTGCCGGCGATGACCTGGCGGGCGCCGAGCCAGTAGATGACGGCGGTGCCCACGGCGGCGACGAGGGCGAGGGCGCCGAAGAAGACCCGGCCGAGCATGGCGCTGCGCACACCGATGTCGCGCACCCGCCCGGCCTTGCGGGAGAACGAGGCCACCTCGGCGTTGTGACGGCCGAACAGCTTCACCAGCAGGGCCCCGGACACGTTGAACCGCTCGGTCATCTGGGCGTTCATGGCGGCGTTGACCTCCATCCCCTCCCGGGTGACGTCCTGCAGGCGGGCGCCGACCCGGTTGGCCGGGATGATGAAGACCGGGAGCACCACCACGGCCAGGAAGGTGAGGCGCCAGTCGATGGCGATCATGGCGCCGACCGTGGTGGCCAGGGTGAGGACGTTGCCGACGACCGTGCCGAGCGTGCCGGTCAGGGCCCGCTGGGCGCCGATCACGTCGTTGTTCATGCGGCTCACCAGCGCGCCGGTCTGGGTGCGGGTGAAGAACGCGATCGGCATGCGGTGCACGTGGTCGTACAGGGCGGTGCGCAGGTCGAAGATGAGGCCCTCGCCGATGGCGGCCGAGTACCACCGCTGGGCCAGGTCGAGCGCCGCCGCGCCCAGGGCGGCGGCCACCGTGAACAGGGCCAGGGTGGTGACCAGGCCCTTATCCTTGCTGGGGATGGCGTGGTCGATGATGGCCTTGAACAGCAGCGGCGGGGCCAGGCCGAGCAGGGCGCTGGCCGTGATCACCAGGAGGAAGACGGCCAGACGGCCCCGGTAGGCGCGGGTGAAGCCCCAGACTCGTCGAACGAGGGCGCGGTTCACGTTCTTGGTGGCGTCCAGGTCCTCACGGCCGGCACGCCGGAACACGAGGGGGCCGCCGGGATGCATGCTCGTAGGGTACGTCCCGGCACTCGTAATCACGCTTACGAAGGAGCCGAACATGGGCAGGTTCACCCGAGGCTTCACCGGTCGTGGCCGAAACGACCGTCTTCCGCCCGGCCAGTACGACGTCGGCCAGGACTGGCCGGTGCTCACCGCCGAGGTCACGCCCCGACTCGACACGGCCACGTGGACCTTCGCCGTCGACGGCCTGGTCGAGCGCCCGACGACTTGGACATGGGACGAGATCCACGCCCTGCCACCGGCGACCTATTCCGGCGACATCCATTGCGTGACGACCTGGTCGAAGCTCGGCGTGACCTTCGGCGGCGTGTCGGTCGACGCCCTGCTCGACGTGGCCGGACCGCTGCCGACGGCCACCCATGTGCTCGTGTCGTCCCACACCGGCTACACCACGAACCTGCCCCTGGACGACGTCACCGGCGGCAAGGCGTGGGTGGCGTGGGAATACGCCGGGCTCCCCCTCCCCGTCGAGCACGGCGGGCCGGCCCGCCTCCTCGTGCCCCACCTCTACTTCTGGAAGAGCGCCAAGTGGGCGTCGTCGATCCGGCTCCTCGATCACGACGAGCCCGGCTTCTGGGAGCAGAACGGCTACCACGATCGAGGCGACCCCTGGCTCGAGCAGCGCTACCAAGGTGACTGAGTGGCAGACGGCGACGGTGGTCGG
The DNA here is from genome assembly GCA_025463335.1 of Acidimicrobiales bacterium. Taxonomy (GTDB): domain Bacteria; phylum Actinomycetota; class Acidimicrobiia; order Acidimicrobiales; family CADCSY01; genus RYN-34. Next base: position 5,256 of record JAOBWJ010000086.1, read on the forward strand.
CATCCGACCGGAGACGGCGCGGGCCAAGACGTTCCGCCTGGCGCTGCCCGGCCCGACCAACCATCGCCCGGGCCAGCACTACGTGGTGCGGCTCACGGCCCCCGACGGCTACAGGGCCCAGCGGTCGTACTCGGTGGCCTCCGCGCCCGACGGGTCGAGTGAGCTCGAGCTCACGGTCGAGCGGCTGGAGGGCGGCGAGGTGTCGACGTTCCTCCACGACGTCGTGGTGATCGGTGACGAGCTCGAGGTGCGGGGACCGATCGGAGGCTGGTTCGTGTGGGACGGCGAGGCGCCGGCGGTGCTCGTCGGTGGCGGTTCGGGACTCGTGCCGCTCATGGCCATGCTCCGCCACGCCCGCCGGCTCGGCCGGTCCGAGCTGGTGCGGCTCGTGGTGTCCGTCCGCTCCCCGGCCGACCTGCTCTACGCCGGCGAGCTGCCCGGGCCCGAGACCACGGTCGTCTACTCCCGGGTGGCGGGCTCCGATCGCCCGCCCGGGCGGCTCATGGCCGCCGACCTCGACGTGTTGCCCGACGCCACCGGCTACGTGTGCGGGTCGTCGGGCTTCGCCGACGCCGCCAGTCGGATCCTGATCGACCTGGGCCAACCGGTCGACCGGATCCGGGTGGAGCGCTTCGGCCCTACCGGTTAGGCACGTGCTAGCGCCCCCTGTTGTAGGGGTCGCGAAAGGCCATGACGCCAACCACGGGGCCGGCCCGGCGGTGCCGACGTCGGTGCGGCCCTGCTCGAATGTGCGGTCTCGTCCGGGGTGATCACGCCGGATGAGACCGCACCTTCGCCGCCCGGTATGTGGATTGTTCCGCGGGATCGCCTCAAAGACCCGAGACGACGTGACGCCGCACCGCCCCCTGGGCGCGTCTTTGTCCTTGCGTCCACCCCAGCAGTACGCCCGGTCCCTCTTCTCGGCGTAGATCAGTGGTCCCAGAGACCACGCATCTACGCCGGGCAAGCGTTCGACCCCCGCAGCTCAGGACCCGAGCCCACGTGCGGCCACCTCGCCCCTTGGGAGCGTCTTTGTCCTTTGGCGCAGCCCCCGCAGTACGCCCGAACTGCTGGGGCCAGCGTGCGTGTCGTTGTCGGAGAGACCGTCTGGAAGACGGCGGATCCGACAAAGAACGGGACAATGGGTCCGTGAGCGACGACGAGGACCTGTGGGAGACCCACGCCGGGTGGTGGCAGGACGGCTTCACCGACGGGGCGGACGCCGAGTACGAGGAGCAGATCCTGCCCATGGCGGCGGCCTACCTCGACGGGTTCGACGACGTGCTCGACGTCGGCACCGGTGAGGGCCAGATCGCCCGCCTGGCCGTGCAGGGTGGGGCCCGTCGGGTGATCGGCGTCGACCCCACCTGGGCCCAGGTCGAGGTGGCCAAGGAGCGGGCCGGCGGCCCCGCCTACCTGCGGGCCGGGGCGGCCGAGCTGCCGTTCGCGGATGAGTCGTTCGACGCCGTGGTGGCGTGCCTGGTGTTCGAGCACATCGAGGCCGTCGACGAGGCGCTGGCCGAGGTCGGCCGGGTGCTGCGCCCGGGCGGGCGGTTCCTGTTCTTCCTCAACCACCCGCTGCTGCAGACGCCCGGCTCGGGCTGGATCGACGACCAGGTGCTCGACCCGCCGGAGCAGTACTGGCGCATCGGTCCCTACCTGATCGAGGACAACAGCCTCGAGGAGGTGGAGAAGGACGTGTTCATCCCGTTCATCCACCGCCCCATGTCCCGCTACGTGAACGCCATGATCGCCGCCGGGCTGGTCATCCGGCGCATGGAGGAGCCGGCCCCGCCGCCCGGCTTCATCGCGCGGGCAGCGGAGTACGCCGATGCCGCCACGATCCCGCGGCTTCTGTTCTTTCTGACCGAGAAGGTCCCCGAACTCCGCCTCCCCGCTCCGTAGCATCGAGTCGTGAGCGACGCGAACCCCAGCGAACCGACGTTGGAGCAGCGCCTGGGTCTCGTGCTTCGAGGCGTGCAGCGGATGGCCGACGGGCTCGGCGCCATCGAGTCGCGCTTGCCCGACCTGGCCAGCAGCGAACGGCTGAAGGCGCTCTCCGACCGGGTCGACGAGTACCGGGTCCGGTCTCGCGCCGAGGTGGCCCAGGTCACCGAGGTGGTGACGGCCCTGGGCACCGCCCTCGACGTCGTCATGCGCGACCAGCAGGCGCTGACCGAGGCGGTGCGCAACGCCGCTCCCGGCGCCGCGCCCGACTCCGCCGCCGTCGAGCAGTTGACCGAGGCGGTGCGCGCCCTCCGCGACGACCTGGCCGAGTCGCACCGCGTGCTGGCCGCCGAGACCCAGGCGGCCGTCGAGCGGGTAGCGGGGGAGCAGGCCGAGCGGGCCGTCCGCCTCCACGAAGCCATCGGCGAGGCCGGTCAGCGCACGGTGGCGGCGATGGCCGGCTCTACCGACGCCGGTGACGAGGTGGCCGAGCTGGCCGCCGACCTCCGCCAACTGCGCACCACCCTCGACGGCCGCCACGTGGTCGTCACCGAGGCCATCACGTCCATCCGGGGCGAGCTGGCCGCCGCCTTCGACGAGTTGCGGGCCACCGTCGGCCGGGTGCCCGAGCAGGGGCCGGCGCCCGCGCCGTACGACGACACGGTGGTCGTGACCGCCGTCGGCGAGCTGCGAGCCGACCTGCGTCGCCTGCAGGGCGAGCTGGTCTCGGCTGCCAGCCAGGTGCGCATGGAGGCGGGCGCCAGCCAGTCCGAGCTGCGGGACGAGGTCGTGGCCGCCGTGGCCAAGCGATTGGCCGAGCTCCAGCCCGGCAGCGCCCCGAACGTGGATGCCGTGCTCGAACGGCTGGCCGCGCTGGAGACCCGCCTGCCCCAGCCCACATCGATCGACCCCGTCCTCGCCCGGCTCGATGCGCTGGAGGCCAAGCTGGCGGAGCCGCCCCCGGCGGCGGATGCTCTGCTGGCCCGCTTGGCCAGCATCGAGGCCAAGCTCGTGGCCCGCCCGTCGGGCGACGAGCCGGCCGACCTGGGCGGCATCTTCGACCGCATCGGCGGGATCGAGTGGCGGCTGGGTGAGGCGCTCGACCCGCTCGGCGGCCGGCTCGACGCCCTCGGGCAACGCATCGAGTCGCTGCGTCAGGCGCCGGCCGCGCCGGCCGCCAACGACCAGCGCATCGCCGACCGGCTGGCGGCCCTGGAGGCCGGTCTCGACCAGGTGGCCCAGCGCGACGACGTGCGCCGGGGAGTCGAACGCGTCCTGGGTGCCGTGTCCAGCGCCGAGGAGGCGGTCAGCGGCGAGGTGAAGGCGGTCGACGCCCGCATCGGCGCCATCGCCGAGGAGGTCCGCATCGTGCGGGTGCTGCGCGACGGCCTCGAGGCCCTGGCCGACGGCGTCGACGGCGTCCGCCAGCTTGCTGCCCGCTCGGCCACCTCCCAGCAGATGACCGAAGTCACCCGCGAGCTGGGGTCCGTCCTGGCCGAGATCGCGACCGCCCGCAGCCAGGTGCTCCGGGTCGAGCAGTCGACCAGCCCGGTGTCGGCCGAGGTGGTGGCGGTGGGCTCGGAGGTCGACGTCCTCGGCCGTCGCATCGACCAGCTGGCCGAGGTCATCGAGGAGCGCATGGCGCCCGGTGCCACCAGCGAGGTGGCCCAGCGGCTGCGGCAGATGTCGGAGTCGGCCCGACTGCTCGGGAACGGGGTGCTCGAGGACCTGCGTGTGCGGCGAGGTCGCAAGCGATGAACGCCCGCCGGCGGGCCAAGCGTGGTGAGTTCGTCGTCATCACCGGCCTGTCCGGTGCCGGACGCAGCCAGGCGGCCAACGTGCTCGAGGACCTCGGCTGGTTCGTGATCGACAACCTGCCCGCCGCCCTCATCGACAAGGTCGCCGAGTTGGTCCGCCAGCCGGGCTCGGCCATCAACCACGTCGCCCTGGTGCTCGGCGCTCGTGACGTGGAGGAGCTGACCGCCGGTCTCTCCCACCTCCGGGACGCGGCCGAGCGGGTGCGAGTGCTCTTTCTCGAGGCGTCTGACGAGGTGCTCGTGCGCCGCTTCGAGGACACCCGGCGCCGGCACCCGTTCGAGGACGAGGGTGGGCTGGTGACCAGGATCGCCAAGGAGCGGGCCGCGCTCGAACCGCTCAAGGGCGAGGCCGACGTGGTCGTCGACACCGGCGACCTCAACGTCCACCAGCTCCGTGAGCGGATCGAGGCCCTCTTCGCCAGCGACACCACCGAGGGCGGCCTGCAGACGGCGGTCATGTCGTTCGGCTACAAGCACGGCCTGCCGCTCGACGTCGACCTGGTGCTCGACTGCCGGTTCCTGCCCAACCCGCACTGGGTGGACGAGCTGCGGCCCCACACCGGCAGACACGCCGACGTCCGCAACTACGTGCTGCGCTTCCCGGAGACGGGGGAGTTCCTCGACCGGCTCGACAACCTGCTCGAGCTCCTGCTCCCCGCGTATGTGGCCGAGGGCAAGTCGTACCTCACCATCGCCATGGGCTGCACCGGCGGTCACCACCGGTCGGTCGTGATGGCCGAGGAGGTCGCCAGCCTGCTGCGGGCCCGGGGCTTCGAGCCCCGCGTCAGCCACCGCGACATCGACCGGTAAACGGACGATGTGCGAGCGAGTGGCGGGGGCACGCGCCTATCTGCTCGGATGGCGGGCATGACCGTGCGAGTGGGAATCAACGGGTTCGGACGCATCGGCCGGAACTTCTTGCGCGCAGCGCTGAAGTCGGGCGCCGACATCGACCTGGTGGCCGTCAACGACCTCGTGCCCCCGGAGACCAACGCCCACCTCCTGAAGTACGACTCGACCCACGGCCGTCTCGAGCAGGACGTCAAGGTCACCTCCGACGGCATCTCGGTGGGTGGCGACACCTTCCGGGTGTTCGCCGAGCGCGACCCGAAGGCGCTCCCGTGGGGCGACCTCGGGGTCGATGTGGTCATCGAGTCCACCGGCATCTTCACCGACGGTGAGAAGGCGGCCGCCCACATCGAGGGTGGCGCCCCCCGGGTGATCATCTCGGCCCCGGCCACCAACGTCGACGGCACGTTCGTGATCGGCGTGAACGACGGCGACTTCGACCCGTCGATGACGATCGTCTCCAACGCCTCGTGCACCACGAACTGCTTTGTGCCGATGATCAAGGTCCTCGACGACGCCTTCGGGGTCGAGCGGGGCCTGATGACCACGGTCCACGCCTACACCAACGACCAGAACCTCCTCGACCTGGCCCACAAGGACCTGCGCCGGGGCCGGGCGGCGGCGGCCAACATCGTGCCGGCCTCCACGGGCGCCGCCCGGGCCACCAGCCTGGTGCTGTCGTCGATGAAGGGGAAGCTCGACGGCACCGCCCTGCGGGTGCCCGTCCAGGACGGCTCGATCACCGACTTCACCGGCCTCCTGAGCCGAGACGTGACCGTCCAGGAGATCAACAAGGCGTTCAAGGCGGCGGCCCGCAGTGGCCCCCTGCGCAAGGTCCTCGTCTACACCGAGGATGAGATCGTCTCCTCCGACATCGTGGGTTCGCCGGCGTCGTGCACGTTCGACTCCAAGCTGACCATGGCCATGGGCAACATGGTCAAGATCCTCGGCTGGTACGACAACGAGTGGGGCTACTCGAACCGCCTGGTCGACATGGCGCTCATCGTCGGCAAGGCCAACAAGGGCCGGTCGAAGAAGGCCGCCGCTCCGCTCAAGAAGACCGCCAAGAAGTAGATGCAGGTCCCGGTACTGGAGGACCTGCCTCCCCTGCAGGGGAAGCGGGTGCTCCTCCGCGCCGACTTCAACGTCCCGATCCGGGACGGTCGGATCACCGATGACTTCCGGATCCGGGCCACGCTGCCCACCATCCAGTGGCTCCAGCAGCAGGGGGCCACGGTGACGGCGTGCACCCACCTGGGCCGCCCCAAGGGCGCGCCCGACCCCCGGTACTCGGTCGAGCCGGTGCGGGCCCGCCTGGCCGAGCTGGCGCCGGGCGTCGAGCTGCTCGAGAACCTGCGGTTCGACCCGGGCGAGACGGCCAACGACCCGGCGTTCGTGGCCAAGCTGATCGACGGTCAGGACGCCTACGTCAACGACGCCTTCGGGGCGTCCCACCGGGCCCACGCGTCGATCGTGGGGCCGCCGAAGTTCCTCCCCAGCGCCGCCGGGCGCCTCCTGGCCAAGGAGGTCGAGGTGCTCAGCGGCATGCGCGAGCACCCGAACCGCCCGTTCGTGTCGGTCCTCGGTGGCTCCAAGGTGAGCGACAAGCTGGGCGTCATCACCGCCCTCCTCGACCTGTGCGACACGCTGCTGATCGGCGGCGGGATGTGCTTCACGTTCCTCGCCGCCCGTGGCCACCACATCGGCAACTCGCTGTTCGAGCCCGACCAGGTGGAGCGGTGTGGCCGACTGCTCGACGAGCACGGGGACCGCATCCGCATCCCCCACGACATCACCGGGCTCGGTCCCGGCGGCGAGATCGGCAAGCCCGAGGCCGGCGGCGAGGTCCGCCAGTTCGGCACCGACCTGCCCGACGGTTGGATGGGCCTCGACATCGGTCCGGGTACAGCGGCCGAGTTCTCCGACGTCGTCGAAGGTGCCCGCACCGTGTTCTGGAACGGCCCCATGGGAGTGTTCGAGGACCCCCGGTTCGAGGCCGGCACCCGCACCGTCGCCCAGGCGGTGGCCGATTGCCGCGGCTTCACCGTCGTCGGTGGCGGCGACAGCGCGGCCGCCGCCGCCCAGTTCGGCCTGGCCGGCGAGATCGACCACGTGTCGACCGGCGGCGGGGCATCGCTCGAGCTGTTGGAGCAGGGCGACCTGCCCGGACTGCACGCCCTACGAGAGGCACCGAATGCCCGCCAAGCGTAAGCCCCTGATCAGCGGCAACTGGAAGATGAACCTCAATCACTTCGAGGCCATCCAGATCGTCCAGAAGCTCAGCTACCTGCTCAAGAAGGACGACTACGCGGCGGTCGACGTCACCGTGCACCCGCCGTTCACCGACCTCCGATCGATCCAGACGGTGCTCGAGTCCGACCGCATCCCGGTGGGCCTCGGCGCCCAGAACTGCCATTGGGAGGAGAAGGGGGCGTTCACCGGCGAGGTGAGCCCCGCCATGTTGGCCAAGCTCAACGTCGGCCACGTGATCACCGGCCACAGCGAGCGCCGCCAGCTGTTCTGCGAGACCGACGAGGACGTCAACCGCAAGGTGAAGGCCATCCTCAAGTACGGCATGACACCCATCCTCTGCTGCGGCGAGACGCTCGAGGAGCGCGAGGCGGGCACCACCGAGGAGAAGGTCAGCAGTCAGGTGCGGGCCGGGCTGGCCGGCGTCGGCGCCGACCAGGTGGCCACGCTCGTCATCGCCTACGAGCCCATCTGGGCCATCGGCACCGGCCGCAACGCCACACCGGAGGACGCCCAGGCAGTGTGCAAGGCCATTCGAGGGGTGGTCAGCGAAGAGGCGGGGACGGAGGCCGGCTCGTCGGTGCGCATCCAGTATGGGGGCTCCGTCAAGGGCGCGAACGCGGCTGAGCTGCTGGCCCAGGCTGACATCGACGGTGCCCTGGTGGGCGGGGCGTCGCTCGATCCCGAGGATTTCGCCCGAATCGTCCAGAGTGCCCATTCCGCCTAGACGGAATGAACAATCGTCGGGACGGAACGTGGGGTGTCCGGCCCAGGTGAACTGAGGTTTGCTAGCGTGCTCCGGCCAGAGTCGGACCGTTGTTGGGGAGCAGTGCAGGCATGTTGACCATCGCGATCGTCGTAGTCCACGTGATTGTGGCGCTCCTCCTCGTCCTCCTCGTCCTGCTGCACTCCGGTCGCGGTGGTGGTCTCTCCGACATGTTCGGTGGAGGCATCGGCGCATCGGCAGCGGGATCCACGGTGATGGAGCGGAACCTCGATCGCATCACTGTGGCGGTTGCCGTCGTCTTCGCATTCACGACGGTGATTTTGGCGCTCCGCCTGCAATGAGTTGGCGGGGCGCCTCCCAGACCCCACATCTAGGAGGACCCCACACGTGCCCAAGCGAGATCGTTCGATCGTCGCCCGGCTCCTCGCACTACTCGCCGTACTGGCCTTCGTGGCCGCGGCATGTGGCGGGAGCAGCGACAAGAACAGTGATGCGTCCGGCGGTACCAAGGACACCACCGCCAGTGACAAGACGGGCGGCGAGATCGTCGATCTCGGCACGTTCCAGGGTGACCCGCCCGAGCACATCGACCCGGGGTTGAACAGCACCCTGGACGCGTACCAGGTCATCAACGAGCTCTACGACGGCCTGACCGACATCGACGCCAGCGACCCGGCCAATCCGAAGATCAAGCCGCTGGTCGCCGAGTCCTACAAGTCCAACGCCGACGCCACCGTGTGGACCTTCAAGATCCGCAAGGACGCCGTCTTCTCGAACGGCGAGGCCGTCCTGCCCAGCTCGTTCCAGCGGGCGTGGGAGCGGGCGTCCAACAAGGACTTCGCCGGCGACTACAGCTACCTCTTCAACTTCCTCAAGGGTGGCAAGGAGAAGCTCGACGGCACGGCCACGACGATCTCCGGCATCAATGCCGATGACGCCACCCGCACCCTCACGGTGACGCTGGCCAAGCCGTACTCGAACTTCGATGCCGTGGCCGGATTCCAGATCTTCTTCCCGATGCCGAAGGCCGTCGAGGCCCTCAAGGATCAGAAGGACTGGGAGAACCAGCTGATGATCGGCAACGGCCCCTACAAGCTGGCCGCGCCGCGCACCTCCGAGCAGATCGAGCTCGTCCGCAACGACAAGTGGGGCGGCGACGTCCTCGGCAACAAGACGGCCATCCTCGACAAGGTCACGTTCAAGGTCTCCAAGGACGTCGACACCGCCTACAACGCCTTCGAGGCCGGTGAGGGCGACACCGCCAACATCCCGCCCGGGCGCGTGGACGAGGCCAAGCAGAACTACGGCACGACCCTCGATGTCAACATCCTGGGCTCGTACCACTACGACGTGAACCAGAACGACCCGAGCATCGGCGGGGCCAAGAACCTCAAGCTCCGCCAGGCCTTCTCGTTGGCGCTCAACCGTGACGAGATCAACAAGGCCGTGTACGACTCGAGCCGCACCGTGTCCACCGGCGTGACCCCGCCCGGCATTCCCGGGTTCAAGAAGGACCTGTGCGACTACTGCAAGTACGACCCGACGCAGGCCAAGAAGCTCGTCGCTGAGTGGAAGGCGGCCGGCAACAAGCAGTCCGGCCCCATCAAGATCCAGATCAACGCCGACAACGGCCATGAGCCGGTGGTCGCGATCTTCGTCGACAACCTGAAGGCGGTCGGCATCGACGCCGTCGTCGATCCCCGCCCGACCGAGACGTACTTCTCGTCGCTCGCCAAGGGCGCCTGCGTCGTCTGCCGGGCCGGTTGGTTCGCCGACTACCCGACGTACGACAACTTCATGTACGACCTGTTCCACAAGGACGCCATCGGCGGCAACAACTACAGCCAGTTCGACAACGCGCAGTTCAACTCGCTCGTCGACGAGGCCAAGCAGACCGTTGACAAGGACAAGCAGGCCCAGTTGTTCCAGCAGGCCGAGAAGGTCCTGCTCGACGACGTCGGCGTGATCCCGCTGCTGTGGTACCGCGGCGACTACGTCTACAACAACAAGAAGTTCACGAACTTCGAGCAGACGAACTTCGGCCTCATCCTCTGGGACCAGATCAAGCTCAAGTAGTTCAGAGCTGAACGGGGTGTGGGGGGCGTGGCGGCGCCCCCCACACCAGTCCCAACATCAAGGAGGGCCCCACATGCCCAGCTACGTCATCCGTCGGATCCTCTTGCTGATCCCGACGGTGTTCTTCGCCATCTCGTTCCTGTTCTTCCTCTTCTTCACGCTGCCGGGCGACCCGGCCAACCTGATCGCCGGCGGCTTCAACCGGACGCCTGACCCCGGTGTGGTCCAGCGCGCCAAGGAGCGCTACGACCTCGACAAGCCGCTCCCCGTGCAGTTCGTCCACTATTGGGAACGGACGCTGAAGTGGGACCTCGGCGAGTCGTACAAGAACCGCCGGAGCGTCAACGACATCCTCGGCGAGCACGCGGTGAACAGCCTGCGGCTCGGCATCTGGGCGATCCTCATCGAGGTCGTCGTGGGCATCGGCGTGGGCTTGATCGCCGCGTTACGCCGCTACTCGTTGAGCGACAAGATAACCACCGTGGTGACGGCGGGCATGTCCGCGCTCCCCGTCTTCGTCCTCGGCTTCGTGCTCCAGTACGCCTTTGCCGTGTACCCCCATAAACACGCCTGGCCGGAGTGGTTGACGCTGCGGACCCAGGGCCTGGGTCCCGACTCGTGGGCGTTCTTCTTCATCCCCACGGGGGAGCAGTGGCGGTACCTGATCCTGCCGGCCGTCACGCTGGCCTCGGTGTCGACGGCGCTTGCCGCCCGCATGATGCGGGGCTCGATGCTCGAGGTGCTGCGGGCCGACTACATGCGCACGGCACGGGCCAAGGGCCTCGACGAGCGCAGCATCATCGTGAAGCACGGCCTGCGCAACGCGCTGATCCCGGTCGTCACGCTGATCGGCATCGACTTCGGCACGGTGATCGGCGTGGCCGTGCTGACCGAGACCGTGTTCTCGTGGCCCGGCCTCGGGTCGGAGATCGCCAGCTCGGTCACCAGCCGAGATCTGCCGGTGCTGCTGGGGCTCACGCTCACCGTCGTACTGGCCTACGCCATCATTAACCTGCTGGTCGATCTGTCGTACGCGTTCTTCGACCCGCGCATCCGTCTCGGCGAGGGAGGCGAGAAATGAGCCTCGGAGATCCGCAAGCTGCCGGTTCGATGGTCACCGGTCCGGGCGAACCCGTCGGTGGGGGCATGGACCTCGGCGCCGTCCGACCGCTGCGCAAGGACGTGTGGCGCCGGTTCCGGCGCAACAGGATGGCGATGATCGGGCTCGTGTTCCTGGTGTTCCTGGTGATCGTGGCCGTCTTCGCCCCGCTGATCGCTCCCTACAGCATCACCCAGCGGGTGCCGCTGTTCCGGGAGGGGCCGTCGCGTGACCACCTGTTCGGGACGGACATCATCGGCCGAGACCTGTTCAGCCGGGTCGTCTACGGCGCTCGGGTGTCGCTCAAAATCGGCATCCTGGCCAGCGTGCTCTCACTGGCCATCGGGATCCTGCTCGGCTCCACCGCCGGGTTCTTCGGCGGCAAGCTGGACACGCTGATCATGCGGATCACCGACATCTTCCTGGCCATCCCCTACATCGTCCTGGCGATCGCCATCGCGGCCATCTTCGGCAAGAGCGAGAACACGATCATCCTCGTGATCGGACTGACCGGCTGGTTGTCGATCACCCGCATCGTGCGCGCGAGCTTCCTGTCGCTCACGCAGCAGGAGTACGTGGAGGCGGCCATCGCGCTCGGGTACTCCCGGACGCGGATCATGTTCCGGCACATCCTGCCCAACGCCCTTCAGCCCATCATCGTCTACGGGACGATCTCGGTCGGCGGCGTCATCCTCACCGAGGCGGCGCTGTCGTTCCTCGGGGTCGGGCCTCAGGACCCGACGCCGGCGTGGGGCCTGATGGTTGCCCAGGGGAAGGGTGACCTGGTGAACGCCTCGCATCTGTTGTTCTTCCCGGCCGCCGCCATCGTCCTGACCGTGCTCTCCTTCGTCTTCATCGGCGACGGTTTGCGCGACGCCCTCGATCCCAAACTCAAGTGAGGCGGCGAGTGCCGACCGACGACCGCGTGCTGCTTTCGGTACGCGACCTCCACACCACGTTCAAGACCGACGACGGCGACGTCAAGGCGGTCGACGGCGTCTCGTTCGACGTCCACCGGGGCGAGGTGTTCGCCATCGTGGGCGAGTCCGGCTCCGGCAAGTCGGTGACGTCGATGAGCATCCTCGGGTTGCTCCCGCCCGACACCGCCGACATCCAGGCCGAAGGCATCCTCTGGAAGGGCGAGAACCTCCTCGAGGGCTCGGCCGGGCGCCTACGGGAGGTGCGGGGCAAGGAGATCGCCATGATCTTCCAGGACCCGCTCTCGGCGCTGAACCCAGTGCACACCGTCGGCAAGCAGATCGGCGAGATGATGCGCATCCACGAGGGTGCCAGCCGCAAGCAGGCCAAGGCCCGGGCCATCGAGCTGCTCAAGCTCGTCGGCATCCCTCAGGCCGACCGGCGGGTCGACATGCATCCGCACGAGTTCTCGGGCGGCATGCGCCAGCGGGTGATGATCGCCATGGCCATCGCCTGCAACCCCGACCTGCTCATCGCCGATGAGCCCACCACCGCGCTCGACGTGACCGTCCAGGCGCAGGTCCTCGAGGTGCTGCTGTCGATCAAGGACGAGATCGACTCGGCGATCATGCTCATCACCCACGACCTCGGCGTGGTCGCCGGTCTGGCCGACCGGGTGATGGTCATGTACGCCGGCCGGGCAGTCGAGTTGGGCACGGCCGACGAGGTGTTCTACGAGACGCGCCACCCGTACACGCTGGGTCTCCTGGCCTCACTGCCTCGGCTCGACGACAGCGGCCGGGAGAAGCTGATCCCGATCAAGGGCTCACCGCCCTCGCTTCTGCGGCGACCGAGCGGCTGCTCGTTCCACCCCCGATGCCCGTTCGCCCGGGTGCCGGGCATCTGCAACGAGACCGAACCGCCCTTGCACCTGGTCGGAGGCATGGCCCACGTGTCGGCCTGCCACTTCGCCGAGGACATGAAGAACGTCGGCGTCGCCGAGCTGCGCGAAGAGGAGACGCTGGCATGACCGACGCCCAGATCGAACCGACCGAGGTGCGGGTGGCCGGCAGCGACGTGCTCGTCGAGGCTCGCGATCTGGTGAAGGAGTTCCCCGTCCGCGGTGGCGTGTTCGGACGCACGCTGGCCAAGGTGCACGCCGTCTCCGGGGTGAACTTCACGCTCAAGCGAGGCGAGACCCTCGGCCTGGTTGGGGAGTCGGGTTGCGGGAAGTCGACCACCGGTCGGCTGTTGCTCCACCTCATCGCGCCCACCGCAGGCCAGGTGTTCTTCGAGGGGCACGACCTGACGACGCTGTCCCGCAAGGAGCTGCGCAAGCTCCGGCAGCGGTTCCAGATCGTGTTCCAGGACCCGTACTCGTCGCTGAACCCGCGCATGACGACCGGCAATGCCATCGCCGAGCCGCTGCGCGTCCACAAGGGTCTGTCGACGGCGGATGCCAATGCCCGGGTGCAGGAGCTGCTGCAGCTCGTCGGTCTCTCGCCCGAGCACGCCAACCGGTTTCCCCATGAGTTCTCCGGCGGCCAGCGACAGCGCATCGGGGTCGCCCGTGCCCTCGCCCTCGACCCCGACATGCTGGTGCTCGACGAGCCGGTGTCGGCCCTCGATGTCTCCATCCAGGCCGGCATCGTCAACCTGTTCCGCGACCTCCAGGAGCGGCTCGGACTGTCGTACGTGTTCATCGCCCACGACCTCTCCGTGGTGAAGCACATCTCCGACCGAGTCGCGGTCATGTACCTGGGCGAGATCGTGGAGATCGCCGACCGCGACGATCTCTACGCTCGGCCGTCGCACCCGTACACGCAGGCGCTGTTGTCCGCCATCCCGCTGCCCGATCCCAAGCGGGAGCGGTCTCGGAGCCGCATCGTGCTGTCGGGCGACGTGCCCAGCCCCATCGACCCGCCCACCGGTTGCCGGTTCCACACCCGGTGCTGGTGGCGACAGGAGCTCGAGGCCGGGGGGCAGGACACCTCGATCTGCGTCGACGAGCATCCCGACCTGGTCGACCGCGGCAACGGCCACCCCGTCGCCTGCCACTTCGCGGAGGTCAACGCCCAGGTCGTCTAGCGATGGCAGGGCGTCGGTGCGGCACTGCTATCGTGACCAGCCGCATCACTCACGGGTGGTTGCCACGTCCGAGTGGCGGAATAGGCAGACGCGCCAGCTTGAGGGGCTGGTGCCCGCAAGGGCGTGGGGGTTCAAGTCCCCCCTCGGACACTGGAGATACGGACACCTAGGTCCGCGGTGGCTTCCACCACCTTTTGGTGGGGGTCATAGACCGCGGTGAGGCCGATCTCCTCGTAGAACCGGGTGCGCAGCTTCGGGCGACTGACCCCGAGCAGCCCGACGAGACCACCGATCTCCTCGACGGCTTCGCGCACCTGCGCCTTCGTCATCCGCACTGCCTCGGCGTCCGCAGACGCAGCCCGGAGCGCCGTCTCCGCGTGGCGCTTCTCCGATGTCACCTCGGCGATCCACTGGCCGACGACGCGAGGATCGGTGCCGGCATCGAGCGCAGCCCGGTAATGCTCGAGCTTCCGATCGCACTCCTTGATCGCGGCCTGCGCCTCGGTGCGGGCGATCGCTGAAGCCGTCGTGTCGACCGCGCCAACCATGGCCTCGCACGTGGCATCGACGTTCTCTGGGTCGAAGATGGTCCCGAGCCAGGAGTCGATGTCGGGGAGCAGGTCGCTCTCTCGCAGGTACACCGCCTTGGGGTGTGGGAACTCGCTCGCCGCTGCGTACTGCTGGGCGTAGAGGCAGCGGTAGTAGGGCTCGTTGTGGTGCCAGCTGCCCTGCAGGCGTCGGCCGCACAGCCCACAATGGAGACGGCCGCGGAGCAGGTAGGGACGCTGGGTGGCCTTCGGTCGTCGCTGCTGAGGCCCACGCTTGGCGGCCTGCATCTTGGCCTGAACAGCCTCATAGAGCTCCCGGTCGATGAGCGGCTCTTGCGCCATCTCGGCCGACCAGACCCACTCCGCTTCGCCGTTCCATCGCATGACGGTTCGGTGGCCGGCACCGACATCCTCGACGTCGACCAGGACCTCCTCACGCCGTTGCTTCGCCCAGACCTGATAGCCGGTGTAGCGAGGGTTCATCAGGATCGCCCGCACCGCTGACTTGCCCCAGGCGCGTCCGTGACGGTGAGGGTTGCGCTCACGGTCGTAACCGCTCGGTGACGCGATGCCTTCGGCCGTCAGTTGCTCGGCGAGCGCGAGGTAGCCGATGCCGGCGAGGTAGTCGTCATAGATGCGGCGCACGATCGGGGCGGTCACGGGGTCAGGTTCGAGCCGATGGAGGCGCTTGCCGTCGCTTGCCTTCTCCGGGTTCGTATGCGGGCCGGCGTCGACGAGGCGGTACCCGTATGGGGGACGCCCTCCGAGGAAGCGGCCCTGCATCTCGGCTTGCGCGCTCATGGCAGTGCGCACCCGGGTCTTGATACGAGTCCGCTCGCCCTTCGACATGCCGCCGAAGAGCATCATCACGAGGTCGTGGGCTTCGGACCCCGGATCGACAGCGCCACCCACCTCGGGCACCCACAGGGCGACGCCGTAGTGGGTGAGCACGGGGAACGTCAGCCCGAACTGGTTGCCGTAGAACGCCCGCTGCGGCTCACCGATCACGATGGCATCGAAGCCACGGTCGGGCTGAGCGAGCGACGCGAGCAACCGAGCCGCCTCCGGTCGCCGCTTCCAGGGGAGCGATCGGCTCTGCCCGATGTCGAAGAACTCGGCGACCACGACCCCGCCGGCCGGCTCGATCAGGGCACGACTCCGGTGGAGCTGCCACTGCTTCGATGACGCCGGGTCCTGCTGGTCCTCGGTGCTGACCCTTCCGTAGAACGCGAATCGGATCATCGTTCGACGATACGTCGAGCCGGCTGCTCGTCGTTGGAGCCACTGCTGTCGGTCTGCTGTGCCTCGACCAGCATCTGCCGCAGGATGGCCGCGACGGCGGGGGTGATCTTCGGCGGGTGCGTCGGCGAGGGCCTGACTCCTGCGCCACGTCGTGTCGGCTTGCGCGGTGTCGCGCTCACTTCGGCCGCCGGGTCGCGGTCCGGCGCGGACGAGGCTCGGGATCGCGTCGCATCTTGTCCAGCCAGTCGTCGACCGCCGCTGGGTCGAAGCGCACGAGGCCGCCGCACTTGATGTGCGGGATGCGTCGCTCGAACACGAGCCGCCGCACGTGCCGAACGCTCGTGCCCAACCGGTCCGCCACCGTCGTGATGTCGAGGAGTCGTTCCTTCACACCATCTATAAGCGGGTCGGAGAGGCAAAACGGGACAAATTTCGGCCGCGACCCCGTCGATTGTCCCGTCGCCCTCGATGTCGCCGCCGGCGTCGTCAGAGGCTGCCCCCTGGTGCTTGCTCAAGGGCGTCGAAGAACCTCACACAGATGCATCTTTCGATGCCCGCCGCAGTTTCTTGTCCCGTTTCCGCATCGCGACGCGCTTATGAGGGATGTGATGTCACTCGCGAAGCTCGGTGCCGGCGCCGAGGGCTACTACCTGGACACGGTCGCCCGAGGCACAGAGGAGTACTACCTCGGAGGAGGCGAAGCCGCCGGCCGATGGCGTGGCGCCGGCTGTCTCGCACTCGCACTCGATGGCGAGGTCGGGCCCGACGACCTTCGCGCCGTCCTTTCCGGGTTCGATCCGAGGACGGGGGATCGGACGGTTCCGGCGAACCGGCGTGTGCCCGGCTTCGACCTCACGTTCTCGGCACCCAAGTCAGTCTCCCTGCTCCACGGGCTCGGCTCGCCCGAGGTGTCGGCCGCGGTCGTGACCGCGCATGAGGCAGCCGTCGATGCCGCGCTCGCCTATCTCGAACGGGAGGCCTGTCGCCTTCGCCGTGGCCACAACGGCGTCGACGTCATAGAGGGCAAGGGCTTCGTCGCCGCCGGCTTCCGCCACCGAACCAGTCGAGCCGGTGATCCGCAGCTCCACACCCACGTCCTCGTGGCCAACATGGCCCACGGCGCCGACGGTCGTTGGGGTGCTCT
>JAOBWJ010000192.1 GCA_025463335.1 Acidimicrobiales bacterium
TCCGGGCCACGACGCCGTCGACGACGCCCACCACCACCGCCCCGTAGGAGCTCGGCGATGGCTGCGTTCTCCTGCTCGGGCCGCGGCCGTCGCTGCCTGCTCGCCGCGACCCTGGTCGGGACGCCCCTGGTGGTCGTCCCGGCCTGGGCCATCCTGGCCAGCCAACACACCTACGAGGGCAACAGCGTCGTCAGCGGCTCGATGCCGCTGATGCCCGCTCCGGCCATCGTCCTGCCAGCGGCCGTCGTCCCAGTGGCGCCGGCCGCCGAGGTGGCCTCGGACCCGCCGCCGTCCGCTCCACCGCCGGCCGCGACTCCGGCCCCGCTCTCGGTCGCCCCGGCGCCCCTCCCGCTCCAGGTGACTCCGGCCGCACCGGCGCCGCTCCCGTTCCCCGTACCGGAGGTGCCCGTGCCGCTGTCGGTCGAACCGCTCACCGAACTCCCGTCGGTCGAGGCCATCGTGGCCGCGATTCCCTCGAGCTCGGACCTCCTGTTGTGAGTCGGCGACAGGCACTGGCCGTCCTCCTGGCCGTGGCGGCCGTGGGACTGCTGGCCGTCCCGTCCTTCGCCACTGCCTCGTTCTCGTTCACCCGGCTGGCCGGCGCCACCCGTTACGACACCGCCGGGGCCGTAGCTCGGGCAACCACCGGCAGCGCCTCGTCGGTCGTGCTGGCGTCGGGCGAGCAGTTCGCCGATGCCGTGACCGCGGCCTACGTCGCCGGCCAGGGCGACGTTCCCATCCTCCTGACCGCCGCCCGTTCTCTGCCGGCCGCCACCGCCGACGCCATCAGCCGGCTGGGTGCCGGCAACGTCCTGATCGTGGGCGGCACCAGTGCGGTGAGCACCGGCGTCGAGAACGCACTGCGGGACCGGGGCCTCACCACCCGGCGCTTGGCCGGGATCAACCGCTACGGCACCGCCCAGGCTGTTGCCGAGAGCGCCGGTGCCACGGCAGTGGGCACGTTGGACGGCGCGCCGGTCGCCGTGCTGGCTTCAGGCGATTCGTACCCCGACGCCCTCGCCGTGGGGGGCATCGCCTTCGCCAACCACTTGCCCACGCTGCTGACGCCCCGGGCCGGCCTGGCCGCCGAGGCCAGCGCCGCCCTGCAGCGGCTCGGCATCCGTCGGGTCCTCGTGGCCGGCGGCACCGGCGCCGTCTCCGATGCCGTCACCTCCTCGCTGACTGGTATGGGCATCACCGTGACGCGCCTGGCCGGCACCGACCGGGCCGGCACGGCCGCCGCCGTGGCCGACTTCTCGGTGACGTCGCTGGGCTTCTCGCGCACGCACGTCGACCTGGCCAGCGGGGCCGGGTTCGCCGACGCCCTCGCCATCGGTGCTCACGCCGGTCGGAATCGCACGCCGCTGCTGCTCACCAGCACGGCCGACGACCTCGGCTCGGCCACCCGCTCGTGGTTGCTCGACCATGCCGCCTCCCTGGCCGACGGCAACATCGCCGGCGGTGTGTCCGCCGTATCAGCGGCCGTCGAGGCCGACGCCATCGCCGCGGCCAAGGGCCAGGCCCTGGCCTCGGGCTCGGGTGGCAGCACCGTCGGCGGAGCGGGCAGCGCCGATGCTCCCGCCGACAGCACCACCAGTACGACGAGCACCACGGCACCCGGTGGCACCGGCACCACGTCAACTTCGACCACTTCGACCACTTCGACCACTTCGACCACGTCGACCACGTCGACCACGTCGACCACGTCGACCTCGATCTCGACCACGTCGACTTCGACCACCAGCACGACGTCGACCACCGTCCCGCCCCAGATGGCGTCGTGCCCGCCCGAGCGCCCCTCCGGCTCGGGCGAGCCGTTCTGCTTCCCGGCCGCTGCTGACACCGTGCTCGGACCTCGGATGCTGACCCCGGCCCACGCCTACGTGGACGTCATCGTCGTCGACTACGACCAGCCGGTGGACTGCGAGACGATCGCGACCACCGACTACGAGATCCGCTGGGACGGCGGTCGGGCGGTCACGCCCGGCTGGGCGCGGTGCGCCGATGACACCGCGCAGGCCGTGATCCTGAAGCTGGCCATCGGGACGTTCCAGCCGGGCGAACAGGGATCGGTGGTGCTGACCGGCGAGGTCCGCAGCCCGCACGGCCACGCCGAGCCGGCGGGCGACTCCGTCGCCTGGGTCAAGGCCTCGGGCTAGCTACCCCAACGTCGGGAGCGTCTGGCAGAGCGTGAGGGCGGGGGCGAACAGGTCGCCCACCGCCGCCACTCGGTCGAGCAGGTCGTGCGCCTCGAACGTGATGGCGGAGGTGTCGCCGGCGTCGGCGGCAGCCTCGACCTCGTCCCACGACAGCGGTGTCGACACGGTGGGCCGCTCCCTCGCCCGGAGGGAGTAGACGCACACCGTCGTCTTGTGCCGGGAGTTCTGGCTCCAGTCGACGAGCACCTTGCCCTTCCGCAGCTCCTTGCGCTGGAGGCTGACCACCCGGTCGGGATGCGCCTGCTCGAGGAGCTGGGCGATCGTGCGGCTGAACGCAGCCGCTTGGTCGTGGGTGGCCGGCGTGTTGAGCGGGAGGTAGACCTGCAGGCCTTTCGAGCCCGAGGTCTTCACCACCGTCTCCAGGCCGAGATCGGCCAGCACGTGCCGGATCCAGAGCCCCACCTCGAGGCAGTCCAGCAGCCCGGCCGGCGGCCCGGGATCGAGGTCGAACACGACCATGGTCGGCGTCTCCGGATCGGGAGCCCGGGCCATCGACGTGTGCAGCTCGAGCGCGGCCAGGTTGGCCACCCAGGTGAGAGCGGCGAGGGAGTCGACGCGACAGAACTTGATGACGCCTCGGGTGGTGACGTCCTCCATGTCGTTGGTGCCCATCCAGTCGGGCTTGTACGACGGGCAGTTCTTCTCGTAGAAGGGCGTCGAGTCCACACCGTCGGGATAGCGCTTGAGGGTGAGGTACCGATCGGCCAGGTGGGGAAGCAGGACCGGCGCGATCCTGGCGTAGTAGTCGAGAACCTCGGCCTTGCGGAAGTGGGCCGCCGGATAGAGGACCTTGTCGAGATTGGACAGCTTGAGGGCGTGACCCTCGACCTCGACCAGGGCCAACTACGCGCTCTTCTTGGTGCGCTTGGCCACCTTCTTGGCCGCCGGCTTGGCCTCGGCTTCCTCGGCCGTCGCCTCGCCGGTGGGATGTCGGGTTCGGGCGGCCCGGGCCTCCCTGACGCTGGCTTCCAGGGCGGCCATGAGGTCGACGACCTTGCCCTCGTCGGCGGGCTGCGGTGCCTCGACCACGGTCTCCTCGCCGGCGGCCTTGCGCTCGATGAGGCCGAGGACCTTGTCGCGGTAGTCGTCGCGGAAGTGGTCGGGGTTGAACTCGGTGGAGAGCGACTCGACGAGCTGCTTGGCCATGGCCAGCTCCTTGTCGGACACCTTGATGTCCTCGAGCCCGTCGAACTCCGGGATCTCCTTGGCCGGCACGATCTCATCCGCGTAGACCATGGTCGACATGAGGAGCTTGCCGTCATTGGGCCGCAGGGCGGCGAGGTACTGCTTGGTGCGCATCACGAACCGGGCGATGGCGACCTTCTGCTGGTCCTCCATGGCCTGCACGAGCAGGGCGTAGGGCTTCTCGGCTGCCTTCACCGGGGCCACGTAGTACGGGCTGTCGTAGTAGATCGGGTCGATGTCGCTGAGGTCGACGAACACCTCGATGTCGACCGTGTGGGTCGCCTCCGGGTCGAGGGCGTCGAGCTCCTCGGGCTCGATGAGGACGAACCGGTCGGGGGAGAGCTCGTAGCCCTTGACGATGTCCTCGTAGGGGACTTCGTGGCCGTCGGCGGCCGACACGCGCTGCATCTTCACCCGGGACCCGGTCTTCACGTCGATCTGGTTGAACGACACGTTCTTCCGCGACACGGCGTTGTAGAGCTTCACGGGGATGTTGACCAGCCCGAAGCTGATCGACCCGCTCCACACTGCTCTCGGCATGGGGTCAGCCTCCCTCTCGGTGTCGCGGCGTCCTACCCGCGCTCTCCAGTGTTGACGTCGCGTACGCCTTTGTCGATCCGCGTCCCCTTGTAGGAGGGATGGCGCAGAATGCCCTCGTTCGTCCGTTCCGTGTACTCCACCTCGACCACCAACTCGGGCTCGACGAACACCGACGCCCGCTTGGGGGTGCCCCCACCGGTGAACGGCGTTGTCTCCCGTCGGATGGGCTCCAGCCGTCGTTCGAGTCGGGTCAGCTCGGCATCGGTGAAGCCTGTCCCCACGTTGCCCACGTAGTCGAGACCCCCGTCTTCGTTGGGCGCGCCCAGCAGCAGCGAGCCGATGTGGTTGGCCCGCCGACCCTCGCCCGGGAACCAGCCGCCGACCACGAACTCGTCGCTCTGCTGGAGCTTGACCTTCAACCACGACTTGGACCGGGCACCGGGCAC
>JAOBWJ010000106.1 GCA_025463335.1 Acidimicrobiales bacterium
TACTCCGTCATCGGCTCGCTCGAGAAGCGGGGGCTCATCACCGCCCGGGAGACGATGCGGGAAGGTCGCCGGCCCGAGCGCACGATCTACGGGATCACGGCCGATGGCGAGCGCGAGCTGGTCGACTGGCTCTCGGTGCTGGTGGCCCGGCCGGCCAAGGAGTACCTGCGGTTCGAGGCGGCGCTCTCGCTGCTGGGCTCGCTCCCGCCCGAGGACGCCGTCGCCCTGCTGAAGGAACGGATCGACCGGCTCGCCATCGACCTCTCGACCATGCGGGCCACCCGCGCCCACGTCGAGCAACTCGGGCTCCCGCGGCTGTTCATGGTCGAGACCGAGTACCTCGAAGCGCTGCACGAGGCCGAGCTTGCGTTCGTCCAAAAGCTCACCGACGACATCGAGGGTGGCTCCCTCGAAGGCATGGATCTGTGGCGCTCCCTCTACGCGCCCGAACAAGGAGACGAAGGATGACCCCCACCATCGAGGCCCGCGGCCTCGTCAAGCGGTTCGGGAAGGTGCAGGCCCTCGACGGCCTCGACCTCACCGCCGAACCGGGCCAGGTCGTGGCCCTGCTCGGGCCGAACGGCGCCGGCAAGACCACGTTCGTGCGGGCCGTGGCCACGCTCGTGGCGCCCGACGCCGGCGAGCTCCACGTGGCCGGCATCGACGTGCGCCGCCAGCCCGAGCGGGTGCGCCAGGTCATCGGCCTGGCCGGCCAGTACGCGGCGGTCGAGCCGGCCATGACCGGCAAGGAGAACGTCGAGATGGTCGCCCGCCTGTTCGGGCAGGACAAGCGCACGGCCCGGGCCAACGCCGACCGGGTGCTCGAGCAGCTCGGCCTCACGGACGCAGGCGACCGCCTGGTGCGCACCTACTCCGGCGGCATGCGCCGTCGGCTCGACCTGGGCGCCAGCCTGGTCGGCGCGCCCCGGCTCCTGCTGCTCGACGAGCCCACCACCGGGCTCGACCCCCGCAGCCGCATCGAGCTGTGGGACGCCATCCGGGATCTCGTGGGTCAGGGCACCGACGTGCTGCTCACCACCCAGTACCTCGACGAAGCCGACCAGCTGGCCCACCGCGTCGTGATCATCGACCACGGCCGGGTCATCGCCTCGGGCACGCCCGACGAGCTCAAGAAGCAGGCCGGCCGCGACGTCGTCGAGGTCCACGTCGGCAATCCGGAGGATCTTCCCCGCGTGGCCGAGGTGCTGGCCCGGTTGGGCGACGAGCCGCCGCACATCGACCAGGGAACCCGCCGGGTCACCCTCGGCGTCACCAACGGCACCGAGGAGCTCATGGCCGTCCTGCGCGCCCTCGACCCTCTCGGCATCGAGCTCGACGACGTCGGCCTGCGGCGGCCCACGCTCGACGAGGTGTTCCTGACCCTGACCGGCGAGCCGCTGCCCGAGGAGATCCCGGCATGACTGCCACCACCATCACCACACCCACCTCTCGCACCACCCCGTTCGCCACCAGCACCCTCGTGGTGGCCAAGCGGGCCATCCTCAAGTACGTGCGCACACCCCAGCTCGTGGTGCTCGGCGCCGTGCAGGGCGCCATGTTCCTCTTGATCTTCCGCTACGTCTTCGGCGGGGCCATCGGAGCCGGCGGGCTCAAGTACGTCGACTTCCTGGTGCCCGGCTTCATCACCACCGGCGTGCTGTTCTCCGGTGCCGGAGCGGCGGCCGGCGTGGCCGAGGACGTCGAGCTGGGCTTCTTCGACCGGCTCCGGTCGTTGCCCATCTCCCGGCTGTCGGTGCCCACCGGTCGGGCGCTGGCCGACACGGCGGCGCTCACCTGGGGACTGGTCGTCACCGTCGCCATCGGCTTCCTGGTGGGCTTCCGCCTGCACGACAGCGTTCCCCACGCCTTGCTCGCCTTCGCCCTGTGCATCGTCTTCGGCTTCGCCTGGTGCTGGGTCTTCATCGTGATGGGGCTCATGGCCGGCAACGCCCAGGCGGCCCAGGGGATGTCGCTGATGGTGTTCCCCTTCACCTTCGTGTCGAGCGCCTACGTCCCGGTCAACTCGATGCCGGGGTGGCTGCAGCCCATCGCCGAGCACCAGCCCATCACGCCGATGGTGAACTCGGTTCGGTTGCTGACCCAGGGCGACGCCGCCGAGCGGATCATCGGCCACACCGCCGGCGGCCAGGTCGTCGTCGCCCTGCTGTGGGCGGCCGGCATCGTGGCCGTGTTCGCCCCCATCGCCGTGGCCAGGTACCGCAAGGGCTAGGGGGCGCGGGCGGGCCCCTGGGATCGCCCCAAGACAAGGGCGCAACCACCGGGGCGAGCCCTGCGCGCCGGAGTCGGTGCCGCCCACCCGGGTTCCCCCGTTCTGGTCACGCTCAGCCCGTCAGAGCCGGGCTCAGCGTGACTAGAAGCAGGAAGGCCTCAGCGGAGTCGGCGTGCGGGGCAGCACCACGTGAGGCACCCCGGGCTGTCCCCTGGGCCCGTCTTTGGTTTTTCGCCACCCCCGCAGTACTCCCGAACTCCTGGGCCGCCCGCCTATCCGCACGGATATCAGGCCACCTTCTGCCAGAGCGAGACGTGGG
>JAOBWJ010000121.1 GCA_025463335.1 Acidimicrobiales bacterium
CCACCGCCCAGTCGACCGAACGGGGGCGATCGTGGAGCCAGCAACCTTCGAGCAGCAGCCCGTCGGTGAACCGGCGGGGCAGCCACTGCGGCCCGGCCGCCGCCATGGTGGCGGCCACGGTGAGGGAGGGGAACGGATAGGTGGAGTGCTCGAGGGTGCCGTCCGGTCGCTCCAGCCGGGGAACGACCATTGCCGCCCGGGGCCGGCTCTCGGCGGCCGTCACCAGCCGGCCGATGGCGCCCGGCTCGGGCCAGGCGTCGGAGTTCAGGGCAAGGAACCACGGGGCGTCCGAGCGCCGGAGGATGGTGTTGACGCCGGCCGCGAAGCCGACGTTGGCGGTGCCGGCTTCGACCTCCGCCTCGGGCACCTCGGCCCGCAGGCGCTCGATGGTGCCGTCGCCGGACGCGTTGTCGTGCACCAGGATCCGCAGGTCACAGCCCTGCTCCGAGTCGAGCAGGCGCCGGAGCGCCTCCGAGGTGAGCGCGGCGGTGTTCCAGGTCACCACCCCCACGTCGACGCGCGGGCGCTCCGCCTCGGGGGCTCGCCCGGCGCTGGTCATGCCGGACTTGTTCGCTGTGCCGGTGCCGGGCTCCTACTCCGGTCACTGGGCCCGAAGTAGTCGATCACCCGGGCCGGGACCCCGACGGCGAGGGAGTAGGCCGGGACGGGTTCCAGCACCACGGCGTTGGCGCCGATGAAGGCGTGCTCCCCGATGTCGGCCGCGATCGTCACCTTCGACATCACCGCCGCGTGGCGGCCGATGGTGATCGGGCGGTAGTCGTAGCCCTGTTCGAGCATGGGCCGGGTGTGGTCGCGGAAGCGATGGCTGCCGTCGACGATCAGCACCTCCTGGCCGAACACGGCGCCCTCGCCGATGTCGATGGAGGTGCTGCACTGCACCAGGCCACCCGAGGTGAAGACGCTCCCGGCGCCGATGTGGACCCGACCGTTGCCGCTGATCTCGCACTTGAACCGGGAGCGGAAGTCCACGCCGTGCCCGATCACCAACTCCCCGTCGCCGGGGATGTTGAGGGCGAAGCCGGGGCCGAGGTGGGCATCGCCTTCGAACACGACCCGGCAGTGTCGGTGGGTGGCCACGATGGCCGCCCGGCGGGCCTGCGACGCCAGGCGGGCGCCGTGCACGTACCGCAGCTCCCACGGCAGGCGCTGCCACCGCCCGCTCACGGCTGCCTCCGAAGCCGGAGATGGCCGTCGTCCACGCGCAGGGTGATGGCCCGGGCGAACCCGAGCACGACCCCGGCCACGGCCGCCGCCTGCATGGCCGCCCCGTACTCCCAGCGCACGCGCAGGTTGTGGGCCACGGTGCGCACGCCGTGCACCCAGAGCACGTCACGGGCGACCCGCTGGGCCCGCGCCCGGTCGCTGCGGACCAGCTTGGCCAGGCGGGCGCCGCCGCCCTGGCCGTACCCGAAGTCGAGCCGCACGAGGTCGTTGCGCTCACGCCACTGGTCGTGCCACGCCAGGGCCGCCGGCTCGTACCGCCCGGTGCGGCCGATGGCGAAGAGCCGGTCGAACAGGTCGAGCTCGGGCGCGCCCGGGAACGGGCACCCCGCACCGAGTGCCTCGTCGAACCCGCCGACGGCCTCGAGCGCCTCGCGGCGCACGATCAGGCTGGCGGCGTGGCCCAGCACCCCCGTGGTGCCGGCGTCGATGACGTGCGGCTCGTCGCCCGACTTGATGGACACCGGTCGGGACGTCGCCGCCTGGTGGTCGGGCACCTCGATGCGGCCGGTGAGGAACGAGGCGGCGGGATGGGCGGCGAGCGAGCGAGCGAAGGCCTCGGCCCATCGGGCGTCGACCCAGACGTCGTCGTCGACGTAGGCGATGCTGTCGTGGCGGGCCGCCCGCCACCCCGCGTTGCGGGCCACGGTCTCGCCCTTGCGCTCGCAACGCACGAGACGGGCCCCGTGGGCGGCGGCGACCCCGGCCACGGCGGCGGCGTCAGTCGAGGCCGAGTCGACCACCACCACCTCGTCATCGGGTCCCACCGCGGCCATGACCGTCGCCAGGCACCGGGCGAGCATCTCCGGCCGGTTGCGAGTCGGCAGAACGATCGACAAGGGCGGCCGGTCGCTCACACGGAACAGTTCCGCGTGGCCGACCCGAACACCTGTCTGGCTCAGTCCCCCTGGGCGGCGATGGCCCCCCGGCGGCGGGCTTCCCGGGCGTCGGCGTCCTCGCCGGCCACGGCCGTGACCAGCGTCAGGAGGCGATCGAGGTCGAACGGCTTGAGCACGTATTCGATCGCGCCCAGCTCGAGCGCCCGCTTGCAGTCCTTGGGATCGGACTTGGCCGAGACCACGACCACGGGCGTCTCGTTGCCCTCGACCTTCATGGCGTCGAGCACGCCCCAGCCGTCGACCACCGGCATCATCATGTCGAGAAGGACCACATCGGGGAGGTGCTCGACCAGGCGCTCCAGCGCCATCCGACCGTCGGCGGCCATCACGATCTCGTGGCCCTCGTCCTCGAACGCCATCCGCAGCATGAGCAGGATGTCGGGCTCGTCGTCGACCAACAACACCTTCGCCATCAGTGCTCCTGACCGCATGCCGGCGACGGGAGCGCCAGCGACCCGCCGGCCGTCGAGCGGAGCTTGCGGAGCGAGACCAAGAGCATCGCCATCAGTGCGCCATCACCGATCCTCGATGCGGACGTGTCCGTGGCCGGCAACCACCTCGCCGAGGTCCATGGCCAGGTGGCCTTCGCGGCGCAGGGTGTCCATGGCCTTGAAGCGGTCGCCGGCGGGCACGGCCACGATCATGCCGATCCCGAGGTTGAACACCTTGGCCATCTCGTCGTCGGCCACGTCGCCCACCCGCTGGATCTCGGTGAAGATCCGCGGCACCTCCCAGGCGCTGCGGTGGACCACGGCGTCGACATGGTGGGGCAGCACCCGGGCGAGGTTGCCGACGATGCCGCCACCCGTGATGTGGGACACGGCTCGCACGTCGACCTCACGGAGGAGGTGCATGATCGCCGGGGCGTAGATGACCGACGGCCGCAGCAGCTCGTCGGCCAGCGTGGTGGTTGCGCCGTCGAAGGCAGGGGCGTCGTACGAGCGCCCGCCGAGCTCGAGCAGGACACGGCGGGCCAGCGAGTACCCGTTCGACCGCAGCCCGGGTGACGGCAGGCCGATGAGGACGTCGCCGGGAGCGACGTGCTCGCCGGTGATGAGCCCGTCGCGCTCGGCCACGCCGACGGCGAAGCCGACCAGGTCGAACTCGCCCGGCTCCATGGCGCCGGGGTGCTCGGCCATCTCGCCGCCGATCAGGGCGCAGCCGGCCTGCAGGCAGCCC
>JAOBWJ010000125.1 GCA_025463335.1 Acidimicrobiales bacterium
CAGCCCGGCCCGCCTCGACGCCGTCCTCCGGGGCGCCGAACGCACCCTCGACGACCACGCCCGCCGGTTGCGGCGCGCCGGCCGGGCCACGGCCGAGGCCCGCGCCCGCCAGCTCGACGTGCTCGCCGCCCAGGTGGCGGCAGCCGACCCGACCCGCCTGCTGGCCCGAGGCTGGTCACTGACCCGCACGGCCGAGGGCCGGCTCGTCCGCTCCCCCGACGACGCCCCACCCGGCACCGAGGTCATCACCACCCTCGCCGCCGGCCGACTCCGGAGCCAGGTGCTCGATGACCACTGACGACCAGATCGCTTACGGCGACGCCATCGCCGAGCTCGAGGCCATCGTGGCCCGGTTGGAGGACACCGACGTCGATGTCGACGTGCTCGCCGACCGCGTGACGCGGGCCGCCGAGCTCATCACGCTGTGCCGCGACCGCATTGCCCGCACCCGCATCGAGGTCGAGCGCGTGGTCGCCGACCTCGAGCCCGAGTGACGCCAGGGCATCGGGAAACATCAAGCCGTAGCGAACAGCGGCATTCGGCCCTTGCCAGCAGCATCGGGCCGGCACCAGGGAAATCCGGCCGCACCGCTGTGCAGCGCGGGACTCGGCGGGCCGGATGCCGCTGTTCCGAAGGCTCGGCGAAGCCGTCCGAGCCTTTGCGTCCGAACGACGAGCCGAATGCCGCTGTTCGCTGCGGCTTCATCATCCATACCATGGCCCGGTGATCGACCGTCCGCCGCCGCCGAGCTCACTGCTCGAGATCGCCGAGCGCGTCGAGCGCCGGATCGACGCGCTGCTGCGGGAGGAGACCGACCGGTGGTCGGCGGTCGACCCCGCCCTGGGGGACCCGATCGCCTGCCTGCGGGATCTGCTGCTCTCGGGCGGCAAGCGACTGCGGCCGGCGTTCTGCCATTGGGCCTACGTGGGCGCCGGTGGGAGCGACGTGGCGCTGGTCACCGACGTGGGCGCTGCCCTCGAGCTGCTGCACGGCTTCGCCCTCATCCACGACGACGTGATGGATGGTTCCGACCGACGTCGCGGTCAGCCCACCGCCCACCGCTCCTTCGACGACCGGCACCGGGCCGAGGGGTGGCGGGGCGAGTCTCGCCGGTTCGGCGAAGGGGTGGCCATCCTCATCGGCGACGTGGCCTTCGTCTACGCCGACATGCTGTTGGCACCGTTGTCACCGGTGGCCCGGCGGGTGTGGGACGAATTGCGGGTCGAGCTCAACGTCGGCCAGTACCTCGACCTGCTGGGCACGGCCAAGGGCGACGCCGACGTGACCACGGCCCGCCGCATCGCCACCTACAAGTCGGGCAAGTACACGGTCGAGCGGCCCCTGCACCTGGGCGCGGCCATGGCCGGCCGGCTCGACGATCTGGCCGGACCCCTGACCGCCTACGGCTTGCCGCTGGGCGAGGCGTTCCAACTGCGCGACGACCTGCTGGGCGCCTTCGGCGACAGCGACGCCATCGGCAAACCCGTGGGAGACGACCTGCGCGAGGGCAAGCCCACCCCCCTCCTCGCCATCGCCCGGGAGCGGGCGACGGGGCCGGCCGCCAGTGTCCTGAAGCGCGTCGGCGACCCCGGATTGGGCGCCGACGACGTGGCGGCCGTCCAGGAGGTGCTGGTCGCCACCGGGGCCGTCCAGGAGGTCGAGCGCCGGATCGGGGCGCTCACCGATGAAGCCGTGGTCGCCGCCAAGGAGCTGGCGGTGGACGCGGAAGCCCAGTTGGCGCTGGCCGAGCTCGCCGCCTACGTGGCCTGGCGCGACCACTAGACGGTCCCTGGGCGAGCTGAGCCGATCGCGCGCCATCCGGTCGGCGGTGCCATGTTGGAGGGCGTGTCAACCCGGTTCTGGCTGCGCCCCAAGTGGGTGTTCGGGCACATCCTCTGCCTGTTCCTCATCGTGGTGTTCATCAACTGCGGGTTCTGGCAGCTCCGTCGGCTGCATCAGAAGCAGCACCGCAACGACCTCATCCACCAACGCGAGCAGGCGGCACCGGCGTCGCTCGATGACGCCCTGCAGGCCGGCGCCGACGGCGCCGTCTACCGCCGGGTCCAGGTCGAGGGCCGGTGGGACGCCGCCGACACGGTCCTCGTGCGGTCCCGGTCGCTCAACGAGGAGCCCGGCTTCCACGTGCTCACGCCCCTCGTCGTCGGCAACGAGGCGGTGATCGTCAACCGGGGCTTCACCCCGCTCGGTGGTGGAGGCGACCAGGCCATCCTCGCCAACGTCCAGCCCCCGGCCGGTCCCGTGCGGGTCGAGGGCCTTCTTCGGGCCACCGAGACGCGGGGCAGCTTCGGCCCCCAGGATCCCAACGGGCGCCTGACCGTGGTCAACCGCATCGACGTGCCCCGCCTCCAGGGCCAGGTCGACGCTCGCCTGGTGCCGGTGTACCTGCAGCTCACGGCGTCGACCCCCGCACCCGGCGACCTACCCCGCATCCTGCCCCTGCCGGCCACCGATGAGGGCCCGCACCGCGCCTACGCCGTGCAGTGGTTCATCTTCGCCACCGTGGGCGCGGTCGGGTGGCCGCTGCTGCTCCGCAAGACCGCCCGCGACCTGGCCCTGGAGGGTGAGCCGGACGAAGAGGACGAACCAGTCTGAACCGGTAGAGGTCCCGGACTGTCCGCCCCCGAAAGGGACATCCGTGACTCCCCGAGCCGTCGCCCTCGTCACGGTGATCGTGCTGGCGACCACCGGCCTGGCCGCCGGACGGGCCTCGGGCGCGGCGGACACGGCGGGCCGGGTATCGGCCGTGTCATCCCGGCCCGACGGGAGCTTCGACCTCCGCTACCGCTCGCAGGGGATCGACGGAGGTCTCGTCACCGAGACGGCGGTCATGTGGCTCCCCACAGGCAAGCGCTCGGGCCACGTGGTGGCGTGGGGACATCCCACGACCGGCCTGGCCGACGGATGCGCACCCTCCCGCGAGGCCGATCCCGGGGTGCCCGGCCTGGCCCAGCTCCTGGCCGCGGGTCACGTGGTGGTCGCCCCCGACTACGAAGGCCTCGGCATGCCCGGCGACCACCCCTACCTCGTCGGTGTGTCCGAGGGTCGCAGCGTGCTCGACGCCATCCGGGCGGCTCGGTCGATCGGCCATGCCGACGGGCGCTCGGCCGTGTTCGGCTGGTCCCAGGGCGGGCATGCCGCGCTGTTCGCCGCCCGCCTGGCCCCGACGTACGCGCCCGACGTCCGGATGGTGGGCGTGGCCGCCATCGCCCCGGTGACCGACATGGCCAGCCTGGTCGACGGCCGCTCGCCGTTTGCCCGGGAGCCGGGCTTCGTCTCGATGCTCACCGCCGGCTACGCCTCGGCCTACCCGGAGCTCGATGCGACCGACGTCGTGCCCGCCGCGAATCAGGCCGTCGACGTGGCCCGTCGCAGCTGCGCCCTCGAGGCCGGCGCCAGCCTGGACGACCTGGTGACGCTGACGCCAGGGCCCGACTGGGAGCGGCGCCTCCGCCAGAACGACCCCACCACCGAGCGGCTGCGGGCACCCCTGCTGATCGTCCAGGGGGACCGGGACGAGCTGCTTCCGGCGGGCGATGCCGCCACCGCCTACCGGCGGCTGTGCGCGCTCGACACCACCGTGCGACTCCAGCGCCTGGCGAACGCGGGTCACGGGACCGTCGCCGCCCTCTCGGCCGACGACGTGGTGCGGTGGCTCGGCCACCGGCTGGCCGGCGCCCAACTCACCGGGTGCGCTCAACGCCGCCTGGCATAGGAATGGTGGCGGCTCGCCGTCAACCTGGTCGGCGGGCGGCGCGAACGTCACGCGGCGGCAGCTGGAGCTCCTCCTCGGCGGGTACACCGGCCCGCAGCTCCCGCTGGCGCTCCACCTCCGCGTTGAACTCGGCGCCGAGCAGGATGGCGCTGTTGGCAAGGTAGAGCCAGACCAAGAAGATGATGACTCCGGCGAGCGCCCCATAGGTCTTGTTGTACGACCCGAAGAAGGCCAGATAGAGGCCGAACCCGAGCGACGCCACCACCCACCCCAGCACGGCGACGATCGCGCCGGGGGTGATCCAGCGGAAGGGCTGCCGGACGTTCGGCGCCGCGTGGTAAAGGACGGCAATCATCGTCACGACGAGGATGGCGAGCACCGGCCACTTGAGGATGGACCAGGCGGTCAGCGCCGTCCCCTCCACGCCGACGTGCCGGCCGACGGCCTTGGCGAGGGGCCCGGTCAGGGTGATGGCGATCGCGACGATCGCGAGCAGGACCACCATCACCAGGGTCACGACGAGCTGCAGCGGCCGCTTCTTCCAGAACGGGCGACCCTCCTCGACCTCGTAGATGACGTTCGAAGCCCGCATGAAGGCGCCGATGTAGGCGGACGCCGACCAGAGGGAGACCAGGAGGCCGACGCCGAGGAGACCGCCGGCACCGCCCTTGTTCGTGATGACCCCTTCGATCGTGCCGCGGAAGGTGTCGACCGCAGAGGACGGGCCGATCTCTCTGATGATGTCCAGCAGCGCGTTGGTTGTACGGGGGTGCTGGCCGAACAGCCCGAGCAGCGCCACGAACACGAGGAACGCGGGGAACAACGACAACAGGGCGTAGTAGGTCAGCGCCGCGGCCCAATCGCTGAGCAGGTCCTCCCGATACTCGGAGATCGTGCGGCGCAGCGCCTTCATCGATCCCCCTTCGCCTGGGGTCGGCAGCGTCCATACCCACCGCCGCCGGCCGCCTCACCCGTAGTGATCTAGCTGATCTCGCGCTCGTCGAGGAACGCGGTGGTGGCCTCGCCGAGTCCCTCGGCGAGGAAGCCGACCAGCCGCCCAGCGTCCGTCACGCTGAGGTGAAACGTCTCGGTGCACACGTCTTCTCGCCAGATGCTGACGTTCACGAAGCCGTGCTCGAGATGCCAGGTGGCGCGCAGCCCGACGCCACGCTCGTCGACGAACAGCTCTCGTCCCACCGGCAGGCGGTGTACCCGCCCCTGCTCCACGGCGCAATGGTGCCATCCCTCCGGCTCGTTTGCGCCGTGAACCGATGGTGCCTTCCGACTACAGCCGTTGTGCCGCTTGTTGCCGGTGTGCCCCTTCCTTGAACTCCTCGACGACCTTGGCGCAGAAGGCGTCGAGGTCGTCGGGCTTGCGGCTGCTCACCATCCCGTTGTCGACCATGACCTCCTGGTCGACCCAGGTGCCGCCGGCGTTGCGGATGTCGGTCTGCAGGCTGGGCCACGACGTGATCGTGCGACCGCGCAGGACACCGGCTTCCACCAAGGTCCACGGGCCGTGGCAGATCACGGCCACCGGCTTGCCCGAGGCCACGAAATCCTTTGCGAACTGCACGGCCGGCCGGTCCATGCGCAGGTTGTCGGCATTGGCCACACCGCCGGGCAGGACCAGGGCGTCGAACTCGTCGACCGAGATCTCGCTGGTCGTGCGGTCGACCGGGAACCTGTCGGCCTTGTCGAGGTGGTTGAAGGCCTGCACCTCACCGGGCTGGGGGGCGATGAGCTGCGGTTCACCGCCGGCCTCGGTGATCGCCTGCCAGGGGCGGGTCAGCTCGACCTGCTCCACCCCCTCGTTGTCCAACACGAAGGCCACCCTCTTGCCTTGGAGCTCGTTCGCCATGATCGGTTCTCCTTCACCTCGCCGTCTCCGGGCGTTACCCGATCAGTCCCGCTCGTAACGCCACGGGAGCTCGGCGATGTGGAGGCGATGACGGGGCCCCGCCAGCGTCGCATCGCCGGTCTCGTAGCCGGCATCGCCGTGCCAGAGGCCGATCGCCTGCCCGTCGACGCTGGCGAACCTGGTGACGAAGACCTCGAGGGGAGCGGCGGCCGCCGCGGCCAGGGCCGACGCCACGTCGTCGTGGCCGGCGACGAAGTTCAACGTGATCCAGGTGGGCGGCAGCAGCGTGACGTCGCCGGCGGCGTGACGAGTCAGAGCGTCGACCGGCCGGACCCACTCGTGGTCGACGATCTCTCCCCCGTCGATCTCGACCACCGTGCGCGGTGCCTCGGCGAGGAAGAACCAGGTCGCGTAGCGCTTGATCTCGACCAGCGGCGGCGTCCAGTGGGACACCGCGA
>JAOBWJ010000131.1 GCA_025463335.1 Acidimicrobiales bacterium
GACCTGGACGAGGGACATCGAGGTGGTCGTGTCACGACGGGCGTCCCCGCGCCGCCCGAACGCCTTGCAGCGAACCAAGGCGGCCGAGATCGAGGCCCTCCTGGCCGACGGCCGCAACCGCATCGGCGAGCTCACCGAGCGCGACCTGCTCATCGCCGGCACCGCGCTGTACGCCGGCGAGGGCTTCAAGCGCGACGGGCTTGTGGGCTTCGCCAACAACGATCCGCGCATGGTGGCGCTCTTCCTCCGTTGGCTGCGCTCATGCTTCGCCATCGACGAGTCGCGACTCCGAGTCAGCCTCTACTTGCATCAGGGACTTGATCTCGTCGTGGCACAGGAATTCTGGTCGCGGGTGACCGACATCCCGATCGAGCAGTTCCGCAAGCCCTACCGGGCCGTACCGCGGGTCGGTATCCGCCACACCAAGCACGAGACCGGATGCGCGCGTGTCTGGTACTCGTGCTCGCGTACGCAGCGGGCGATCCTGGGTGTGGTCGCGGCCCTGCTACCCTCGACAAGCCACATTCCGGGGTAGCTCAATTGGCAGAGCATCGCACTGTTAATGCGCAGGTTCTGGGTTCAAGTCCCAGCCCCGGAGCCACATTCTCCTCGACCACGACCGCTACGGTCAGCCCCTCGGGGCAGTAGCTCAAGGGTTAGAGCAGGGGACTCATAATCCCTCGGTTGGAGGTTCGAGACCTCCCTGCCCCACCATGTTCGGCGAGCGTCAGAGCCAGCCTAGGAGGTCGACGCCAGCTCGTCGGCGTCCGTGCGGGCGATGACGGCGTCGATGACGGCGAACTCGGCCTGGTCGAGGACATAGAGGGCGATGTCGATCGCGTCGGCCGCGTCCTGCTCGGCGACGTCGGCGTTGTGTTGGGCCTTCTTGATGTCCCGCTCGGTCCGGCGTTCCTCGACCGCAGCCCGCTTGGTCGCGAACCACTGGTCCATCGACGAGCGCGTGTCGTTCCACCGCTCTTCCGCCTTCGCGTTGCGCTCGGCAATCGCGTTCTTCAGGTCCGTCCGCTGCATTTCGAGCTTCTCTCGGTTGTGCTCCCGCGCCTCGGACGCCGT
Organism: Acidimicrobiales bacterium; assembly: GCA_025463335.1. Lineage (GTDB taxonomy): Bacteria > Actinomycetota > Acidimicrobiia > Acidimicrobiales > CADCSY01 > RYN-34. The sequence continues at coordinate 1,075 of JAOBWJ010000131.1, forward strand.
GTCCTCGGTCTTCTTGGCACGATCAGCGAGCTTGCCGAGCTGTTCGGAGAGCGGCTTCATGGTGGGCTCCTTCGTCTCGAGGGTCTCGAGGCCTCACCCCCGATCATTGGCGGCCCTCGACCGCTTCGAGTCCCGTAGGCGCGTAGTTGTGCCCCCACCGGGCCACGACCCGACGCGACGGAGCCCCGGCCACCTGGACCGGGGCTCCGTGTTTGTGCGATTGGAGAGTCGGGAACCGTCCCTCGCCGTCGTGGCCTGCGTCTTCGATGGGCCCGCTCATGGACGGGCGCTCAGTCAGGGAGACGAGCGTGGCGGTACAGGGACCTGGCCCGACTCAGTCCTGGCCCGGCGGATCGTCCGGGTCAGCCCTTAGCGTCATGTCCGAGACTCCTCTCGACGACGAGCTCTTCTTCTCTTCGATGGTGCGCCCCCCGACGGGGCGGGTCAAGACCCCTAGGAGGTACCCCTCCATACACGCACGAGGGTTTCCGCCACGCCATCCCGGCTACACCACTCCCATGCGGTTCCGACTGGGAATGATGGTGGGCTTCGGCGTTGGCTACTACCTGGGCGCGAAGGCGGGACGCGAGCGTTACGAGCAGCTCAGCGCCACGCTCCAGAAGGCCAAGCGCAGCGAGGTCTACGAGGAGGCCACCGACAAGGCCAAGGCCGTCATCGACCTGACCGTCGAGCGGGCCAAGGGCTTCGTCGAGGAGCACACGCCGATGGGCGGTCACGGCGCCCCGGTCAACACCGAGGTCCTCGCCGTGCCCACCCCGAGCTAGCGGGCTCAGGCGTCGTCGAGGTAATCGCGCAGCTTCTGGCTCCGCTGCGGATGGCGCAGCTTGGCCAGCGTCTTCGACTCGATCTGGCGGATGCGCTCGCGGGTCACGCCGAACTCCTTGCCCACCTCTTCGAGCGTGCGGGCCTGGCCGGTGCCGTCCAGGCCGAACCGGAGCCGCACCACCTGCTGCTCACGCTCGCTCAGCTCACCGAGCGCCTCCTTGACCGCCTCGTTGAGCAGATGTCGTGCGGCGGCTTCGGCCGGGGCCTCGGCCTGGTGGTCCTCGATGAAGTCGGACAGGTTCGAGTCGTCTTCTTCACCCACCGGGGAGTCGAGCGACAGTGGGTCCTGGGAGATCCGGTAGATCTCCCGTACCCGGGCCGGGCTGAGATCGACCCGCTCGGCCAGCTCTTCCACGGTGGGCTCCCGCTCGAGCTCCTGCAGGAGCTGGCGTTGGACGCGGAGCACCTTGTTGATGGTCTCGACCATGTGCACCGGGATGCGGATGGTCCGGGCCTGATCGGCGATGGCCCGGGTGATGGCCTGGCGGATCCACCACGTGGCGTAGGTCGAGAACTTGAAGCCCTTGGTGTGGTCGAACTTCTCGACCGCCCGCATCAGCCCGAGGTTGCCCTCCTGGATCAGGTCCAGGAACAGCATCCCGCGACCGACGTAGCGCTTGGCGATGGAAACGACCAAGCGGAGGTTGGCCTGGATGAGCTGGCGCTTGGCCTCGGCGCCGTCGGCATCCACGGCGTCGAGGTGGGCCCGTTCGGCGACCAGCTCGACCCCGTCGAGTCCGGCGATCTCCTCGAGCCGCACCCGGGCCGCGCACCCGGCTTCGATGCGCTTGGCCAGCGACACCTCTTCGGGACCGGACAGGAGCGGCACCCGGCCGATCTCCTTGAGGTACATCCGGACGGGGTCGGCGCTGGCGCCGTTGCGCTGGGTGTCCAGCGGCTTCTCGCGCGGGGGCCGCTTCGGCGCCACGCGTGGTGGCGGGGTGGCCAGCTCGGCGTCGGTGCTCGTCTGCAGCTCCTCGACCGGTTCCTCGGGGTCGACCGTGATGCCCTGGTTGGACAGCAGCTCGGTGATGGCCCCGATGAACTCGGGCGTGGGGTCTGGCGACCCGAGCGCCACGAGGACCTCGTCGACGGTGATGGATCCCGCGCTGCGACCCATGTCGATCAGCCGCCGGATCTCCTGGACAGCTACCCCGTCGTCTGGAAGCGGGGTCGTCGCGTCAGCGGTCACCTGCCCTCCTCCCGTCGACGCTCGACTAGGAAGGCTACCAACTGCTCCAGGGCCGCCCGGCGGGTCGGCGCTTCCCGGCTCTCCTCCAGGCGCAGCTTGAGCCACCCGACCGTCTCGGCGGCAGCCAGCGGGTCGGGCGAGACCCGGGCGTCGGCCTCGACCTCGTGCAGGGCCCGTTGCGTCGCCTCGGCCACGAGCAGGCTGAGCACGTCGTCGGGGTCGACGTCGACCTCCTCCACCGCCAGCCGCTGCAGGAGCTCGCTGGCCTCGGGGTCGGCCACGTCGATGGCCTCGTGCAGGGTGGCCGCCGACGCCAGTGCCCGGTAGGCGCCGAGCTCGATCTCGTCGGTGAACAGCACCTCGTCGAGCACGTCGGCCACCGTCTCGGGCTGGTGCACGGCCAGGAGCAGCACCATGAGCGACGGGCGCTCGGACCTCGTCCGCCTGCGGGGGGCCGACGTCGCCACCCGCCGGGCGCCTTGCCCGGCAAGGAGCGTCTGCTGCGGCAGATCCAGGATGGCCGCCATGCGGCCCGCGTACTGCTCGCGGACGATGGCGTTCGGGTGCTCGCCGATCATCTCGAGGGCCTGTTGCGCAGCCTTGGCCTTCCCTTCGGCGGACCGGAGGTCGGCGCGACCCACGAGCCGATCGAGCCGGAACTCGAGGAAGCGCTTGGCGCCGGTGACCGCTTCCCGAAGACGGCCCGGATCGCTCTTCGCCAGATCACCGGGGTCCGCCCCCCTGGGCAGGTCGGCGACGAAGACGTCGATCTCGTACTTCGCTTCCCACTCGTAGAACCGCTCGGCCGCACTCTGGCCGGCTGCGTCGGCGTCGTAGGCCAGCACGATGCGCCGGGAGAAGTTCTTCAACGTGGCGAAGTGGCGGTCGGTCAGCGCCGTCCCACACGTGGCCACCGCCCAGGTCACGCCGGCCTGACCCATGCCGATCACGTCGGTGTAGCCCTCGCACACCACGATCTCGTTCTGCTCGACGGCCGGGGTCTTGGCCCAGTTGAGCCCGTAGAGGGTGTCGCTCTTGTCGTAGATCGTGCTCGACGCCGAGTTCTTGTACTTGGCCGGGTCGGTCGAGCCCGGCAGGATGCGCCCGCCGATGGCCACGGCGTCGCCCCGCGTGTCGAAGATCGGGAACAACACGCGGCCTCGGAACGAGTCCTGGAGCCGGTCGCGCTTGTTGAGGAAGCCGAGCCCGGTCTCCCGGAGGTCCTCGGCCGGCACGCCGAGCGACTTGCACAGCGTGTCCCAGTCGTCGGGCGCCCACCCGAGCCGGTACTTCCGCACGACCTCACCGTCGTAGCCCCGCGAGCGCAGATACCCACGAGCCTTGGCCGCGTCGGGCGACGTGAGCAGTCGGTCGTGGTACCACTCGACGGCCTTGTTCATGGCCTCGATCAAGCCCTTGCGCTTCTTGCGCCCGTCGGACTCGGTCGACGAGTCGTACGTGAGCTGGATCCCGAGCCGGGCGGCCAGCGATTCCACCGCCCCGACGAAGTCGAGGTGCTGGATCTCGCGGACGAACGTGATCACGTCGCCCTTGGCCTGGCAGCCGAAGCAGTAGTACAGGTTCAGCTCGGGGTTGACCGAGAACGAGCCCGACTTCTCCGCGTGGAAGGGGCACAGCCCCACCCACCGGCTCCCCTGCTTGCGCAGGCCCACATGTTCGGAGATGACGGCGACGATGTCGGTTCGGGCCCGGACCTGCTCGATGTCGTCCGGCGCGATCCCCATCTCCCCGGGAGGGTACCGGGGCTACTCCTTCTCGTGACTGCGTTCTGCCATCTCGTCGACGGTGTCGTGCTCGGTGCCGCCGTCACGGCGGTCGGCCCGCAAGGAGGCCACCACCGACACCGCCAGCACGCCGATGATGACGCCCAGCGAGAGCCAGGTTGGTATGTGGACCACGTCGGCGGTGGCCAGGATCATCTTGATCCCGACGAAACCGAGGATGAAACCGAGGCCGGTGTTCAGGAAGCGGAACCTGTCGGCCATGCCGGCCAAGCAGAAGTAGAGGGAACGCAGGCCGAGGATGGCGTAGGCGATCGAGGAGAAGATGATGAACTGCTCCTGGCTGACGCCGAAGATGGCCGGGATCGAGTCGACGGCGAAGACCACGTCGGTCGACTCGATCATGATCAGCACGGCGAACAAGGGCGTGGCCAGGCGCTTGCCGTTGCGCTTCGTGAACATCTTCTGACCGTCGTACTCCGGCGTCGACGGCAACACCTTCTGGACGATCCTCAAGGCCAGGTTCTGGTCGGGGTGGACCTCGGCCTCGTCGTGCCGGGCGATCTTGAACGCCGTGTAGACGAGGAACGCCCCGAAGAAGTACAGGACCCACTCGAAGCGCTCGACCAGCGCCACGCCGGCGAAGATGAAGACGGCCCGAAGAATGAGGGCGCCGAAGATGCCCCAGAACAGCACTCGGAACCGGTAGGCCTGCGGGACCTGGAAGAACGTGAGGATCACGGCCCACACGAAGACGTTGTCGATCGACAGTGACTCTTCGATCAGGTAGCCCGAGACGTACTGCCCCGCCGCCGCCCCGCCATGCCACCACCAGACCACGAGGGCGAAGCCCAGCCCGAGGCTGATCCACACGGCGCTCTCGATGGCCGCCGACCGGACACTCACCTCGTGGGCGTCACGATGGAAGATGAACAGGTCGGCCAGCAGCAGAGTGACGATGAGGGCGACGAACGCCGCCCACTCCCACGCCTCGATGTGGAGGCCGAGCTTCAGGGAGTTCGCGCCGCCAGCGGAGGCGAACAGAAGGGGGGCCATGCCGTCAGTCTCGCACGGCACGGCCCCGCTTTCGTACGGTTCGCCTACCGCGTGTCGTTGGAACGCCCGGCACCCAGGACGGCCTGGGCGGCGGCGAGACGGGCGATCGGCACCCGGAACGGCGAGCACGACACGTAGTCGAGCCCGGCGTCGTAGAAGAAGTAGATCGAGTCCGGATCGCCCCCGTGCTCGCCACAGACGCCGAGCTTGAGGTCGGGCTTGGTGGTCCGGCCCTTCTCGGCGGCGATGCGCACCAACTGGCCCACGCCGGCCTGGTCGAGGGTGTCGAACGGGTTGGCCTTGAGCAGGCCCTGCTCGACGTAGGGAGCCATGATCCGGCCCTCGATGTCGTCGCGGCTGAAGCCGAGCGCCATCTGGGTCAGGTCGTTTGTGCCGAACGAGAAGAAGTCGGCGTGCTCGGCCACCTCGTCGGCCAGCAGGGCGGCTCGAGGCACCTCGATCATGGTGCCGATGGTGACGTCGACACCCTTGACCTTGGCCGCGGCGATGGCCGACTCGACCCAGCCGCGCGCCAGCGCCATCTCCTCGCGCGAGATCGTGAGCGGGATCATGATCTCGACGATGGGGTTGCCCTTGGCCTTCTTGCGCTCGGCTGCGGCCTCCATCAGGGCCCGCACCTGCATCTCGTACAGGCCGGGCTTGACCACGCCGAGGCGCACGCCGCGGGTGCCGAGCATGGGGTTGACCTCGTGCCACGACCGGGCGGCGGCCAGCAGCTCGGTCTCCTCGGCGGTGAGGCCGACGGTTGCCTGCTTGATGGCCAGCTCCTCGACGTTGGGGAGGAACTCGTGCAGCGGCGGGTCGAGCAGGCGCACGGTGACGGGCAGCCCGTCCATGGCCTCGAGGATCTCGAGGTAATCGGCCTTCTGGGCCACGCGCAGGCGCTCGAACGCGGCGTTGGTCTCCTCGGGCGTGTCGGCCAGGATCATGGCCCGCACGATCGGGAGGCGGTCCTCGCCAAGGAACATGTGCTCGGTACGGCAGAGGCCGATGCCCTCGGCCCCGAACTCCCGGGCGCGGGTGGCGTCGGGGCCGTTGTCGGCGTTGGCCCGGACCTTGAGGCCGCGGACACCCTTGCCGCCCTTGCGGATGGCGTCGGCCCAGCCGAGGATCACGTCGAACTCGGGCGGGGTGGTGCCCACGGTGAGGGCCACGGCGCCGATGACGACCTGGCCAGTGGTGCCGTCGAGCGAGATGACGTCGCCCTCCTTGACCACGGTGCCGCCGACGCTGAACTGCTTGCCGCTGATCTTCACCTGCTCGGCGCCGACCACGGCCGGCTTGCCCCAGCCACGGGCCACCACCGCAGCGTGCGACACGAGGCCGCCCTTGGCCGTGAGGATGCCCTCGGCCACGGCCATGCCGTGCACGTCCTCGGGCGAGGTCTCGTTGCGGACGAGGAT
>JAOBWJ010000202.1 GCA_025463335.1 Acidimicrobiales bacterium
GGCGCGGCTACGCGACCGTGCGCGCCGTGGCCGTCCTGCAGAGCAACGACTAACGCGCCGAGCGGATAGGCGAGCGACCCCGGGAGTTCGGGCGCTATCCGGGGGTTGCGCAAAGACCAAAGACGCGCCCAGGGGGAGGGCGTCCCGACCGTTCTTTGTCGCGTTTGACGTCGTCAGGACGCCAATCGCGACAATGAACGGGTCAGCGGCAAGTTCGACACGACCAGTCCGCACTCGGAGCGTCTTTGTTCTTTACGGGGCGGTACCACGTGGTCGGCACCGCCTCAGGCAAGCAGCATCCCGGTGGCCATGGCCACCAGGTTGTCGACGAACCGGTCGTGGGGGACCGCCGGCTTGCGCTGTCCGGCCCGGTCGGCCAGCAGGGTGAAGGCGGCGAGGAGCACCGACCGGAGGCGCTCGCTCTTCAGGTCCGTGGGCAGGTCGAGGCGCTCGTCGAGGAGCTCCATGGTGCGATCAAGGGCGGGCGGCACCAGGCCGTCGCGGTTGAGGAGCTGGGGGACGATGCGCAGGTAGTCACGCCCCGAGGGCGAGCGGAGCTGCTCGGCCAGGGGCGCCAGCACCAGCTCGACCAGGTCGTGGACGGTCGGGTCGTCGAGGGCGTCCAGCCGGCGAGCCCGGTCGGCGTCGACGACCTGCTGGTGGCGCTCGATGATGGCCCGCAGCAGGCCGTCCCGCGAGCCGAAGTGGTAGTGGAGGGCCGAGGCGTTGCGCTGGCCGGCCACCTCGTTGAGCTCGCGCACCGTCACCCGGTGCACGCCGTCGCGGGCGAACAGCTTCTCCCCGGCGGCCAGGAGGCGCTCCTTGGTGTCCCTCACTTGGACGACGTTAACCGATTCGATTAAAACGGAGCGGTGACCACGACGCTGACCGTCCGACCCATCGCCGGTTCACTGGGGGCTGAGCTCCACGGGCTCGACCTGGCCGTCCTCGACGACGCCGGTCACCAGCGGCTGCGGGACGCGCTGCGCGAGCACATGGTCGTGTTCCTCCCGGGCCAGCACCTGTCGCCCGAGGCCCACATCGAGCTGGGCCGGCGGTTCGGCGAGATCGAGATCCACCCGTACATCCAGAAGCTGGACGCTGAGCACCCGGAGATCGTCCTGCTGGAGAGTGAGCAGGGGATGACGGCCGACGTCTGGCACACGGACGTGACGTTCTCGGCCACGCCACCACAGTTTTCGATCCTCAACATGTTGCGGTGCCCGCCGTCGGGTGGGGACACCATGTGGTCGAACCAGGCGCTGGTCTACGAGTCGCTGTCGGCGCCGATCCGGGAGCTGCTGCTGGGCCTCACCGCCGTCAACACGGCGGCGATCTTCGGGCACCCCGAACAACGGGCCGAGCACCCGGTCGTGCGAGCCCACCCCGAGACCGGGCGGGCCTCCCTGTTCGTGAACCGGCAGTTCACCACCCGCATCGTGCAGCTCAGCAAGGGCGAGAGCGACGCCCTGTTGGGCTACCTGTACGCCTTCAGCGAGCAGCCCCAGTTCAACTGTCGGTACCGCTGGACGGAGGGCACGATCGGCATCTGGGACAACCGGACCACGCAGCACTACGTCGTCAACGACTTCGACGGCCCCCGGACCATCAGCCGGGTCACCATCCTCGGCGACGACCCTCGCCCCGCCGGTGACCCCGATCGCTGGCCGGCCTACGCCCCGAAGGGCAAGTCCGCCGCCGCTGCGGGAGGTTGACACCAACGTTGTCGGATCTGCCCGGCTGAAGCGAGCAGATCCGACAAAGAACGGTCAGAGGATCAGGGCCAGGGCTTGTCCTTGAACTGCTCCTGGAGGGCGCGCTTGTTGATCTTGCCGGTGCCGAGTCGGGGGAAGCCGTCGACCACCTCGAGCTGCTCGGGGATCTTCTGCATCATGAGGCCCTCGGCCTTGCAGAACTCCACCAGCTCGGGGAGCGTGAGCGGGTCCGACCCGGCGAGCTGGACCACGGCGCACACCCGCTCGCCGCGCTCCTTGTCGGGCAGGCCGACGACGGCCACCTCCGACACCTTGGGGTGCTTGTAGAGGAGGTCCTCGACCTCCCTGGCCGAGACGTTCTCGCCCTTGCGGATGATGATGTCCTTCAGTCGCCCGGTGAGCGAGAGGTGCCCGTCCTCGCGCATCTTGCCGAGGTCACCGGTCTTGAACCAGCCGTCCTCGTCGAAGGCGTCGGCGTTCAGCGACGGGTCGGTGTAGCCCTTGAACACCATCGGCCCCTTGAGCCGGACCTCGCCCTCCTCGCCGGGCGCAGCCTCCTTGCCCTCGGTCGTCACCAGCCGGATCTGGATGCCGTGGATCGGCGGCCCGTCGGTGTTGGCCAGCTGCTCGTCCGTGCCATCCGGGCCGTTCTGCACGATCATCGGCACCTCGGTCATGCCGTAGCCGTGGCACACGCCCCGCCCGCCCATCTCCCGCTGCACCTCGTAGTGCAGCTCCGGGGGCTTGGGTCCGCCGCCGCCCGAGAGCATCCGCAGCGTGGGGATGATCGGCTCGCCCGGCGTCTTGCGCTGCTCGTTCAGCAGGATCGTGTAGAACGCGGCGCCACCGCCGGCGATGGTGACGCCCTGCTCCTTGTAGAACGGAATCGTCTCGGCCGGCACGAACTGCTCGATCAACGCCGCGCAGAACCCGTGGGTCAGCACCATGATCAGGTAGTCGGGACCGCCGATGTGGGCGTACGGGAAGGCGATGGAGCCCACGTTGTCGGGCGACGGGTTCAAGGCCAGGGCCAGGCCGTAGCCGCCGGCGAGCAGCGTCTGGTCGGTGTGCTGCACGCCCTTGGGGTCCGCCGTCGAGCCTGACGTGTAGTAGATCCACCGCACCGGCGCCTCGCCCGCACCCGACGGCGCCGGGGGAAGCGTCGACGGATCCCCCTCGGGCAGCCCCTCGGACGTGTTGATGATCGCCGGCGGCTCAGCCAGGTCCGCGGTGGCGTCCTTGGCCAGCTGCACGAAGTCGAAGCCCCGGAACTCGCCCGGGATGGCCAGGACCTTGGCGCCCGTCTGGCGCACGGCGAAGCTGAGCTCCCGGCCCCGGTACAGGTGGATGATCGGGTTCTGCACCGCACCCAACCGGGACAGCGCCATCGACAGCACCACGGTGTCGATCTTCGACGGGAGCTGCCACGACACCGGCGTGCCCTCGTGCACGCCCATGGCATAGAGCCCGGCGGCGACCCGCTCGGCCTGGTCCTTGAACTCGCCGTACGTCAGCGACCGGCCCTTGTCGTCGAACACGAATCGCTGGTCGCCGGACTCGGCGGCCCGCCGCTCGACGAGCTCCCAGATCGTGAGAGCGTCGGAGATGATCGTGGTCACTGCTGTGCTCCTCGGGGAAGGATCTGCTGGATGTCGCCGATGAACCGGCGCTCGTCGATGGCCCACGTGCCGTCCCGGCGGGACCAGGCGTCGACGTAGCGGCCGCGGTCCACGATGTCAGTCGTGGCCGCCCGCAGGCACACCGTCACATAGGTCTCGCTGGTGGCCCGGTCGCCGTGGACGTCGATGAGGATGTTGGTGACCTGGTGGGAGGTCGCTTCGAAGCCCTCGTGCACGGGCCACACCCAGTCGAGGAAGCCGGCGCCGGTGCCCTCGAAGATGCCGGCGTACGACGCTGTGCCGCCCGGGTGCCAGATGTCCGCCAGGTCGCGGTCGAAGCGGTCGAGGCCGTGGCAGTAGCGGTGGAGCTGCTCGGTGATGGCCTGCTTGGCCAGGAGCTCCTCGAGCGGGTCGCTCACCCGGGCGTGGCGAACGGCGGGCCCTCGGGCAGGCCCGGCAGGATGTCGCCGGCCAGCCAGCCGCCGTCCACCACGAACTCACCGCCCGTGCAGTACGACGCCTCGTCGGACGCCAGGAACAGCACCATGTAGCCGATCTCGACGGGCTGAGCCGCCCGCTTCAGGGCCAGCTGCGCGTGGCCGGCGTCGAACATCTCCCGCGACACCACGTCGGAGCCGACCATGGGCGTGAAGACACCACCGGGGTGCACCGAGTTCACCCGGATGCCGTACTGGCCGAGCTCGAGGGCGCCGGTCTTGGTCATCGACCGCACGGCACCCTTCGTGGACGAGTACGACACGAGCCCGTTCTTCGAGCCGATGC
>JAOBWJ010000226.1 GCA_025463335.1 Acidimicrobiales bacterium
GCCACCGACAGCGGGTGCTCGATGTAGGGCTCGCCCGAGTTGCGGAGCTGGCCGGTGTGGGCGTTGGCGGCCTCGGCGTAGGCCCGGCTGATCAGGGCGGTGGGCGCCTTGGGGTGGCGCAGGCGGAAGGCGGCCAGGAGGGGCGCGATCTCCTCGGCGGGCACGGCGCCGCGTCGCCAGGGCAGCACCCGGTCGACGGTCGCCATGCGCTCTCCGCTCCTCTACTCGTAGGTGATGAGCGACACGATCTCGCGCCCATCCAGCTTCTCGCGGCCCTTCAGGAAGGCCAGCTCGATGATGAAGCCGAAGCCGACGACCTCGGCGCCCAACCGCTCGACCAACCGCGCCGTGGCCGCCGCTGTTCCCCCGGTGGCCAGCACGTCGTCGACGATCAGGACTCGCTCGCCCGGCGCCACGGCGTCGGCGTGGATCTCGAGGATGTCCGAGCCGTACTCGAGGAGGTACTCCTCCCGCTCGACGGCCGACGGCAGCTTCCCCGGCTTGCGCACGGGGGTGAAGCCGGCGCCGAACTTGTAGGCCACCGGCGCGGCGACGATGAAGCCCCGCGCCTCGATGCCGATGACCCGATGGATCGGGCGGCCGCGGTAGGCCTCGGCGATGCGGTCGATCGTGGACGCGAACGCAGCGTGGTCGGCCAACAGCGGCGTGATGTCCTTGAACGTCACGCCGGGCTGGGGGAAGTCCGGGATGTCCCGGACGTAGTCCGCCAGCGGGTCGAGAACCGGTTCCACTACCCCAAACTAGCGGTTAGCGGCGCTTGCCCTTCTTGCGACCGCGGGGCTGGATGGTCCGGGTGACGGGCGCCAGCCCGGCCGGCACCTCGTCGGCCGGGACCCCGTCCCCCGCCAGCACCGCCGTGGCCACCCCACCGCTCGGCCGCAGCGGGCCACGGGCGGGGGTCTCCAGGCCGGAACGGCCTTCGAGCCGCCGGCGCACGGCGATCCACTTGGGCTCGCGCTCCTTGAGCAGGGCGAGGGCCGGGGAGGCGATGAAGATCGACGAGTAGGCGCCCGAGAGCAGGCCGACGAACAGGGCGGTGGCGAACTCTTCGAGCGAGGTGGCGCCAAGGATGAACGACCCGATCACCAGCAGCGACAGGATCGGCAGCAGAGCGGTGATCGACGTGTTCAAGGTGCGCATCAGCACCTCGTTCATCGACCGGTTGACCATGTCGGAGTAGGTGGTGGTGCCCGCCGACCCGAGCCGCTTGGCGTTCTCGTCGACGCGGTCGAACACCACGATGCCGTCGTAGATCGAGTAGCCGAGGATGGTGAGGAAGGCGATCACCGTGGCCGGGGTGACCGGGAGGCCGAACACGGCGTAGATGCCGACGGTGACGAGGATGTCGTGCAGGAGGGCGGCCAGGGTGGCGGCTGCCATCTTCCACTCGAACCGGAACGCGATGTAGAGCGACACCAGCACGAGGAACACGATCAGCGCCCGCAGGGCCTTGCCCGAGATCTCACTGCCCCACGACGGGCCGACCTCGTTGAACGAGATGGCGGAGGGCGAATCGCCGGTGACCTTGACGATGGCGGCCTTGACGTCGGCCTGGGCCGTCGCGTTCACCGTCTTGGCCTGGACCCGGATGACCGACCCGGCCGAGCTGCCGAGGATCTGCACGCTGGGATTGGCCAGCCCCACACCCTCGACGGCCGACCGCACGTCGGATACCGAGGCGGCGCCGGCCGGTGCCTCCCAGGACACGCCGCCCTCGAAGTCGATGCCCAGGTTCAGCCCGCGACCGAAGAGTCCGACGAGACCGATGAGCACGACCACGCCGGAGATGGCGAACCACAGCTTCCAGCGGCCGATGAAGTTGATGTTGGTCTGGCCGTTGTAGAGCCTCGACAACCCCTCGCGCGTGCTCATCGGGACGCACCTCCCAGCCCGGGTCGAACGGTCTCGGGCACAGGGGCCCGCAAGCCGACGAACTTCGATCGCTGGAGCAGGCCCCAGCGTCCGAGAAGCCCGACCAGTGGCCGTTTGAAGAAGTAGGCGACGACCACGTCGAGCACGGTGGCGAGGCCGAGGAAGAAGGCGAAACCACGGACCGGGCCGACCGTCAGGAAGTACAGGACGGCGGCGGCCAGGAAGGCGGCCGTGTCGGCGATGACCACGGTGCGGAACGAGTGCTTGAACGCCGTGTCGATGGCGGAGCGCATGGTGCGGCCGGCATGGAGCTCGTCTTTCAACCGCTCGAAGTACACGACGTAGGAGTCGACGGTCACGCCGACGGACACCACGATGCCGGTCACGCCCGACAGGGACAGGGCCAACCCGTTGGAGACGCCGAGGTAGGAGATGATCGACCATTGGAGCGAGAACCAGATGGCGAGGCCGGCGATGACGACCAGGCCGAGGATCCGGTAGTAGAGGATCATGTAGAGCAGGACGAGGACCGTGCCGATGATGCCGGCGATCAGTCCGGCGTGGAGCGAGTCCTTGCCGAGCGTCGCCGAGACGGTGCGGACGGTCTGCTGCTCGAGCTGGACCGGCAGCGAGCCGTAGCGCAGCACCAGGGCAAGGTCCTTCGCCTCGCTCTGGCTGAAGCTACCGCTGATGTTGATCTGGTCCTTCTGGAAGGTCGGGGCCTGGATGGCGGGCGCCGACTGCACGATGCCGTCGAGCTCGATGGCCAGCTGCCCGGTGGGGCACGACGCGGCCTTGTTGTAACACTCGCCGGCCACCTGGTTGAAGGCCTTGATGCCGTCGCTGGTCATCGACAGGTCGACCGACCACTGGCCGGCCTGGCTCACCGTTGCGCCGGCCGTGCTGATGGCCTTGCCCACCGCGCCGGCCGGGCCGAGCTGATAGCGACCGACATTCGGGTCCTTGTCGGGGAGGATCACCACGGCGTCGGCCTTGTTGTTCGCGCGAGTCGTGTTCGGGGGCAGCGTCGTCGACGTGGTGCTGGTGGTCGGGGCGGCGTTCTGGGTCGCCGTCTTGCCCGGCACCGTGGTGCTGGTGGTCGACGTCGTCGAGGGCGTGGCGCCCTCGGGCGGCAGCTCGCCGAGCACCGGCCGGAACCGCAGCTCGGCCGTGGTGCCCACGACCTCGAGCGCCTTCTCCTGGTTCTTCACGCCCGGCAGCTCGACGACGATGGCGTTGCCCTGGCGGCTGATCTGGGGCTCGGCCACGCCCAGGGCGTCGACCCGGCTGCGGATGATCTCGATGGCCTGGTTGACCGTGCCCTTCGGCGTGCCGGCCGGGGGCTGCAGCACCACTGACGCCCCGCCCTGCAGATCGAGCCCGAGCTGGGGCTTGTTGCCGACCACGAGCGTCGCCGCCAGCGAGCCGAAGGCGATGATCAACATGACGACGAGGGACAGCGTGCGGCGGTTGCGCATCAGTTCTCTTCCACGGGACCGACGTTCTCGGATGGCAAGCGGGCCGACACCGCACTGCGCACGACCCGAACTTCGATGCCGTTGCCGAGGTCGAGCGTCACCTCACGGTCGTGAACGACGGTGATCACACCGATCAGACCGCCCACCGTGATGACCTCTTGGCCGGCTTCGAGGGACAGTACGAGGGCGCGCTGGTTCCTGAGCCGCTGCTGCTGCGGGCGGATCATGAAGAACCACATCGCGCCGATGATCAGCGGGAAGAAGAGGTAGCCCATATGCGGCGGGTGACCCTACTGGCTTCCGGACCCCGTCCCACATCACTCCCAGACACCGAGGACCTCTCGACGCAGGGAGGCGAACGTCCCGGCCGCGATCGCGCCCTGGATCCGGCGGACCAGATCGAGCGTCCAGGCCATGTTGTGCACGGTCAGCAGGTGCCCGGCCGTGGGCTCGTTGACCTGCAGCAGGTGGCGCAAGTAGCCCCGTGACCAGCGAGCGCAGGTCGAACACAGGCAGCCGGGGTCGGGCGGCTCCGGGTCGCGGGCGAAGCGGGCGTTCTTGAGGTTGAGCCGGCCCTCTGAGGTGAGCAGGGTGCCGTGGCGGGCGTGGCGACTCGGAAGCACGCAGTCGAACATGTCGATGCCAAGGTTGACGGCCTCGACCAGCCCAACCGGGTCGCCCAGGCCCATGAAGTAGCGGGGCACATCGGTGGGCAGCTCGGCCATGGCCGCGGCCAGGGCAGGGAGCATCTCCTCCCGGGACTCGCCGACCGACAGGCCGCCGACGCCGTAGCCGTCGAAGCCGATCTCGACCGTGCGCTGGGCGCTCTCGGTCCGCATGGCCTCGTCGGTCCCGCCCTGGACGATGCCGAACAGGGCCTGAAGATGTTCGCCCTCACGCCGGGAGGCGCCGCGCCGGTGGGCCGCCTTGGCCCGGGCCGCCCAGGCTGCGGTGCGCTCCAGGGCCAGCCGCAGCACCTGGGGCGACGACGGCAGTGGGGCGCACACGTCGAGCACCATCTGGATGTCGGCGCCCAACTGCTCCTGGACGGCCACCGCCAGCTCGGGGGTGAGACGGTGGAGCGAGCCGTCGTAGGTCGAGCGGAACTGCGCTCCGTCGTCGTCGACCTTGGGCTCCAAGGAGAACACCTGGTAGCCGCCCGAGTCGGTGAGGATGTGCCCCTTCCAGTCCAAGAAGCCGTGCAGGCCGCCCAACTCGGCCACCACGTCAGCCCCCGGCCGCAGCATCAGGTGGTAGGTGTTGCAGAGGATGAAGTCCGACCCCAGGTCCTCGAGGTCGGCGGAGGTGAGGTGCTTCACCGCCCCCCGCGTGCCCACCGGCATGAACGCCGGGGTCGGGTACGAGCCCCGAGCGGTGGTCACCACCGTGGTGCGGGCGTCGCCGTCGGTGGCCGTGACCTCGACCTTCGTGGCGCCGGTCACGGCGTGTGGATCTCGGCGATCCACTGGCCGGACGTCGGCACCGCACTGAGCGCCTCGCCCAGATCGACCAGCCACCGCAGCACCTCGGCGTCGGCGATCTCGGCCGGCACCCGCACCACCAGACCCCGGCGGGGGTGGTCCTGGGTGACCCGCCAGCCGACTGGCACATCGATGCGGCTCGCCAGCTTCGGTCCGGTGTTGTGCTCGATGCCGGCCGACCGCTCCCCCGGGTACCACGTCGCCAAGGGCAGGGCCGGGCCCCGGTTGCTGAACACCGACCCGAACCACCCCGGCGGCGGCGGCGGCGGCGCGTCCTCGACGTCGGGCTGGAGGTTCACCCATCCGCGAGGGTCGAGCGCGGCCAGCACCGGGCCCACGTCGTCGGACGTGAACCGCACGATCTGCTTGTTCACCGCGTCCTTTCCAGGAACATCGCATCGCCGAAGGACAAGAAGCGGTAGCCCTCGGCCAATGCCGTGGCGTAGAGGTCTCGCCAGCGGGGGCCGATGAACGACTCGACGAGCAGCAACAGCGTCGAGGCCGGCAGGTGGAAGTTGGTGACGAGAGCGTCGACCACCCGCCAGGGATGGTCGCCGTGGATCAGCAGGCGGGACCGGCCGGCGAGCTGGCCCGTGGCGGCCGCCGTCTCCAGGGCCCGCACGGTGGTGGTACCCACGGCCACGACCCGCTCGGCCGCCTCACACGCCGCCATCGTCGACGCCGGCACGGCGTAGGGCTCCTCGTGGACGTCGTGGTCCTCGAGCCGTTCAGCGGTGACCGGCTTGAACGTGCCCAGCCCCACGGTCAGGTCCAGGCGGTGGATCTCGGCCCCGGCCGCCTCGCACCGCTCGAGCACCTCGGGCGTGAGGTGCAGGCCAGCCGTGGGCGCCGCCACCGAACCGGGCCGAGACGCGTAGACGGTCTGGTAGCGGTCCGGGTCCGCGATCCCCTCGTGCAGATAGGGCGGCAGCGGCACCTCGCCGTGGCGGCGGAGCGCCTTCTCGAGGTCCGACGTCCGCAGGCGCACCCGGCGCCGGCCACCGACGAGCCGCTCCCCCACCTCGACCGCGAGATCGTCGCCCGCCTCGAACACCGCCCCCGGCGCCACCTTCCGGCTGGGCCGCACCAGCGCCGACCAGGTCCGATCGTCGCCGTCGGGCTCGAGCAAGAGCACCTCGACGGCCCCGCCTGTCTCCTTGGTCAGCCGCAGCCGGGCCGGCAGGACCCGCGTCTCGTTGAGCACGAGCACGTCGCCGGGCCGCACCAGCGACGGCAGATCGGCCACCGTGCGGTGCTCGACCGCCGTGCCCGGTCCCCGATCGACGAGGAGCCGGGCGGCATCCCGCGGCTCCATCGGCACCTGAGCAATGGCTGCCACCGGGAGGTCGTAGGTGGGGGCGGCGGGCACCGGCAGATCGTAGGAACAAACGGCGCAAGATCCGCCTTCGCCGTCCGTTCCCCTTCCAGAACGCCGCCGCCACGGACGACCCCCCGTGGCGGCGGTGTCGCGCCTGCGGCCAGGCAGGAACCTGGTGCGGTGGTGGCGAAACACCCTCGACGGAGGACCGCGACCAGGGGGTAGCAGCGGGCGTGGCCATGCGTGGGGAGCAGATCGACCTGGCCCACGACCGCCAATTGGTGGAGGCCTGGCAGGCCGGCGACGCCACCGCGTTCGACGAGCTCTACCGGCGCCACTTCGGCCGGCTGCGCGACTTCTGCCAACGCCGAGTGGGCAGCGCGGCGGCGGAAGAAGTCGCTCAGGACACGTTCGTCAAGGCTCTCCAGGCCCTCCCCCGCTTCTCGGGCGAGCGGCGCTTCTACCCGTGGTTGACCGTCATCGCCTCTCGGCTGTGCGTCGACCACCACCGCAAGAACGGCCGAGTCCAGCCGTCGGACAAGATCGACGGCGGCAGCGTCGACGACGGCTTCGACGCCCGATTCACCCTTCAGGCCGAGCTCGATCACCTCGACCGGGCCCTCGGCCGGCTCGGAGCCCGGCACGCTCAGGTCCTCGACCTGCGGGAGCGACGAGGCCTCACCTACCACGAGATCGCCGGCGAGCTGGGCGTGCCCCACTCCACGGTGGAGGCGCTGCTGTTCCGGGCCCGGCAGGCGCTGCGCCGGGAGTTCCGGGCTGTCTCCGTCGAGCGGCTGGCCGCCGTGCCCGGCCTCGGTTGGGTCGGCGCCAAGTTGGCCCGGGTCCGTGACCGGCTCAGCCTGGCGGCCCCAGACCTCGGAGCCCTGGGCGGCACCCTCGCCGCCGGCGCCGTCACCGCCGTGCTGGTCGCCCTGCCGTCCACTGCGGCGCCACCGACCCCGGTGTCGGTCCACACCTCGCGTCAGGCCGTCACCGTCGCCGCCGCCCCACTTCCGGCGCCCCCGCCGACGGCCTCGGTGGAGGTGCCGTCCCCGCCCGCACCGCCAGCCCGCCGCGGACCCGCCATCCGGCCGACCCCGGCCGCCGACGCCCAGCGCGAGGCGTCCGCCATGCCCGTCTACCTCGACCTGATCCAGACCGGCGCCGGCCTCGACCCGGCGCCCGTCCTCGACCGTCTCGCCACGACCGTCTCCGGGAGGCCCCTGCCGTGATCCGCCGCCTGCTCCTTGCCGCAGCCCTCGCCATGGGGCTCATGACCGTGGGCGCCGCCGCGGCCAGCGCCAACAACGGCAACGTGGCCTGCCTCTACAACATCCACCCACTCAACGTCGGCCTCTGCGTCGGCATCTGACCCTGTTCGTCAGTCGAACAACCCGCCGGGTCTCTGGGGCGGCGGCGTCAGGCCGAGGTGCTCCCAGGCGGCGGCCAACGCCACTCGGCCCCGTGGCGTGCGCACGAGCATGCCCTGCTGGATCAGGTAGGGCTCGTACACGTCCTCGACCGTCTCGGCCGGCTCGCTGACGCTGATGGCCAGGGTGGACAGCCCCACCGGGCCGCCGCCGAATCGGGCGCACAGGGCGTCGAGCAGGGCCCGGTCGACCTTGTCGAGGCCGCGGACGTCGACGCCGAACAGCGTGAGCCCCTCGAGGGCGGCGGCCTCGGTGACGATGCCGTCGCCCCGCACCTCGGCGAAGTCGCGCACCCGGCGCAGGAGGCGGTTGGCGATGCGGGGGGTGCCCCGCGATCGGCGGGCGATCTCGGCCGCGCCGGCGGGGTCGAGCCGCACGCCGAGGATGCCGGCGGCGCGGACCACGATGCGCTCGAGGTCTTCGGGTGGGTAGTGGTCGAGCCGTTCGACGAGGCCGAAGCGGTCGCGCAACGGCCCGGTGATCAGCCCGGTGCGGGTGGTGGCCCCGACCAGCGTGAAGCGCGGCAGGTCGAGCCGGATCGAGCGGGCCGACGGACCCTGGCCGATCACGATGTCGAGCTGGAAGTCCTCCATCGCCGGGTAGAGGACCTCTTCGACCGGGCGGGGCAGACGGTGGATCTCGTCGATGAAGAGGACGTCGCCCTCGTCGAGGTTGGTGAGGATGGCAGCCAGGTCGCCCGGCCGGTTGAGCGCCGGCCCGGACGTGATCCGGAACCCCACCTCCAGCTCGGCGGCGATGATGCCGGCCAGGCTGGTCTTGCCCAAGCCGGGCGGGCCGGCCAGCAGGACGTGGTCGGCGGCCTGCCCCCGAGTGAGGGCGGCCTCGAGCAGGATCGACAGGCGGTCCTTGACCTCCCGCTGCCCGATGAACTCGTCGAGCCGCCGGGGCCGGAGACCGACCTCGACCGCCTCCTCCCCCGGAACCGGCTCGCCGGCGAGCACCTCCTCGCGCATGAGCTCAGCGCACCGTCGCCAGGCGGGAAAGCGCGTCCTTGAGCAGACGTTGGACGTCGCCCTCGGCCGGGAGGTCGCGCAGGGCGTCGCCGATCTCCTGGGGTCCGTAACCCAGGCTGACCAGGGCCTCGCGAACCTCGCCCCGCACCCCGCCGCCGTCGCCTCCGCCGATCACGGCGAGCACGTCGCCAGCCGGGAGGTCGAGGCGGCTCTTGAGCTCGAGCAGGAGTCGGGCGGCCGTCTTCTTGCCCACCCCCGGCACCAGGCACAGGGCATCGACGTCGTCGTCGGCCAGCGCCTGGCGCAACGTCGAGGGCCGGTGCACCGACAGGATCGCCAGCGCCAGTGCCGGCCCCACGCCATGGGCGCCGAGGAGCGCCTCGAAGCAGGCCCGTTCGTCGAGCGTCGGGAAGCCGTAGAGGGTGAGGGCGTCCTCCCGCACGTGCAGGTGGGTGTGGACCACCACCGTGCTCCCGAGGTCGCCGAGCGTCACGACCGTGGCCGGGCTGACCTGCACCCGATAGCCGACCCCGTTGACGTCGATGATGACCTCGGTGGGAGAGCGGTCGAGCACCGTGCCGCGCAACGAACCGATCATCACGACACCGCCTTGATCCGGGCCTGGAGCGGCGCCGCCGCCAGGTGGCAGATGGCCAGGGCCAGGGCGTCGGCGGCGTCGGCCGGCTTGGGTGGGGCCGCCAGCCCGAGGAGGGACTGGACCATGCGCTGCACCTGCTGCTTGTCGGCCGAGCCCGACCCCGTCACCGAGGACTTCACCTGGGTGGGCGTGTACTCCACGACGGCACACCCGGCGTTGACGGCCTCGGCCAGGATCACGCCGCTGGCCTGGCCCACCGACATGGCCGTGCGCACGTTGCTCTGGAAGAAGACCCGCTCGACGGCCACCGCGTCGGGCCGGATCTCGGCCAGGAGGGCCCGGATGTTGCGCTGCAGCTCGCCCAGCCGATCGGGCAGGGCGGCCGATGCCGGTGTCGACAGCACGCCGGCGGCCTCAGCCCGCAGCTTGCCGCCGTCACGCCGAACGGCGCCGTACCCGCATCGGGTCAGCCCGGGGTCCACGCCGAGGACGAACACAGGTTCGACCGTACTCCCCCGGTACGACACCGGGGTGGATGCCAGCGAACTCTTCGAGGCGGCCGTGAAGCAGCCCAGGCGCGACCCACGTCGTACCGGGCGCTACCAGGGGCCTCCTCCACCGAACCCGCGACGGAAAGTCAACGGAACTGTTGACCATTCGTCGCGGGTTCGCCCCAGGGAGGGGGCGATATCACGTGTGGTCACGCCCCCGCGGGAATCGCGCCAGCCGACCGGTGCAGCCCGATCGGCTCGGTGCGCACAGGCGGTGGCTGTTCCAGTCCGCCCATCTCGAGGTGCACCCTCCTCGCCGCTCCTGCGTCAGCTGCCCCGCGCTGCCTTCACCGCGTCGACCAGCTCGGGCGACTTCTTGAACGTGGCCCCCACCAGCGAACGGTGGGCGAAGCGCACGATGCCCTCGCCGTCGAGCACGAACACCGAGCGGCGATAGAAGCCGAGCGGCCCGAGGATGCCGAACGCCTCCCCGACCTTCTTCCCCTCGTCGGCCAGCAGCGGG
>JAOBWJ010000237.1 GCA_025463335.1 Acidimicrobiales bacterium
CCGACGCCCCCCACAGCTTCTTCGACCGGGGCTTCGCCGAGCACGCCGAGGCGTGCGAGGACGCCTGGCGCCGAATGCTGGCGTTCGTGGACCGGCTGTCGTGAGCGAGCGAACCATGAGCACAGGCTTTGGCGAGGCGCCCTGCGCCGAGCCGCTCACTGGTGCCCCTGTGCGCGCCTACGACCGAAGGCGTCAACCAACCTCGCTGGTGCACCAGTGAGCAAGGCGGGCGAGCTGGCTCGTCAGGCGGCCCGACGCCAGGTCCGGCGGCGGGCGGTCCCACTCGTGCTGGGCGTCGCCCTCGTGCCGCTCACCCGAATGCTGCTGTTCGGCGGCCCGCTCCTGGTCCCGTTGCTGCTGGTGCCGGCGTTCGCTCTCGGCTTCGTCGCCGGGGGCCGAGCCGGTGCCGGGCCGGTGGGCGATGCCTTCGCCTTCTTCGTGGGCCTGACTGCCTACTTCACGGTGGTGGCCATCGGTCGGGACTTCGGTGTCACGTCGAGGACGTCGATCGCCGGCTTCGTGACGATCACGGTGGTGGGTTGCTCGCTGGCCTACGCCTGGGGTACGTCGATTCGCCGATCGCGCCGGCAGCGCACCTAGCCCGTGGACCTGCACCGCTACCGGTTCCGCAGCGAGTGGCGGCTCGACGCCTCACCAGCCGAGGTCTACGCCGAGCTCGAACGCCTGGAGGACTACCCGGCCTGGTGGCGGGAGGTGCGGCGAGCCGACCGGGTCGCCCCTGACGCGTTCGACCTCACCTGCCGGTCGACGCTTCCGTACGACCTCGTGTTCCGCACCAGACAGGCCCGCCAGGACCCGGTGGCCGGGGTCCTCGAGGCCACGCTGACCGGCGACCTCGACGGGTTCTCCCGGTGGACGATCACCGCCGTCGACGGCGGCACGGTCGCCGTGTTCGAGGAGGAGGTGGAGACCACCAAGCGGGCCCTGCGCCTGCTGGCCCCCGTGGCCCGTCCCGCCTTCCGCGCCAACCACTGGCTGATGATGCGCCACGGCCAAGCGGGCCTGCAGGCCCGGCTGTCGACGGCCCCTCGGCTTTAGAGGGTGCCGGACCGGCGGAGGGCCCAGAAGGACACGGCTCCGGGGAGCACCGGGAGCCAGTAGGTGATCAGGCGGAAGACCAGCACGGCGGTGACGGCGCCGGCGGCAGGCTGACCCACGGCCGTGAGTCCGGCGATCAGGCTGGCCTCGACCGCACCGAGCCCGCCGGGGGTCGGCGCCGCCGCGGCCAGGGCCGAGCCGCCGATGTAGACGGCCAGTACCGATACCAGGGAGGGGCCGCCGCCCGCCGCCTGCACGGACGCGCAGAGGGCAAGGGCGTAGCCCGCCGTCACGCCGGCCGACGCCGCCAGGAGCCGGCCACCTCGCCGGGGATCGCGAGTGAGGGCGGTGAGCTGCCGGATGGCGCGGTGGACGATGTCCCAGCCCCGCCTTCGCAGCCGGGCCAGTCCGATGGCGATTCCCACGGCCGAGAGCACGGCAGCCCCCAGCACGAGGAGCGGCCAGTTGTCGGGAAGGTCGGGGCCGTGGACGTGGAACGACTGGTGGCTCGTGGCGACCAGCACAATCGTCGCCATCAGGAAGGCAGCATGGACGACGAGGCCGGCCACCGAGTCGAGCCCGACGGCGACCACCGCCCGACTCCTGGAGCACCCCGCCCGTTCGAGGTAGCGGACGTTGGTGGTCATGGCGCCGACGCCGGCCGGGACGATGCGGTTCATGAAGGCGGCGGCAAGCTGGGCGGCCACGGTCCGGCCGAAGGCGAGGGCGGCGCCGGAGGCGGCCATGAGCTTCAGTGCGCCCATGGCATAGGTAGCGGCACCCGCCAGGGCGATGGCCGGCACCCAGGGCCACTGGAAGGGTCCGGCGGAACCGACGGTGGCGCCGGCCCGGACCACCTGGGGGAGGAGGAAGTGGACAGCGGCGGCGAGGACGACCAGCCCGAAGACGCGGCGGGCCACCGGCCGCCACCAGCGGCGGGCCACCGGCGGCCGCCCGTCGGGTCGAGCCTCGACGTCGACGGCGGCGCTCATCCGTCCAACCCTGCGGCGGGGAGCGTGACGATGAACCGAGCGCCCCCGCCCGCGCGCTCCTCGACGACTGCGTCCCCACCGTGGGCGCGCAGGACATCACGGACGATCGCCAGGCCGAGGCCGGCCCCGCCACGGTGGCGGTCCCGAGCGTCGTCGAGCCGGGTGAACCGCTCGAAGACCCGCTCACGGTCGTCGGGGGCGATGCCCCGGCCGTCGTCGACCACGGCCAGCTGCACCGAACCGTTCACGGCGGCCAGGTCGACCACGACCGACGACGTGGCATGGCGCTGGGCGTTCTCGAGAAGGTTGCGGACCGCCCGTCCGAGCTCGGCCCCATCGCCCCGCACCCGCGCCGGCTGGAACTCGCCGACCCGGACAGGGATGCCGGCGCTCGCCCGGGCTCGAGCGACTTCGGCCAAGACGACGTCGTCGAAGTCGAAAACGGCCGTTCGCTCGGTGGCGCGCGCGTCGGTACGCGCCAGCAGGAGCAGGTTCTCGATGAGACCCTCCATGCGCACGACCTCGTCGAGCAGCTCGGGGTCGGCCCGGGTCACCTCGAGCTGGGCCCGCATGGCGGCGACCGGGCTTCGCAGCTCGTGCGAGGCATCCGCGACGAAGGCCCGCTCGCGCTCGGTCGCCCGCTGGAGGCGTTCGAGCATGGTGTTCATGGTCCGGGCCAGTCTCCCGACCTCGTCGTCGGCGGGGGGAACCGGGACCCGACGGCCGAGATCACGCACCGACAGGTCCGACACCTCGCGGCGCATCCGCTCCACCGGTCGGAACGCCCGGCCGACCATCACCCAGGTGGTGGCCCCGACCAGGAAGAGGAGGAGCGG
>JAOBWJ010000249.1 GCA_025463335.1 Acidimicrobiales bacterium
TTCTGCGACCTCGACGGCTTCAAGCAGATCAACGACCGCTATGGCCACGCCACCGGTGACGACGTGCTCGTCCAGGTGGCCGACCGTCTGCGGGGCACGCTGCGCACCGGCGACGAACTGGCCCGCATGGGCGGCGACGAGTTCACCGTCGTGTGGCGGGGCATCTCGGACGCGGCCGGCGCCGAGCAGGTCGCCCAGCGCCTGCTCGCCGCCCTCGCGGAGCCGTTCATCGTGCCGGGCGGGACGGCGCAGCTCGGGCTGTCCATCGGCATCACGCTGGCCACCACGGGAGCGACGGCCGACAGCTTGCTGTTGGCCGCCGATGCCGCCCTCTACGAGTCGAAGCAGACCGGCGGGGCCAAGAGCACCATCCGCCGCTGACCGCTGCTCATCGGACCGTGATGCCAGAAAGGTTCCCGTTGGTGGCGAAGACGGTGGTGTAGGCGACCGTCGCCGTAGCGCTCACGACGCCGGCACCGGTGACGGTGATCGTCGGTGAGCTCGAGTAGCCGCTGCCCGGGTTGGTGATCGTGAGTCCGGTGACCCGGCCGTCGACGACGATGGCCGTCGCCGTCGCCGCCGTGGTCGGCCACATCTGACCGGCGCTGCCGTTGTACCGGTAGTAGTTCGACACCTGGTCGAGCCGCTCGTTGGTGATCCCGTAGGGGGCCAGCACTCGCAGCAGCGCCGCCTTGTTGGCCTGGACCTGGGCCGGCGAGGGCTCGGCTCCCCGGGCGGGTGTGACGCCGCTGAAGGCGGTGCGGAAGACCTCAGCCGGCACGCCGAGCGCCGACGCAATGAGCACGACGGGACGGCCGCCGTCCCGGAGGTCGGTCTCGTGCCCACCGGAGATCGTGACCGTCACGCCATCGGTCGTCGTGCTGGGGACGGTCGTGGCCGTCGGCCCCGTCCTCACCGGCGGCGCGGTCCTCACCGGCGGCGCGCTCCTGACCGGGGCAGCCGCAACCGCCACCGGCGCGGCGATGACCGCGAGCGCAACCAGACCGACGACGCCACTTGCAACCCGAACCTTCAACATCTGTCGACTCCCTTGGTCGTGAGGATGCTGAAGGTACGGACCGCCCCTGCGCGTGCCCTGAGCCGTTGCTGCGAACCTGCTGTGGACGATGTGGGCATTGTCCCGACCCCTGGGTACAGGGCCGACATGATCATCGTCGGCATCGTCCTCCTCCTGCTCGGGCTGCTGCTCTCGCTCCCGATCCTCTACACGCTCGGGATCATCCTGATCGTCGTCGGCGTCGTCCTGATGCTGCTGGGCGGCGCCGGTCGTGGCGTCGGAGGCCGCCGGCACTACTACTGATCGAACCCCTTCTCAGCTCGGGACCGGTTCGTCCTCGAACTGGGTCCGGTACAGCTCGGCGTAGCGGCCATCGGCGGCCAGCAGCTCGAGGTGCGTCCCGCGCTCGACCACCCGGCCGTGCTCGATGACGAGGATGACGTCGGCGTCCCGGATCGTCGACAGCCGGTGGGCGATGACGATCGCGGTGCGGCCGGTGAGGGCCTGGTTGAGGGCGGCCTGGACGTCGGCCTCCGAGGTGGAGTCGAGCGACGCGGTGGCCTCGTCGAGGATGACCACCCGGGGCCGGGCCAGCAGGATGCGGGCGATGGTGAGCCGCTGGCGCTCGCCTCCCGAGAAGCGGTAGCCCCGCTCGCCGACCACCGTGTCGAGCCCGTCGGGCAGCGCCTCGACCAGCTCGCCGAGCCGAGCGGTGCGCAGCACCTCCCACAGCTCGTCGTCGGTGGCCTCGGGCCGGGCGAACCGCAGGTTCTCGCGGACGGTGTCATGGAACAGGTGCCCGTCCTGGGTCACCATGCCGAGCGTCGCCCGCAGCGAATCGAAGGTCACGTCTCGCACATCGACGCCCCCCACTCGGACCGCCCCGCTGTCGACGTCGTAGAGGCGGGGCACCAACGAGGCGATGGTCGACTTGCCGCTCCCCGAGGTGCCGACCAACGCCACCACCTGACCGGGCTCGACCCGGAACGACACGCCGTGGAGCACCTCGGCCCCGCCCCGGGTGTCGAGCGTGGCCACCTCTTCCAACGAGGCGAGCGACACCTTGTCGGCCGCCGGGTAGCCGAAGCGCACGTCGTCGAACTCGACGGTGACAGGACCCTCGGGCAGCACGACCGCGTCGGGCTTCTCGGTGATGAACGGGGGCAGGTCGAGCACTTCGAACACCCGCTCGAAGCTGACCAGCGCGGACATGGCATCAACCCGGGCCGAGGCCAGCGCGGTGAGCGGGGCGTAGAGCCGGGTGAGCAGGAGGGCGAGGGTGACGACGGTGCCCGGCTCGAGCCGGTTGCGCACGGCGAGCCACCCACCGACGCCGTACACCAGGGCGAGGGCGAGGGCCGACACCAGGGCCAGGGCGGTGAGGAAGACCTGCTGGCCCATGGCCGTGCGCACACCGATCTCGGCCACCCGGCTGGCCCGGGCCCCGAACTCGGCCTCTTCCCGAGCCGGCCGGCCGAACAGCTTCACCAGGGTGGCGCCAGGGGCGGAGAAGCGCTCGGTCATCTGAGTGGTCATCGCCGCGTTGTGGTTGGCGGCGCTCTCGAGGGCCATCCAGTGGGTGAAGTCCATCTGCATGGGCGGAGCTTCACACTTGAAGCGCGGTTGAAGTCAAGCGTTACCGAGCGGTGACCGTCTCCGTGTCGCGGCCCGAGCGCAGGACCGTGCCCGGTACCTCGCCAGTGGGCCGGCCGTCGACGACGGTGGCTACGCCGTTGACCAGCACCCGGACCACGCCGGTGGACGCGGCGGTCATGCGCACCGACCCGCCCGGCAGGTCGTCGACGAGCGTGGCCGGGCCAGCGCCCACGGTGGCGGGGTCGAACAGCAGCAGGTCGGCGTGGGCACCGTCAGTGATGACGCCCCGGTCGCGCAGGCCGATGAGCCGGGCCGGGGCCTGGGTGAGCTGGTGCACGGCCCGCTCGAGAGAGACGAGCTGCCGACCCCGGAGCACGTCGGCCAGGAACTGCGTGGGATACGAACCGCCGCACATGCGGTCGAGGTGGGCACCGGCGTCGCTGCCGCCGAGCAGCACATCGGGGTCCTTCCACAGCTCGGCCCGCAACGCCCAGTGGGCATCGTCGTCGTCGGGGGCGGAGGGCCACAGCACGGTGCGGAGATCATCGGCGATGACGATGTCGACCAACGTGTCGAAGGCGTCGGCATCGCGCTCGGCGGCGATGTCGCGCACCACGCGGCCCTGCAGCCCGCGGTTGACCTCGCTGTAGGTGTCGCCGATGACATAGCCGCCGAAGTCGGCCAGCCGGCGGAACATGCCGGCCTCCTCGCTGTCGGCCCGGGCCACCATCATCCGCCGGGTGGCCTCGTCCCGGAGCCGTTCGATGCGCTCGGGCACCGGCGCGTTGAGGATCGGCCCCCACCCCGGCATCAGGTTGAACGCGCAGTAGTTCAGGAAGCTCATGTTCATGGGGACGATCACGGGCATGGTGAGCGCCACCACCCGCCCACCCAGCTGACGGGCCCGGCGAGACACGGCCAGCTGCCGGTCGATCCGCTCGGGGTTGCGGGCGTCGACGGTGAGCACGTTCCAGTTCAGCGGCCGGTCGGCCACCACCGACATGGCCGAGAGAAGCTCGATCTCGGCCTGGCTGAACCCCTCGCTCCCGCCGGTGAAGATGCCGGCCAGCGTGGTGCCCGGGTGGCGGCCGGTCTCGGCGCACAGGGCCAGGACCTCGTGGTCGTCGGCGCCGCGAGCCGGCACCGGTCGGCCCTCGCTGTCGCTGTGGTACGTCGAGATGTCGGTCGAGAAGCCCAGGCCACCGGCGGCCAGCCCTTCACCCAGCAGCGCCGCCAGGGCCTCGAGCTCCGTCGCGGTGGCGACCCGCTCGTTGGCCTCGGCCCCGAGCACATAGCGGCGCAAGGCCGAGTGCCCGACGAGGAAGCCGGCGTTCACGCCCACCCGACCGTCGAGGGCATCGAGGAACTGCCCCACGCTCTCCCACCGCCAGGGCACGCCCTGCTCGAGCGCCGCCAACGGCATGCCCTCGACCTTCGCCATCATCCGCCGGGTGTAGTCGGCGTCGGCCGCGTGGATGGGCGCCAGGGCGAAGCTGCAGTTGCCGCCGATGACGGTGGTGACGCCGTGCACGTTCGACGGCGACGCCGCCGGGTCCCAGAACAACTGAGCGTCGTAGTGGGTGTGCAGGTCGATGACCCCGGGACAGGCCACCAGCCCGTCGCCGTCGATCGTCACCCGGGCCGGCTCGTCACCGGCCGGCACCACTCGCCCGTCGCGGATGCCGAGGTCGCCCCGCCGGGCCGGCCCCCCGGTCCCGTCGACGATCGTCGCCCCCACGATCCGTTCATCGAGCATGCCGTCCCCCTTCGACCCGCGGCAGCGTAGGTCCCGAACCATGGCAGACAGCCGACGGCCGGCGTCGGTACCCTGCGCGTCATGCGGCCCCTCCCGCTCATGGCCGTCGGCGTGGCGATCGTCGGCGTCGACCTCCGGGTCGACCGTTTCGACCTGCTGCTCGACCCCGTCGGCTGGCTCCTCGTGGCCGAGGGGGCCCGCCGCCTCTCGCTCCGGGTCCCGGCCCTCCTGGCATGCGTGGCGGCCGTGCTGAGCGTGGCCGAGGTCTCGCTCCCCTACCACCTGCAACGGGTGGACCCGATCAGCGGCGCCGTGCTGAGCGAGGCCGAAGGCGTCCGCCGGAACGTCGCCCAGCACCTGGTGTTCGACCCGGTGTCGGGCGCGCACCTCGTCCTGCTCGTGCTGGCCATGGTCGTCGCCGGCATCACCCTGTGGGCGCTGCTCGAGGCCATCGAGGCTCGGGCCCGTCCGACCGACGCCCGCCGGGCCGACCAGTTCCGCGGGTTGCGCTGGCTGGTCGCCGCCCTGTGGGTGCTCCCCTTCCTGCTCGTGGCGGCCGTGCAGGCGAGCGGCGACGGCTTCGACCCGGTGTGGAACGACGGGTTGGGCTACATCGCCCTGGCCGGGATGGTGCCGCTGGCCGTGGTGGTGATCCTGCTCGTGTCTGAGTCGGGGAAGCGGTGGGCCCTCCCGGCGGCGCCGGCGCTACGACCGCTCACCGAGTAGCGGTCGTCGAACCCCCGGCCTCTTGGCCTGAATCATGCGGACAGCGGCGTTCCTGCCACTGGTCCGATCGGGCGTCGAGCCGCACGATCAGGTGGTGCGAACGCCCACCGACACGGCCCACCTGGCCGATCTGATCAACGAGCTCAACCGGAGGATCGACGACGGCTACGAGGGCGTCGCCCTGCCGACCGACTCGCCGGTGTTCCTGCTCCGCCAGCTGGCGCACGCCCGGCGGCGGCTCAACTGACCGACACGTCACGTTTCCTCACGTTGCGCGGCGATCGATGTACGGGCTGCGTTCGTTGGCGAACAGAGGCAACACTGGTGGGGCGCCATGGAGGATCACACCACCACCAAGCTCAACGGCATCCCGGTCGACCTCGCGCTCACCTTCACGGACCGCGCCGGGGCCGCGCACCGCCTGCTCGTCGCCGGCCCCTACCTGCGGTGCCTCGACCACAGCGGCACCATCTCACGGGACAACGTGACCGCCGCCCTCGTTGCCGTCTCCCAGAAGCGCACGTGCGAGCGCATGCGGGTGGCCTGGCAGCGCCAGATGCTGACCGACGACCGGACGGCCAAGCCCCACCTCAGGGGCCTCCCCGCTCAGCTCGCCGCCTACCTCGCCGATCAGACGGCGCGCCACGTGGCGCGACTCGACGCCGCCCTCGGGTCGGGGCCCCGCAACGCCCGGTCCCGCGCCCGATGGCACAGCGTCGGGTGGCGGGCGGCGCCCACGCTGGCCGCCGCGTATCAAGCCGCCGGCATCGAGGCCGGGGTGGCGTTCCTCGCCCTGCGCCGCCACCTGGACCCCGAAGACGTTCCCGCCGCCGTCAAGGATCCGAGCAGCCCCATCGGCCTTGCCATGCGCAAGAGCCGGCGCAGCGACAAGATCGAGCTGCTCGACCTGGGCTTCCGACCCACGGTCACCGACGACTTCCCCTACGAACCGTTCACACCATGACCTTCACACCATGACCTTGACAGCATGAGGTGGCGGCTCGCTCTGCTCGTGCTCGTGCTCGCCGCGTGTGGGCCCAGCCGGCCGCCGCTGAACCACCTCACCCTGCCTCTGGGTTACGAGGACGCCGGGGTCGAGCGGGGCGAGCCGGCGGCCTTCCGCCGCCAGTACCGGGAGGACGCCGGGGCGACGGGGGTCGAGCTGCACCGCGTCGACACGCCCGCCGGCGGACCTCGGTTGGTCGTGGTGTCGCTCGAGTGGAAACGCGCCATGGACGACCGCGTGGCGGCGCTGGCCGGTCGGCTCCGCCGCGACGTCCCCATCGCCGGTGGGGCGGTCGCCCAGTTGGCCGGGCGCCCGGCCTACGTGCACGAGTCGGACGACACGTTCCAGTCGGTCGTCCTCGCCGTCGACGGCCGGCGGGGTGTGCTCGTCTACGGAGGCCGGGTGGCCGACGAGCGCAACGTGGCGCGCTGGGTCCTGAAGGGCTGGGCGGGCGACAAACCCGCGCGCACCCTTGCCGGAACGTGAAGGAAGCCGGGACGCACGTGAGTTTCCCCTGAAGACAGTGGCAGGAGGGCGGGGTCAGGCGTAGAGGTCAAGCATGGCACTCCCCGCCGCGAGCTTTCGGAATAGCTATGGCCTGGTTTCTTGTCAGGCGGCGCGCAGGGCGAGGACGAGCCCGAGCTGCTCGACCAGGGTGACGGCCACGACCCGCCGCTCCACGGGCACGCCCACGCCGGCCGTGGGGGTCGCCACGAACCGCCCGACGAGCCGGCCGGCCGACCACAGCAGAATGGACGCGCCGTCGCGTGGCAGCTCGAAGCCGCCCGCCGCCCAGCGGTGCACGCGGTCGGCAATGGTGCCGTCGGGCTCGATGACGGGCAGGTCGCCCAGGAACGGCGCCGGTTCGTACCAGCACTCGCGGAGATGGAGCGCGTCGAGCAGCTCGGCTGACACCTGGAGGGTCAGATCCTCTGACGTGTCGCCGAACGACGCCCGGTCGGTCACCCGCCGCAGACGCTGGAGCTCGCCGATCTCCGAGCGGCGCTGACGAGCCTGGTGCAGCCGCTCGGCCACCTCGCCGGCCAGGACGCCGAGCACGACGAGCAACGCCGTGGTCAGCACGTCGTCCGGTCCGGCGATCTTGAGCGACTGATACGGCTGGGTGTGGAGGAAGTCGAACGACAGGGCGGCGACACCGGCCGTGACGACACCCGCCCGGCGACCCCCCGCCGCGGCGGCGGCGACGACCACGACCGCCAGGGCGAGGGCGACGTTGGCGTTGTGGATCGCGTCGCGCACCGGGACCAGCAGCCCAGCCACCGCCAGCGAAGTCAGGCCACCGATGCTCGTGGCGAACAGCGACCGCTCCGACGACCTCACGGCTCGAACCGGTAGCCCATGCCGGGCTCGGTGATGAAGTACCGCGGCCGGCCCGACACCGGCTCCAGCTTGCGGCGGATGCTCGCCAGGAACACGCGCAGGTAGTCCGTCTCGGTCTCGTACTGCGGGCCCCACACCTCTTGCAGGAGCTGGCGCTGAGCCACCAGCTTTCCGGGATTGCGCACGAGCATGGTCACCACCTGCCACTCCTTGGGGGTCAACCGGACCACCTCACCGTCGACCATCGCCCGCTTGGCCGACAGGTCGAGGCTGAAGTGTTTGGTCTCCACCACGCCCTCCTCCGGCGCGCCGCCGGCGCCACGGCGCTGGGCGGCCCGGAGACGGGCCAACAGCTCCTCCATGCCGAACGGCTTGGTCACGTAGTCGTCGGCACCGGCGTCCAGCGCCTCGACCTTCGACGGCTCGCTGTGACGGGCCGACAGCACGACCACCGGAACCCGGGTCCATGCCCGCAGCCCTTCGAGCACCTCGAGGCCGTCGAGACCAGGGAGGCCGAGGTCGAGGACCACCACGTCGGGGTGCGTCGACGCGGCCAGGGCCAGCCCCTCCTCGCCGGTGGTGGCCACATCGACCTCGTAGCCATGAGGCCGCAGACTGATGGCGAGGGCGCGGGCGAAGCGCTGCTCGTCGTCGATGAGCAGGAGGCGGGTCATTCGATCACCGCCGGCAGGTTCACCGTCATGGTGGTGCCGCCGCCCGGCGTGTCGTCGATGGTCAGATCGCCGCCCATGGCATCGACGAAGCCCCGCGCCACGGCCAGGCCCAGCCCAACCCCCGTCCCGTTCGGGCTGTCACCGAGGCGCTGGAAGGGCTGGAACACCCGCTCCCGGGCGTCGACCGGGATCCCAGGGCCACGGTCCACAACCCGGATGTGGACGCGATCGCCCACCGACCCGGCCTCGATCCGCACCGGTTCGCCAGCCGGCGACCACGCCACGGCGTTGTCGACCACGTTCGCAAGCCCACGCTCCAGAAGCGCGGGGTCGGCCAGGACACGGGGCACGGTCTCGGGCACGTCGATGCGGAGCGGGTGCTCTCGCTCGGCGATCCCGACCAGCGCGCCACCGAGCACCTCCTCCACTCCGATCGGTTGGATCTTCACGACCAGGGCACCGGCCTGGATGCGACTCATGTCGAGCAGGTTGCCGACGAGGTCGTTGAGGCGGTCGGCCTCGGCGTCGATCGTCTCCAGGAGAGCCCGGTGGGCGTCGGGCTCGAACGTCACCTTCGACAGCAGGCTCGACGACGCCGTCTTGATCGACGCCAGCGGGGTGCGCAGGTCGTGACTGACGGCGGCCAGGAGAGCGCTGCGCAGCTCGTTCGCCTGCGAGAGGGCCGACGCCGTGGCCGCCTCACCCTGCAGGCGCCGACTCTCGAGGGCGAGCGCCAGCTGGTCGGCGAACGCCGCCAGGATCCGGCGATCAGGCCCCGAGAGCAGGTCGCCGCTCACCCACAGCTGCATGCTCCCGCCCAGGGCCAGCGAGACGAGGGCCTCGGCAGCCGACGAGGGTGGCCGCTCACCGGCGACGGCGATGGCCGGTCCTCCCTCGACCGGGACGACCGCCGCCCCGCGCAGGTCGAACAGCTCGACCACGTTGGCCAGCAGGAGCGGCAGGGGGTCACCCTCGCGAAGGAGGGACCCGGCCATGGTGGCGAGGGCCCGCGCCTCGCTCTCCGCCCGCCCGGCCGCCGCCTGACGGCGAGCCGCCATGTCCACCAACACCGAGATCACGCCGGCCACGACCAGGAAGGTCCCGAGCGCGAACGCATCGTGGGTGTTGGAGACGATGAACGTGCGCACCGGATCGGCGAAGAACCAGTTGAGGAGACCGAGCGCGGTGACGGCGGCAATGACGGCGGGGATGGCGCCGCCGATGGTGGCTACCAGCACCACGCCGAGCAGGAAGGCCAGCGTCACGGTGGTGAAGCCGAGGTCGAAGCGCATCGGCTCGAGCACCACCGTGAGCAGCGGCAGTCCCAGAACCGCCAAGGCCAATGCGGCCAGGCGACGGCGGCGGGGCAGCGGCGAGAGACGGCGCCGTACGTGCGGGAGCAGGGGCTCTCCCGACTCCTCGCCCGAGGAGATGATGTGCACGTCGAAGGATCGACCGACCTGGCGCACGACGGCGGTGACGACCGAGCCGCGGGTCAGCTCGATCCACCGAGACCGTTGACTGGCACCGAGGACGAGCTGCGTGGCGTGCTCGGCCCGTGCAGCGTGCACGAGGGTGGCGGCCACATCGCCCCCCACCACCTCTCGGTAGGTGCCGCCCAGCGTCTCCAGCAGCCGCCGATGGTCGGCGAGCGCGCCATCGTCCTCGGCGGTGAGCCCGTCGTCGCTGCGCACGTGAAGCCCGACCAGGTCGGCCTTCGTCCGACTGGCGATCCGAGCCGCCCGCCGCACCAGGACCTCACCCCCCGGAGCTCCGGTGAGCGCGACGACGACGCGCTCACGCGTCTCCCAGGGGGTCACGATGCCGTGGCGCTCCCGGTAGTCCTGGAGGGACTCCTCCACCCGGTCGGCCACCCAAAGCAGGGCCAGTTCTCGGAGGGCGGTCAGGTTGCCGGGCCGGAAGTAGTTGCCGAGGGCGGCGTCGATCTTCTCGGCGGCGTAGATGTTGCCGTGGGCCATGCGCCGGCGCAGGGCCTCCGGCGTCATGTCGACGAGCTCGATCTGGTCGGCCGCCCGGACCACGCCGTCGGGCACCGTCTCCTGCTGGCGGACGCCGGTGATGCCCTCCACCACGTCGTTGAGCGATTCGAGGTGCTGGATGTTCACGGTGGAGATGACGTGGATTCCCGCCGTCAGCAGCTCGTCGACGTCCTCCCACCGCTTCTCGTTGCGGCTGCCGGGCACGTTGGTGTGGGCCAGCTCGTCGACCAGAGCGATCTCGGGATGCCGAGCGAGCACGGCATCCACGTCCATCTCCTCGAACGTGGTCCCCCGATGCTCCATCGTGCGCCGGGGCACCTGCTCGAGCCCGTCGGCCTGGTCCGCCGTGCGCTGCCGGCCGTGGGTCTCCACGTAGGCGACCACCACGTCCTTGCCGCGCTCGTGCGCTCGCTGGCCCTCGCTGAGCATGGCGAAGGTCTTGCCCACGCCAGGCGCCGCACCGAGATAGATGCGGAGCGTCCCACGCGCCATCGCTGCTACCTAACCATCTCTCGCCACCAACGTGTAGCCCGGGTTCAGGATGGCGAGCCGCCCGTGATGGTCGATCGCCGTGCCGCGGACCTGCAGGCGGGTCCCGACCGCGATGCCCGGGATCTCCCGCCGACCGTGGAAGATGACCGACAGCGAGCCCGTCCCGTCGGTGAGCACGCACTCGAGGCTGGGCACGTCGGCCAGCGGGAGGATCCGCATCGATCGGATCCGACCCTCGACGCACACCCGTTGGCGCCACTGCACCTGGGCGATGGCGATCCGCTCGTCGGGCGACGGCCGCGGCGCGTTGCCGTTGGTGTGGACCTCGCCACGCTCGTCGGCAGGGGTCGCGACGAACGGCGCCAGCGCCGGCACCGGCTCGCCCCGACGCCCATCGAGGTGGAAGGGGACGGTGGTGACGTTGGCGTGGGCCAGCTTGGAGACTTCGCGCTCGATGCCATCGGCGGTGCGGTCATGGAGGAGCCTCCCCCACACCCCCCTGTACTTGCGGTCGGGCAGCAGGACGCTGACCTCGGTCTCGCCATCGGCCAGGTCGAGGGCCACCGTCTCGACCGCCGCCTTGGTGAGGCGGCGATCGGGACACTCGACGATCTCGAGCGGGATGCCCGACAACCCGAGCTGGCGCCACGACGCCGCCAGGTCTTCGGCGTGGTGGAGGTCGAGGGCGAAGTGCACGGCCCGCAGGTCGCTGGGGTGCAGCGTCCGGGCGTACTGGATGGCCCGAGCGGCAGCCAGGTCGAGGGTGTCGACGAACACCAGCACGACATGACGGCGCAGCACCGGTGCGGTGGCCGCGAGCGGCACATCGGTCGCCAGCGCCTCGGCCTCCTCCTCGTAGCGCCGGTTCAGCCGGGCGAGGACGTAGACCATGACCGGCACGAGGATCACGATCACCCAGGCGCCGTGGGTGAACTTGGTGACGGCGATGATGAGGTCGACGATCAGCGACAGGATCGCGCCCACGCCGTTCACGAACAGGCCGGACCGCCACTTCGGCTCGCGGTGGGTCAAGTGGTGCTTGGCCATGCCCGCCTGCGAGAGCGTGAACGACGTGAACACGCCGATGGCGTAGAGCGGGATCAGCCGGTCGACCTTGGCCTGGGTGACGATCACCAGCACCACTGCGGCGGCGGCCAGGAAGATGATGCCGTTGGAGAACACCAACCGGTGGCCGCGCTTGGTGAGCTGGCGGGGCATGAAGTTGTCGCCTGCGTGGAAGCTGGCCAGCCGCGGGAAGTCGGCGAAGCTGGTGTTGGCGGCCAAGACCAGGATGAGCATGGTGCCGGCTTGCAGGGCGTAGAAGAGCGTGTGGCCCGCGAGGCTGCTGCCGTAGACGAGCTTGCCGACCTGGGAGATGACCGTCGGGGTGCCCTCGGCGAATGGCGCGGCGTGGACCTTGGCGGCCAGCACGGACAGGCCCAGGAACATGGCGCCGAGCAACGAGCCCATGACGACCAGCGTCGAGCGGGCGTTCTTCCACTCGGGCTTGCGAAAGGCGGGCACGCCGTTGGAGATGGCCTCGACGCCGGTCACTGCCGCGCCACCCGATGCGAACGCGTGGAGCACGACGTAGAGACCGGCGCCGAGAAGCAGACCGTCACCGGCAGAGCCGAACTTCATCAGGCCTTCCTGGTGCTGGGCCGCCTGGGGCAGACCGCCCGACACCATCCGGAACACCCCGAGACCGATGAGGAGGATCATGTTGACGATGAAGAAGAAGGTCGGCACGGCGAAGACCCGGCCCGACTCCTTGACCCCGCGCAGGTTGCCGTAGGCGATGACCACGATGAAGGCCACCGAGATCTCGACGGTGTATGGCTTCAGGGCCGGCGCCGCCGACACCAGCGCGGCGGTACCGGCCGCCACCGACACGGCGACGGTGAGGATGTAGTCGGTGAGCAGCGAGACGCCGGCGATCTGGGCCGGCATGATCCCGAAGTTGTCGCGGGTCACCATGTAGGCGCCGCCGGCCGTCGGATAGGCCTTGATCGTCTCCCGGTACGACAGGATCAGGAACGCCAGCACCACCAGCATGGCGATGGTGATCGGCACGACCAGGGCGAAGGCGGCCACACCGATCACCGGCACCAGCACCCGGAGGATCTCCTCGGTGGCGTACGCCGACGACGAGAGGTTGTCCGAAGCGAACACGGCCAGGGCGGTGGGCCGACCCAGCCGCTCGTGCTCCAGGTCCTCGGTGTTGAGCGGCGGGCCCAGCAGCTTGCGCTTCAGGCGATAGCGCGACGAGTCGGGCGGCAGCGGTACGGCGGGTTCGGCTGGGAGGGGGGCGGGCGGACGCCCGAGGGTGGAAGTCACTGCGTCCAGTAGACGCCCGGTCCCCGTCAAGCCGTCGTGAAGGTGTTGCGGTTCAGCGTGAAGTTCGCGTCAAGACGGCCGATCCGCAGCCGCCAGCGCCGCCCGCAGCTCCCCGGCATCCAAGCGGGGGCCGTAGGCGGGTGTCCCCGGCTCGAACCGCCGACCTTCGGCCAACGGGCCGGCATCAACGGCGTCGTAGCCGAACTCGTCGATCAGCCCGGCCACCGTCCGCTTGGCCTCGGCGTCGTCTCCCGCGATGGGGATCGCCCGGCGGCCGTCGCTCCCGGTCGGTCGGCCGTCCTGGGCCAGATCCTCGAAGTACATGGTGTTGAACGCCTTGACCACGTGCGAGGTCGGCAGGTGCTCGGCCAGGAGGCCGCTGCTCGTCGTGCTCCCGTCGTCGAGCTCGACGAAGTGACCGCCGCGCTCGGGGTAGTAGTTGTTGGCGTCGATGACGGTCTTGCCCGCGAGCTCGGCGACCGGCACGTTGCGGTAGGCGCGCAGCGGGATCGCCACCACCACGACGTCCGCCGCCGCCGCCTCGGCCGTCGTCCCCGCCGACGCCCGCTCCCCCAGGTCGTCCACCAGCCCGGCGAGCGTCTCGGGCCCACGCGAGTTGCTGACGACCACCTCGTGGCCGTGGTCGACGGCGAGGCGAGCGATGGTGCTGCCGATGTTGCCGGCCCCGATCAGACCGATGCGCATGACGCGCGCAACCCGGACGCCCGGGCAATTGTTCCGCGACGCAGCCGACAGGACTACTAGGCCGCCCGCACCGTCAGGATCACGGCCAGCTGGTCGACCAGGGCCAACGCCACCAGGCGGCGTTCGATGGCGACACCCGTGCCCGCCGTGGGCGCCAGGACGAACCGGCCGAGGAGCCGGCCGCTGGCCCAGACCGGCATCGACACCCCGTCCCGCGGCAACTCGAAGCCGCCGGCCGCCCACCGGTAGGTGCGGGTGCTGAGGCTGCCGTCGGGCTCGAGCCGGGGCAACTCGGCAAGGAACGGTGCCGGCTCGTACCAGCAGTCCCGTAGGCCCAGGCACTCCAGCAGCTCGGCCCCTACCTGGAGGGTGAGGTCCTCGGAGGAGTCGCCCGACGTCGCCCGGGACGCCACCCGGCGGAGCCGCTGCAGCTCGCCCAGCTGCGACCGGCGCTGGCGGACGCGCTGCAGCCGATCGGACAGCTCGCCGGCCAGCAACCCGACCACGCACAGCAGGGCGGCGGCGAGGAGGTCTTCCACGTTGGCGATCTTGAGCGAACCGTACGGTTGCGTGTGGGCGAAGTCGAAGGCCACCGCCGCGAGCAGGGCGGTGACACCGCCAGCGAGACGCCCGCCGAAGCCGGCGGCCATGACCACGACCACGGCCAGCAGGAGGGCCACGTTGGCGCTGTCGATGACGTCACGGAGCGGCACCAGCAGCCCGGCAACGGCCAAGGCGACCATGCCGCCGACGGAGACGCCGAGGAGTGTGCGGTCCGTGGCCGGCATCACCTATTCCACCAGGGAGTAACGCGGGTTGAGGATGGTGAGCCGGTTGTGCTCGTCACGGGCTACGCCCTCGATGGTGATGGCCCGACCGGGATTGATGCCGGGCACCCGCCTGCGGCCGGTGAAGATCAGCACGGCGCTACCGCTGCCGTCGTCGATCGTGACCTCCAACCACGGACTGCCCGCCTTGGGCACCACGGTCATCCCCGTGACCTCGCCGGTGAGCACCGTGGGCACCCGGAGGGGTGCGTCGGCGATGCGCACGGCGCCGCCGTCGACCCCCACGAAGCGCTTCTCGCGGCGTGCCCGGGCCAGCTCGTGGGTGGGCGCCGTGCGGCCGTTTCCGTGCGGGGCAACGTCTTGGACCTTGCCGTCGTGCGGTGCGCCGACGTGGAAGGGCACCGACGCCACGATGGTGTTGGGCCGGCTGAGGAGCGCCAGCTTCAGCCCGAGGCCGCTCTGGCCGTGGAGGATGTTGGAGATGCTCCGGACACCGACGACGAACTCGGGGATCAGCACCGTGGTGCGGTCGGGTTGCCACCGCCGGTCGAGCTCGTCGAGGTGGCGCTCGATCGGGGCCACCAGCTCCCGGTAGGGCGAGTCGAGGATCTCGAGCGGGATCTCGAACCCGTACTCCTCCCATTCTCGGTGTATGCGCTCGTGGTCGCCCTGGCCATCGGAGATGTGGAGGGCCACGACGTGCTCGGGCCGCAGCGACACGGCGTAGTTGATGGCTTCGATCACGCCTCGGTGGACCCGGGCCACCAGCACCACGAACGTGTGGTGGTGCGGCGGGGGTGGCACGTCCTCGGGGGTGACGACGAGGGCCGCACCGACGGCCTGGTAGTGCCGCTTGATGGCCTTGAACAGCAGGATGATCAGGGGCACCACCACGATCGGCACCCAGGCGCCCTTGGAGAACTTGGTGATGGCGACGATGAGCGTGACGATCAGCGTCGCGACCGCCCCGACACCGTTGATCACGGCACCGAAGCGCCAGTTCGGTTCCCTCTCGCGGAAGTGGTGGACGACCATGCCGGTCTGGCTCAGCGTGAACGACGTGAACACGCCGATGGCATAGAGCGGGATCAGGGCCGAGGTGAGGCCACCGAAGATGACGATGAGGACGCCGGCGGCACCGGCCAGGAAGATGACGCCGTTGGAGAACACCAGCCGGTCGCCCCGGTTGGCGAACTGTCGGGGCAGGTAGCCGTCCTCGGCGATGATCGACGACAGCCGGGGGAAGTCGGCGTAGGCCGTGTTGGCCGCCAACGTCAGGATCAGCACGGTGGCGATCTGGAGCACCCAGTAGAAGACGCCCGTGCCCACGAGGACGCGCGACATCTGGGAGATGATCGTCTCGTTGTGGCTCGGATACGGGTGGAGGTGGTGGGCCAGCACGGACACGCCCAGGAACAGCGACCCCAGGATCGCCGCCATCCACGTGAGCGTCGTCGCCGCGTTCTTGGCCTCCGGCTTCTGGAACGCCGGCACGCCGTTGGAGATGGCCTCGACGCCCGACAGGGCCACGGCGCCCGACGAGAAGCCCCGCAGGAGGAGGAAGATGCCCAGCCCGCCGCCGGTGATCTGTTGCACGTCCGCGGCGGCCGCCGGGTCGAACGGCACGGGGGTGATGTGGCCGAAGTAGGCCCGGGCCAGGCCGTAGATGATGAGACCGCCGAGCGAGACGATGTACACGTAGGTCGGGACCGCGAACATCCGACCCGATTCCTTGATGCCCCGCAGGTTGGCCACCGTCACCAGGACCACGAGACCCAGGCACAGCAGCACCCGTTCGTGCTCGAGGTACCGCAGGCTCGGTATCGAGATCACCGCGGCCACGCCCGAGGAGATGGAGACGGCGACCGTGAGCGTGTAATCGACGAGCAGCGAGGAACCCGCGACCAACGACGGGATCTCACCGAGGTTCTCCCGGCTCACGATGTAGGAGCCGCCGCCGCTCGGGTAGGCGAAGATCGTCTGGCGGTACGAGAACGACACGATGGCCAGGAGGACCGCCACCACGATGGCGATCGGCACCAGCTTCGACAGGCCAAGGGTCAAGCTCGATCCGCCGACGGCGATGACGAAGAGGATCTCCTCCGTCGCGTAGGCCGTGGAGGAGATGGCGTCCGAGGAGAAGGTCGCCAGGGCGATGGATTTCGGCAACCGCTGATGGTCCTGCTCGGACGTGGCGAGGGGTTTGCCGATCAGGAAGCGCTTGGCGAACGTCATCATCCGTGCGGTCGATTCGGGGGGGTCAGCGAGGTCTCAGACATCCACTCGCCAGTGTTCGCCCTTCCCACGTCAAGCCGACGTCAAAATGGCCGTCGAGGCGTCAAGAACGCGTCAAGAACGCGCCAAGAACGGGCCAGGGTCGGAATGGGTACCGTTTGCGCGCAGCGAAAGGCACGCGATGGCCAGAGCGAGCGACGGTGTCGAGTTCCGCCGGGGGGGCGTCGTCGACCGCGGCGCGGTCCTCGCCC
This sequence comes from Acidimicrobiales bacterium, assembly GCA_025463335.1. Classification (GTDB taxonomy): domain Bacteria; phylum Actinomycetota; class Acidimicrobiia; order Acidimicrobiales; family CADCSY01; genus RYN-34. Next base: position 16,926 of record JAOBWJ010000249.1, read on the forward strand.
GCATCGCGGCGAGGGAGGTGCCACTGGTGGCCCCCACCCCACCACCCGCACCGCCGGAACCACCCACCCCCGAGGGCGACCTGGTGCCGTTCAGCACCATCCGCAAGCGCACGGCCGCCCACCTGCGTCACTCGCTCGACACCGCCGCCCACGCCCTGTTGGTCGTCGAGATCGATTGGTCGGCGGTCGACCGGGTGCGCCGCGCCGCCGGGCTCACCTACCTGCCGTTCGTGGCCCGGGCCGTGGTCGAAGCCGCCCGTCAGTTCCCGCACGTGAACGCCACCACCACCGACGAGGGTCTTCGGGTGTCGCGCGCCGTTCACCTCGGGGTGGCCGTCGACCTCGCCTTCGAGGGCCTCGTGGTCCCGGTCGTGCACGACGCCGGGGATCTCCGTCTCCGAGCCCTGGCCAGCCGCATCGACGACGCCGCCACGCGGGCCAGGTCGGGGAAGCTGGCGATGGCCGACCTCGAGGGCGGCACGTTCACGGTCACCAACGTCGGCAGCTACGGCACCGTGTCGGCGGCGCCGATCATCAACCACCCGCAGGTGGCGATCCTCTCCACCGACGGCATCCGCATGCGCCCGGTGGCCGTGCCCGGTGACGACGGCGACTGGCGCATCGCCATCCACCCGGTGGGCAACCTGTCGCTGGCGTTCGACCACCGCGCCATCGACGGCGCCTACGCGGCGGCCTTCCTCGCCCGCGTGCGCCACGA
>JAOBWJ010000250.1 GCA_025463335.1 Acidimicrobiales bacterium
CCTCGGCACGGGCGAGCTGGCCTGGCGCCGCATCGCACCCGGCCCCCGAACGCCGGGCGAGGTCGTCGCCATGGTCGTCACCTCGGCCGTGCTCCCCCCCGTCGCCGTTTGGCACTGGGTCACCGGCTTCCGGCGGGCCCTGCGACTGGCCGATCAGCCTCCGACCGCTGCCGTCGACGCCGTGCTGTTCGACCGGGACGGGACGCTCGTGAACGACGTTCCCTACAACGGCGACCCGGCGTTGGTCACCCCGATGCCGGGAGCCCGAGAGGCGCTCGACCGGCTCCGGGCGGCGGGCGTGCGCCTGGCTGTGGTGTCCAATCAGAGCGGCGTGGCCCGCGGCCTGCTGACCCCGAGCCAGGTCGACGCCGTCAACGAGCGCGTGGCCGAGCTGCTCGGCCCATTCGATGCCGTGCTGGTCTGCCCCCATGGCGCCGAGGAGGGCTGCGACTGCCGCAAGCCCGAGCCCGGCATGGTGCTGAAGGCGGCGGCCGCGCTGGGGGTCGAGCCCGGCCGGTGCGCGGTGGTGGGCGACATCGGTGCCGACATCGGCGCCGCCCTCGCCGCTGGCGCCCGGCCCGTGCTCGTACCCACCGCCCTCACCCGCCCCGAGGAGGTGCAGACCGCGCCCGAGGTCGTGCCGTCACTGGCGGCAGCCGTCGACCTGCTCATCGGGGTGGGGCCATGACCCATGTCGCGGTGGCCCGGCTCGACAACGCCGGCGACGTCCTGCTGGCCGGCCCGGCTGTCCGGGCGGTGGCCACCTCGGCGCGGCGGGTCACGTTCCTGTGCGGACCTCCCGGCCGAGCGGCTGCCGAACTGCTGCCGCACGTCGACGACATCATCGAGCTCGACGCCCCCTGGGTCGGCTTCGACGGCCCCGCCGTCGACCGCACCGCCATCGACCGGTTCGTCGAGGCCGTGGCGGCGAGGAGGATCGACCAGGCACTCGTACTGACTTCGTTCCACCAGAGCCCGCTGCCGCTCGCCCTCCTGCTGCGCATGGCCGGCGTCCCGAACGTCGCGGCGACCAGCGTCGACTTCCCTGGCCGGCTGCTCGACATCCGTCACCACGCGGTCGAGGGCGCTCACGAGGTCGAGCAGTCGCTGTCGCTGGCCGCCGCCGCCGGCTACCGCCTCCCCGAGGGCGACGACGGGCGGTTGGCCGTGCGGGAGCCGCTGCCGGCGTGGCGGCCAGTCGCCGGCCCGTACGTGGTCGTGCACCCCGGCGCGTCCGTCCCGGCGCGGGCGTGGTCGGCCCAGCGGGCGGCGGCCCTGGTCGAGCTGCTGGCGAGCGACGACCGACGGGTGGTCGTCACCGGCGGGCCGGCGGAGCGATCGCTCACGGCCGAGGTGGCCGGGGGTCGGGGGCTCGACCTCGGCGGCACCCTCGACCTGGCCGGCCTGGCCGGCGTCCTGGCCGGCGCGTCGGTGGTGGTGACCGGCAACACCGGTCCCGCCCATCTGGCCGCCGCAGTGGCCACGCCGGTGGTGTCGGTGTTCGCCCCGGTCGTCCCGGCCGAGCGGTGGCGCCCTTGGGGCGTGCCGACCGTGCTGCTCGGCGACCAGACCATCGCGTGCGCCGGCTGCCGGGCCCGGGTCTGCCCGATCTTCGGCCAGCCGTGCCTGGCAGCGGTGACCCCGACGGTCGTGGCCGCCGCCGTGCGGGCGCTCGAGCGGGAGGTGCTGGCGGCGTGAGGATCCTGCTCTGGCATGTGCACGGCTCGTGGACCACCGCCTTCGTCCAGGGCGCCCACGACTACCTGCTGCCCGTGCTGCCCCACCGTGGCCCCAACGGCCGGGGCCGGGCGCGCACGTGGGAGTGGCCGAACCGGGCGGTTGAACGCACCCCCGAACAGCTGCGCCAGGAGGACGTCGACGTGGTCGTCCTGCAACGTCCCGAGGACGAGCTCCTGGCCGAGCGGTGGTTGGGTCGACGGGTGCCGGCCGTGTGGCTCGAGCACAACGCCCCTCAGGGCCGGATCAACGACCTGCGCCATCCGGCCGCCGATCGTCGCGACCTCACCGTGGTGCACGTGACCCACGCCAACGCCCTGTTCTGGGACTGTGGCAGAACCCGCACCCGCATCATCGAGCACGGCATCGTCGATCCCGGCCACCGCTACACGGGCGAGCTCGAGCGGGCCGCCGTGGTGGTCAACGAGCCGGTGCGCCGGGCGCGGGTCACGGGCACCGACCTGCTCGTGCCCTTGTCGGCGGCCGCGCCGCTCGATGTCTTCGGCATGGGCGTGGGCGGTGTGGCCGACGAGCGCGTCGCCACCCACGAGAACCTGCCGCAGGACCGCATGCACGACGAGCTGGCCCGGCGGCGGGTCTACGTGCACCCGATCCGGTGGACGTCGCTCGGCCTGTCGCTCCTGGAGGCGATGCACCTCGGCATGCCGGTCGTGGCGCTGGCCACCACCGAGGTGCCGGAGGCCGTGCCGCCCGATGCCGGTGTGGTGTCCAACCGCCTCGACGTGCTGACCGGCGCCATCCGCCGGCTGATGGCCGACCCCGAGGAAGCGGCGACGCGTGGCAAGGCAGCCCGCGAGCACGCCCTCGAGCGGTATGGCCTCGATCGGTTCCTGTCCGACTGGGACGACCTGCTGGCGGAGGTGGCGTCGTGAGCATCACGCGCATCATGAAGATCAGCGCATCATGAAGATCAGCATGGTGTCGGAGCACGCCAGCCCACTCGCCGTGCTCGGCGGCGTGGACGCCGGCGGCCAGAACGTGCACGTGGCCGATCTGGCCCGAGCCCTGGGCCGGTTGGGGGCCGAGGTCGTGGTGCACACCCGGCGCGACGATCCGACGCTCCCCCGGCGGGTCCCCTTCGCCGAGCGGGTGTGGGTGGACCACATCGACGCCGGGCCGGCCACCCCGGTGGCCAAGGACTCCCTGCTCCCCCACATGCCGGCGTTCGGTCGCCAGCTGCGACACCGGTGGCGGGAGGCGAGGCCCGACGCGGTCCACTCCCACTTCTGGATGTCGGGCCTCGCGTCGGTGGCGGCCGCCGCCCCCCTGGGCATCCCCGTGGCCCACACGTACCACGCCCTCGGCGTGGTGAAGCGACGTCACCAGGGCGCGGCCGACACCAGCCCGGAGGAGCGCTGCGACATCGAGCGGTGGCTGGCCCGTGAGGTCGATCGGGTCGTCGCGACCTCCGAGGACGAGCGGCGCGAGCTCGTGGCCATGGGTGGTGACCCGGACCGGATCACCGTTGTGCCGTGCGGCGTCGATCTCGGCCTCTTCGGGCCCACAGGGAAGGCCGATCGCCGCCGAGCATCGGGGCGACGGGTCGTTGTGGTGAGCCGGCTGGTCGAGCGCAAGGGCATCGGCAACGTGATCGCCGCCCTGGTCGCCCTGCCCGATGTGGAGCTGGTGGTGGCCGGCGGACCGCCGGCACCACTGCTGGCGCGCGATCCCGAGGCCCAACGCTTCCTGCGAATCGCCCGCCGGCTCGGCGTGGCTGACCGGGTCGACCTTCGGGGTGCGTTGCCTCGTGAAGAGGTGCCGGCGCTGCTCCGGTCGGCCGACGCGGTGGCCTGCTGCCCGTGGTACGAGCCCTTCGGCCTGGTGGCGGTGGAGGCAATGGCCTGCGGTGTCCCGGTGGTCGCCTCGGCCGTGGGTGGGTTGGCCGAGACCGTGCTCGACGGGTGCACCGGCCTCCACGTGCCGCCTCGCGACCCCTCTCGCATCGCCGCCGCCCTCCGTTCGGTCTTCGAGGACGAGGGTCGGCGTCTGGCCATGGGGGCGGCCGGCGCCCTCCGGGCCCAGCGGTTCGGCTGGGACCGGATCGCGGCCGAGACCCTCGACGTGGCCGAGCAGATGGCTGCCGAACGGGTGGCGGCATGACGTCGCTCCCGGTCGGCCACTGGCACCTGGCCGCGCTGCGCGTCCCGCTCGACGCACTCGACGCCGAGGTCGAACACATCGACCGGTGGGGCCGTCACCTCGCCGCCGTGTTGCAGAGCGGCGGTCGCCTCCTCGCCGTCGGCAACGGCGGGAGCGCCGCGCAGGCCCAGCACCTCACGTCCGAGCTGGTGGGCCGCTACCGCGACGACCGCCCGCCGTTCGCCGCCATCGCCCTCCACGCCGAGACCTCTGCGCTCACCGCCCTACTCAACGACTACCCACCCGAGGAGGTGTTCGCCCGCCAGGTGCGAGCCCATGGCCGGCCGGGCGATGTGCTCGTCGCCCTGTCGACGTCCGGGCGCAGCCCCAACGTGCTGGCCGCCGTGGACGCGGCACGGTGCGCCGGGCTCACCACGTGGGCCCTCACCGGCCAACCCGTGAACCCCTTGCTCGAGCACGCCGAGGACGCCATCGCCGTCGACGCCCCCTACACCGCCACCGTCCAGGAGATCCACCAGGTCGTCGTGCACCTGCTGTGCGCGGCCGTTGACGTCGCGGCCGGCGTCGCCACCCCCATGCTCGAGGTCAGCGAGTGGTGAGCCGGCGAGTCGTCGTGGTGGTGGGTGACGCCCTGATCGACCGCGACATCGACGGCGACGTCAACCGGGTGTCCCCCGACGCGCCCGTCCCCGTGGTCGACGCCCGAGGCGTCCGGTCCAGGCCGGGCGGGGCGGGACTGGCCGCCGCCCTCCTCGCGGCCTGCGGCCGAGACGTCGCCCTGGTGACGGCACTCGCCGACGACGAGCCGGGGCACGAGCTGGCCGAGCTGCTCGCCAAGGTGGGCGTCGAGGTGTGCGATGTCGGCTTGGGTGGTCGCACCCCGGAGAAGGTCCGGATCCGCTCCGCCGGGCAGTCGCTGCTCCGCCTGGATCACGGCGGCGAGCCGGGCCGCATCGGCACCCTTCCCGATCTGGCGCGGCGAGTCCTCGCCGCCGCCGGTGCCGTGCTGGTGGCCGACTATGGGCGGGGGCTGGCTGCCCACGCCGAGCTGCGAGCGTCGCTCGAGGCCCTCCCGACCCGGGTGCCGATCGTGTGGGATCCCCACCCACGCGGGCCGGCGCCCATCGACGGCGTCCGCCTGGCCACCCCCAACGCCGCCGAGGCGGCGCGGCTCGTTCCCGAAGTCGACGGCCTGCCCATGGCCGCCGCCGCCGCCCGGGCCGAGCTCCTCCGCGACCGGTGGCAGGCCGGGGGCGTGGCGGTGACGCTCGGTGCCCGCGGTGCCCTCCTGGCCGGGCTCGGCGGCCCGCCGCTCGTGGTGCCCGCGCCCGAGGTCGAGCACGGCGACGCCTGCGGGGCGGGCGACTGCTTCGCCGGCGCCGCCACCCTTGCCCTGGCCGATGGGGCGGTGCTCTCCGAAGCGGTCGAGGCCGCGGTGATCCGGGCGTCGGGGTTCGTGGGCGCCGGCGGGGCCGCCGCGTTCCTTGCCCCCGACCCGATCGCCTGGCCGGCCACCACCGACGCGGAGGAGCTGGCGCGGCGGGTGCGATCGACGGGCGGCACGGTCGTGGCCACCGGTGGCTGCTTCGATCTGCTGCACGCCGGGCACGTGGCCGCCCTCCTGGGCGCCCGTCGCCTGGGCGACTGCCTGGTCGTGTGCCTCAACTCGGACGCATCGGTTCGTCGCTTGAAGGGCCCCGACCGGCCGCTCCAGCCCGCCGCCGACCGGGCCGCCGTCCTCCTCGCCCTCGACTGCGTCGACGCCGTGTTCGTGTTCGACGAGGACACCCCCGCAGCGGCACTGGTCCGCTTGCGACCGGACGTGTTCTGCAAGGGCGCCGACTACGGCGCCGCCGACCTGCCCGAGGCAGAGGTCGTCGCCCAATGGGGTGGGCAGGCAGTCGTCCTCCCGTACCTGCCGGGCCGTTCAACCACCAGACTGATCGAGGAGGCGGCGCGCCGTGGCTCGTGAGCTCGGAACCGTGATCGTCACCGGGGGGTCGTCCGGACTGGGCGCCGCCGTGGCCGCCGGCGTCGCCGAACGCGGCGGGACACCGGTCGTGCTCGACCGCCGCCCCCCCAGCGCAGGCCACGCCTACGAGGAGGTCGATCTGGCCGACTCGAAGGACGCCGAGGGGGCCGTCCGGCGCGCCGCCGAGGCCCACGGGCTCGACGCCGTCGTCACGTGCGCCGGGATCGATGTGCCGGGCGCCCTCGCCGATGTTCCGACCGAGACGTGGGAACGAGTGGTGGCCGTCAACCTGCTCGGCACGGCCGCGGTGGTGCGGGCCGCGCTGCCGTGGCTCCAGCGGTCGCATGGTCGGATCGTGACGGTCACCTCCACGCTCGGGCACCGGGCCGCGGACCACGCGACTGCGTATTGCGCCAGCAAGTTCGGCGTGGTGGGGTTCACACGTGCCCTCATGGCGGAGCTCAAGGGCCAGGTCGGCGTGACGCTCCTCACGCCGGGCGGCATGGCGACGGCGTTCTTCGACGACCGCGCAGAGCAGTACAAGCCCGGGCCCGATGCCCGGCTGTGCGACCCGGCCGACGTGGCGGCGGGCGTCCTCCTCGCCCTCGCCCAACCACGCGGTGCCGAGATCAAGGAGCTCGTGATCGCCGCACCGACGGAGACGAGCTGGCCATGATCCTGGTGTTGCGAGCGCTGAAGCTCGGCGACCTCCTGACTGCTGTCCCGGCCCTGCGAGCGATCCGTCGGGCCTTTCCCCATGACGAGATCGTCCTGGCCGCGCCAGCGTGGCTCGCACCGCTGGCGCTGCACACCCGGGCGGTCGACCGCGTCGTCGACACCGCCCCCCTGACCCCGCTGGATCGGTCGCTCCGCGGGGCCAAGGTGGCCGTGAACCTGCACGGGCGGGGTCCGGAGAGCACCGGCCTGCTCTTCGAACTGACACCCAAGCGACTCATCGCCTTCGACATCGCCGGCGGGTCGGCGTGGCGCGACGGCGAGCACGAGCGGGTCCGCTGGTGCCGCCTGCTCGACGAAGCCGGCATCCCGGCCGACCCCGACGACTTCCGCCTCGAAACCCCCGACGTGATCCCGCCCGTACCGATGGCCGGAGCCACCGTCGTGCACCCCGGCGCCTCGACCATGGCCCGACGGTGGCCGGCGTCGCGCTGGGCGGTGGTGGCCGAGGAAGAGGCGGCGAGGGGGCATCGTGTCGTGGTCACCGGTGACGAGTCCGAGCTCGATCTGGCGTGGCGGGTGGCCGGGCTGGCCGGGCTGGGCAAGCGCCGGGTGCTGGCCGGCCGCACCGAACTGCTGGACCTTCTCGCCGTCGTGGGCGCCGCCGGCCGAGTGGTGTGTGGCGACACCGGCGTGGCCCACGTCGCCTCGGCCCTCGGCACCCCCTCGGTGGTGCTGTTCGGCCCCACGTCACCGGCGTGCTGGGGGCCACCCCCGCACGGCCCGCATCTGGCCCTGTGGGCCGGGCGGACCGGCGACCCCGAGAGCGACCAGCCCAACGCCGGCCTGCTCAGCATCGAGGTCGACGACGTGCTGGCCGCCCTGAGTCAGCTGGAGACCGTCACGCACGGTGCCCAGGCGGGATGCCCTTGACCTCCTGGAAGCCGAGCTGACCCGACCACGGCCGACACTCGCCGTCGAGGGGCTGGAGCAGGAAGCCCACGTGGTCACCGCTGTCGAAGGTCTCGGTGATGCGGCCCACGAACCACCGCGGGATGGCGTCGACGATCACCGCTCCCTCGGGGCCCTCGTGCCATTCGCACGAGGCGAACTTGTCGACGTGGTCGCCGGTCTCCGACCCGAAGAGCTCGGCCAGGTCGTGCTGGCCCGAGGCCGGGAAGTGGACGGCGAAGGTGTCGGCCCGGCATGCCACCTTGTAGGTGTGGTTCTTCTTCGAGATCCACACCATGTAGCGGGGCGGGTGGATGGACACCTGAGTCGCGAACCCGGCCAGGCAACCCGAGCGCTCGTGCCCGTCGGTGGCCGTGACCACGATCATCGGGTAGTCGAGGTCGGCCATGATGTCGTTGAAGACCTCGACCGTGTCGTCGTCGGTCGGGGCCAGCGCCTCGCCCACCGGCCTCGACGCCCGGTCGGCCGGCCGGGCGGCAGTGCGGCGGTAGCGCAGGAAGAGGTCACCCTCGTCCTCGAAGGCGTGCACGACGCGCATCGGCAGCAGGTCGTCGAGGTGGGTGTGGCCGAGCACGCCGGTGCCGACATCGCCACCGACCAGCGCGGGAGCGATGGTGAGGCACAGCTCGTCGATCAGGTCGTCGGCGGCCAGCACCCCGTTGAGGGTCGGGCCGCCCTCGCACAGCACCACGCCCACGCCCTGCTCGCCGAGTAGGGCCAGGGCGGCCGTCAGGTCGACGCGGTCCTTCCCGGCCACGACGACGTCGGCCACCTGACGGGCCTCCGACGCGTCGGCCGAGGAGACGGTGAGCACCAACGGACGTGACGGCGACTCGGTGAAGAGCCGCGACGACCAGTCGAGGTCGAGGCTGCCGGACACGATGGCGATGCGAGGCACCGGCGCCTGACCGCGGGCCACCCGCTCGGCCTGCCGGTCCTCACTCACCTTGGGCGGCCCGTAGTTCTCGGCCCGCACCGTCTGGGCGCCGACGAGGATCACGTCGGCCAGCGATCGCAGGAAGTGGAACACGAAGCGATCGGCCTCGCTGGACATCGCCTTGGTGCGGCCCTCGACGGAGATGGCACCGTCGACGCTGGCGACCATGTTCACAGCGACGTAGGGCCGGCCCTCGGCCCGCTGGCCGGCCAGGTCGGCGTAGGCGGATTCGACGTCGTTGGGCTCGACGGCCCGGGGAACGAGGCGCCTCACTCGACGTCCGGGTCGCGGTCCAGATGGCCTTGCATGGGTCTCATGCTGCCCGAGATCGCTGGTCCCCAGACGCGAACGAGGCGGTGCCCGCCGGCACCGCCTCGTTCGAACGCTGGTAGTTCGCGCCTAGCGCTTGCGGACCGGAGCGGCCTTCTTGGCAACCGCGGCCTTCTTGGCCGGTGCCTTCTTTGCCGGTGCCTTCTTGGCAACCACGGCCTTCCTGGCCGGCGCAACCTTCTTGGCGACCACGGCCTTCTTGGCCGGCGCAACCTTCTTGGCCGGGGCGGCCTTGGCGGCCGGGGCCTTCTTGGCCGGGGCGGCCTTCTTGACGACGGGGGCCGGCGGCCACACGCCCTTGTCGAGCTTGGGGGCCGTGCTGGGCGTCATGACCGCATCCTTGAAGCCCTTGAGCGGGGTGATCCGGGCCTTCTTGGAGGCCTTGATCTTCACCGGCTCGCCGGTCTGCGGGTTGCGGCCCATCCGGGCAGCCCGCTCGACCTTGGCGAACTTGGCGAACCCGCTGATGGCCACCGGCTCACCCTTCGAGACGACGGCGGTCACGACGTCGGTGAAGCCGCGGAGCGCAGCGTCGACCTGCTTCGTCTCGAGACCGGACTGGGCAGCGACGGCGTTGACGAGCTCACGTCGGTTCATGTGGTTCCTCCTGCAGTTCCTCAGAGCGAGGGCGTATGTGCTCGCAGAGTGTGGTGGTTCGCGGCATGGTGCGCGTGGATCCCCTTACGGGGCATAGGTTTCGGTCGTGCCCCCGGTGTCTGTGCGTGACCTCACCGCGCCGGCCGACCTGCACCGCGCGGCGCCCCTCCTCAGCCTGCCGGTCGACCTGCTTCGCGACCTGGCCACGACCGGCTCGCTGGTTGCCGGCGCCGTCGAGGGCTCCACGCTGGTCGGCGCGTCCGTCGGCTTCCTGACCCCGACCGGACTCCACTCGCACCTGACCGTGGTGGTGCCCGAGGCCCGGCGCCGGGGCGTCGGCACCGCCCTCGCATGGCACCAGCGGGAGTGGGCCCTCGCCGCCGGGCTCGGCAGCATCACCTGCACGTTCGACCCCGAGAACGTGGCCTGCGCCCGACTCAGCCTCGCGGTGGGAGCCGAGCTGACGTCGTACCTGCTGGCCCACGCCGACGGCGCCGATCGCCTGGTGGCCACGTGGGCCCTGCGCTCGGCGCCGGTGACCCAGGCGTGGCACGGCGTGCCGATCGAGCCGGAGGAGGGCGACCGCCGAGCTCGGCCCGGCCCCGAGCTCGCGGCCGCACTCGACAGTGGCAGCCACGTCGTCGGGGTCGACGCCGACGGCACCTACCTGCTCCGGGGACCGGGATGAGGATCGACGCCGTCGAGCTGCGCCGGGTCTCGCTCCCGCTGGCCGCGCCGTTCCGCACGTCGTACGGCATCGAGCACGAGCGCCAGGCGGTGCTGGTGCGGGTGGCAGGCGAGGGGACCGAGGGGTGGGGTGAGTGCGTGGCCATGACCGAGCCGCTCTACAGCAGCGAGTTCGCCGATGGCGCCGCCCTGGTGCTGAGCCGGCACCTGGCGCCCAGGTTGGTGGGACGCGACGTCACCGCCGAGGGGGTGGCCGAGGCCCTGGCCCCCGTTCGCGGCCACCCGATGGCCAAGGCGGCGTTGGAGATGGCCGTGCTCGATGCCGAGCTCCGGGGCGAGGGGCGGTCGCTGGGCGAGCGCCTGGGGGCGACGCGGGAGCTGGTGCCGTCGGGCATCTCGCTCGGCATCGCCGGGTCGATTCCCGAACTGCTCGACGTCGTGGCGGCGGCGTTGGCCGAGGGGTACCAGCGGGTGAAGCTGAAGGTCGAGCCGGGTTGGGACCTCGAGCCCACCCGGGCGGTGCGGGAGCGCTTTGGCGACATCCTCCTCCAGGTCGATGCCAACGGCGCCTACACCGTGGCCGACATCGATCATCTCGCCGGCTTCGACGACCTCGACCTCCTGCTCATCGAGCAACCGCTCGCCGAGGACGAGCTGGCCGGTCACGCCGAGCTGGCTCGCCGCCTGCGCACGCCGGTGTGCCTCGACGAGTCGATCACCTCAGCCCGGTCGGCCAGCGAGGCCATCGCCCTCGGCGCGTGCGGCGTGGTGAACGTCAAGCCCGGCCGTGTCGGCGGCTACCTGGAGGCGGTCCGCATCCACGACGTGTGCGTGGCGACCGGCGTGCCGGCATGGGTGGGGGGCATGCTCGACACCGGCCTCGGCCGAGCCGGCAACGTCGCCCTCGCCGCCCTCCCCGGCTTCACCCTCCCCGGCGATCTGTCGGCGTCGGCCCGCTGGTTCGACGAGGACCTCACCGAGCCGTTCGTCCTCGAGGACGGCTACCTCCGCGTCCCCACCGGCCCCGGTCTCGGCGTCGAGCCCCTCCCCCACGTCCTCGCCGCCCGCACCACCGACATCGACCTCATCCGACCCTGAGCGGGAATCCCGACCGGGCAGGTAGGGTTTGGTCGTGTTCTCGTTTCCGAACCCGGTCGACGAGGTGTCCGCTCGCCTGGTCGCGGGTGGCGTGGTGCTCATGGGCCTCGTCGCCCTCGTCACGCGGAACCCGGTCGTCCTGACCGTGCTGGCCTACGGGTTCGTGGCCCGGGTCCTCTCTGGCCCGAAGCTCAGCCCGCTTGGCCGCCTCGTCACCCAGGTCGTTCGGCCTCGCCTGCCGGTGGCTCCGAAGCTGGTGGCGGGCCCGCCGAAGCGCTTCGCCCAAGGCGTGGGCGCGGTGTTCACCACCGCCGCCCTGCTCCTCACCCTCACCAACCATCCGACCGCAGCGGGCGCGCTCCTCGCCGTACTCGTGGTGTTCGCCACCCTGGAGTCGGTGTTCGCCTTCTGCATGGGCTGCACGGTCTTCGGGTTGCTCATGAAGGCGGGGATGATCCCCGAATCGGTGTGCCTCGACTGCGCCGACATCAGCCGGCGCGCAGGAGCAGGCTCGTCCGTAGGCTGAAGACCATGTTCGGTCTTCGTCAGCCCCAGATGCCGACTCCCGACGAGGCGCTGCCCGGTCGGGACACCCCGATGCCGGTGGCCGCCACCCACACCGTCCTCGGCACCCCTCTGATTGGGCCCTTCCCTGAGGGCTTCCGCACGGCCGTGTTCGGCCTCGGCTGCTTCTGGGGCGCGGAACGCAAGTTCTGGCAGGCCGACGGCGTCTACACCACGGCCGTGGGCTACGGCGGCGGCCACACCCCGAACCCCTCCTATCAAGAGGTGTGCTCGGGTCGCACCGGCCACAACGAGGTCGTCCTCGTCGTGTACGACCCGGCCAAGACCTCCTACGAGGCGCTCCTCAAGGTCTTCTGGGAGAGCCACGATCCCACCCAAGGCATGCGCCAGGGCAACGACGTCGGCACCCAGTACCGCTCGGGCATCTACGTCTTCGACGACGAGCAGCGGCGAGCGGCCGAGGCGTCGAAGGTGGCGTACGACGCGGTGCTCCAGGCCAAGCACTTCGATCCCATCACCACGGAGATCGTCGACGCCGGGCCCTTCTTCTACGCCGAGGACTACCACCAGCAGTACCTGGACAAGAACCCCAACGGCTACTGCGGGCTCGGGGGCACCGGCGTGGCGTGTCCCGTCGGCATCGCCGCCACCGACTAGCTCGGAGACGCCTTGCCGCTCGAGGTCAACCTCACGCTCTGCCTCCCTCGGGACACCAAGACCGTGCCCCTCGTTCGCCACCTCATCGGCGCCATGCTCGAGGAGTTCGGCGTCATGCTCGAGTGCCGGGGCGATGTCGAGCTGGCCGTCACCGAGGCGTGCGCCAACGTGCTCGATCACTCGAAGGTCGACGACGAGTACGAGGTCAGGGTGGCTGTCGACCCGGACCGGTGCCAGATCCGGGTGATCGACACCGGGCACGGCTTCGACTTCAGCACGCTCTCCGAGGAGTCCGACCCTTACAGCGAGCGGGGCCGGGGCGTGCAGCTCATGCGGGCGCTGGTCGACCGGATCCATTTCGAGTCCGAGCCCGAGGCCGGCACGATCGTGCACCTGGTCAAGGACCTGCACTTCGCGCCCTAACCGCAGCTTGTGGTCGTACCGGTGCCCTACGCTGCCACCGACTCGGCGCACGAAGGGGGACGCGGTGACGGGGCGATCAAACCGGGCACTCATCGTCGACGACGACGACGACATGCGCTTCCTCCTGCGGGTCCTCATCGAGGCGGCCAACGAGGGTCTGGCGGTGGCGGCGGAGGCCCGCAACGCCACGGAAGCCGTCGACCGCTGGCGAGAGCATCAGCCCGACGTCGTCGTGCTCGACAACCGCATGCCGGGTCGCTCGGGCCTCGACGTGGCGGCCGAGATCCTCGCTGAGCAGCCCGACCAGAGCATCATCCTGTTCAGCGCCTACCTCGACGACGAGACCGTGCTCCGGGCTGACGCCTTGGGCATCCGGGCCTGCCTGTCCAAGGAGGACTACGACCAGCTCCCCGCGGCACTGTGGCAGCACGGCCCCGCCGCCTGAGTCCCGGCGCGGCGACGACCTTCGCGGCGGTCCTCGTCGTGGCCGCCGTCGGTGGTGCGCTGCTCGCCCAGGGCGCCGTCCGCCATCGCGAGCGGGCCGCCCAACAAGACCGGTTCGAGGCCGATGCGGCCCGCTTCGAGGGTGAGCTGCGCCTGCTCGTGTCCTCCGCCGGTGAGGCGGCAGCGGCAGCCGCTGCCGGCCAGACCTCGTTCCGGGACACGGCCACACAGGCCATCGAGGGCCGAGCGGCCCGGGTCGTGGCCCTGGTCGACGCCGACGGGCGGTTTCGTTCCGTCGTCGCCCGCACCGCCGTCCCGCCCGTGACCGAGGGAGCCCGCCTGTCGGTCCTGCCCTCCGTCCCGGCAGCCCTCGATGCGGCCACGGCGACCAATCGCCCGAGGCTGGGGCCGATCGTCTCGCTCGCCGTGGGCCCGACCGTCGTCGCCGTGGCATCCGTGCACCCCACAAGTGGCCCCACGTCGGTGGCCGGTCGCCGCGCTTCGACGACCGGGGCAGTGGTTGCCGCCGTGCCCGTCGACGAGTTGCGCCGGCCGGTGGGCCGGGCCGAGCTGTGGCCGGGAGCCGAGGTCAGGATCACCGCACCCGGCCGCGCGACCGGTACCCGCATCGACCACCCCGTCCTCACCACCCCGGTAGAGGCGGGTGGGGTGGCGTGGCAGGTGGCCGTGGGGGCCGGCCCGACCGGACGACCGCTCACCGGCTGGATCGTGCTCGCCGTCGGGTTGCTGGTGGCCGCCGCCGTGCACATCGCGCTGCGACACCAGCACGACCAGCGGGCACGAGCCCAAGGGGAGGCGGGCACCCGTGCCCGGCAGCTCGAGATGATCGCCGGCACCAGCGCTGCCCTCCAGCAGAGCCTCGACCTGGCCGACCTGCTGCCGGCGTTCTGCGTCAACGTCGCCGAGGAGTTCAGGCTCACGTGCACGAGCGTCCTCGTGGCCGACGATGATGGCCGCTTCATCGAGGCGTTCCGATTCTCGCCCGACGGTCGGCGGGACCGCGGCGACGGCGAGGTCCTCACCGAGTTCGAGCTCCAGCGCGGCTGGCGGGCTGTCGGGCGGTTGCAGACGTGGTCGGTCGGCGCGTTCGACAACGTGACGACGCAGTCGCTGCAAGCGTTGGCCGACCTGCTCGCGGTGGCGGTCAGCAACGCCCACCTCTTCCAGCGCGAGCAGCAGGCAGTGTCCCGCCTCAGCGAGCTGGACGCCCTCAAGAACGCCTTCCTCGGCACCGTGTCCCACGAGCTGCGCACGTCCACCACCGCCGTGCAGGGCTTCGGGGAACTGCTCACCGAGCATTGGGACACGTTGTCGGAGGAACGCCGCCGTGAGCTCGCGGCGCGCATCAAACGCCAGGCCGGTTCCCTCCGCCACCTGGTCGACGACCTCCTCGACTACGCCCGACTCGAGCACCAGACCCTGCGCGTCCTCCCCCGGCACCTCTCCCTCACCGACCTGGTGCAGGACCTTGTCGCGTCCATGAGCCCACTGGTCGCCGACCATGACGTCGTGGTCGACGCGGTCGCCGACGTGGCGGCGTGGGTCGACCCGATCGCCGTCGAGCGCATCCTCGCCAACCTCCTCTCGAATGCAGGCAAGTACTCACCTGCGGGCTCGACGGTCACGGTGGTGGTGGAGCAGCAGGGCGACCGAGCCCGGATGGTCGTGGCCGACCAGGGTCCGGGCATCCCCTCGGAGGAGCGGCGCCGGGTCTTCGTCCGCTTCTACCGGATGTCGAACGCCGAGACGGTGCGGACCCGTGGGGCCGGCATCGGCCTCTCGATCCTCCACGACTTCGCCGATGGGTCCGGTGCCGTCGTGACCATCGACGACGCACCCGGCGGCGGCGCCTACATCGCCGTCGACTTCCCGACCATGCCCACCGAGAGCGACGCAGTCGACAGCGTGGCGACTGTTACTGGGTCGCTGTCGGGAGACCGGTCGTGAAGCAAACACGCGATCGTTGGGTGGCCGCCGCCGCCATCGCCGTGCTCGCCCTCCTCGCCGCCATCATCGTGGGTCTCATGCTCGACGCCCAGCGGGCCGGCATCGAGACGCGGGAGGACTTTCGGCTCGAGCAGGTGCGCCAATTGGCCAACAGCATGGACACCCGGATCCAGCAGATCTACCGGTCGCTGGCGGCCACCGTCGGGGCGCCGGGCAGCTGGACGATGGTGCCGGGCGATCCCGCGGACGCCGCCAAGCTCCGCCCCACCAGCCCCCAGGCCACCACCGGCAACCTGCTCGTCGACCAAGACGGTGTGCTGGTGAACGGCTCACTGCTCCGCGACCCAAGCCTCATCGGCACCCGCTACGAGCGGGACGGGCTCGACCTGGTGCTCGGTGGCGAGGCCACCCTCTTCAGCGTGGCCCCCGGGTTGACCACCACCGAGTCGGTGCTCGGCGTGGCCATCCCGCTCCACGCCGCCGACGGGACGCTGGCCGGCGCCTACATCATCGAGGCCGAGGCCACGGCCGGCTCGGCGTTCTCGCAGGAGGTGGCCCAGCTGCGCGCCGGCGAGACCGGCGTCTTCAGCTTCGTGGACCCGCAGCGCCGGGTGGCGGCGTCCAGTGACGAGACCACCTTGGCCCGCCCGGTGCAGGTACCGGCCGACGGGCTGCGCACCGGGTTCCACCGGCTGGGCCGGATCGTCACGGCCACAGCCGAAGTGCCGGCGGCTCGCTGGCGCCTCGTGTTCCAGCAGTCCACGGACGAGTTCGAGGGCGATGTCACCGGACCCGTCCGCTCCGCCCTCCTCTTGCTGCTCCTCGTCGCCGTCGTGGGCGGGGGCGTCAGCGTGGTCGCCCTGCTTCGCCGCCTCCGTGCGGCGCGGGAGGAGCAGCGGCGACTGGCCGACATCTCGGCCGCCCGCGAGGAGTTCACCAGCATCGTCAGCCACGAGCTGCGCACCCCCGTCGCCGGACTGCTCGGCTTCCTCCAGACCACGGTCGACCACTGGGACGAGATGGCCGACGACCAGCGACGCCAGGCCGTTGGGAGAGCCCAGCAGAACGCCGAGCGACTGCAGCACCTGACGACCGAGATGCTCGACACGACGAGCCTGGAGGCGGGTCAGCTCCAGTTCCACACCGAGTCGACCGACCTTCGACCGGCCGTCACTCAGGCGGTGGAGACCATCCGTGACGCCCACGACGGTCGGGACATCCGCCTGGAGCTTCCCGACGAGCCCGTGCTCGTGGTCGTCGATCTGGTCCGGCTCCATCAGGTCGTCACCAACCTGCTCGACAACGCGATGAAGAGCTCGCCGTTCGACGCGCCGGTCGAGGTGGCCGTGCGCGCCGAGGGCAACACCGCCACGGTGACCGTCCGCGACCACGGCAGCGGCGTGGCGCCGGGCGACCGCGAGCGGATCTTCGAGAAGTTCACCAGCGGTCGCAACGGCCTGACGCGGGGCAGTGGCCTCGGCCTCTACCTGGCGCGGGAGATCATTGGCGCTCACGGCGGCCGCATCTGGGTCGGCGACACCGACGGACCGGGCGCCACCGTGGCGTTCACGCTCCCGACGAAGAGTGGCGACCGTGTGCGGGGCTGAACTAGCCCAGCACGGCAGCGCGCAGGGCGGCGAGGTTGCCCTTCGCCACCCATTGGGCGCCGACAGCCTCGGCCTCCGCCATCACCAGCGGGTCGAGGTAGTTGCTGTGCACGACGACCCGCCCGGCCGTTCCCGCCGCCAGGACCTTGCGAGCGACCTCCACCCCGTTCAGACCGGGTGGCATGCGGTAGTCGACCACGAGCACGTCCGGCTGGGTCCGCTCGCAAGCGGCCACCGCGCCTCCCCCGTCGGAGGCGGTGGCCACGATCTCGTGGCCCTCGAGGCCCAGATCGAGCCGGATGAGCTCGAGCGCCCCTTCGTCGTTGTCGGCGAGCACGAGCCGCATGCATCGACGGTACGCCCGAACGCGAGGGACTGACATGCGGCTCCGCCGACGCGTCCAGCTGCTGTTCGTGGCCCTCTTCGTCATCCTCCTCGCCGGTGTGGTGCTCAACTCCTGGGTGGAGATCGAACGCGACCGGGCCAGCCGCACCGCCGACGATCGCCTCGTTCCCGCCCGCGACGAGCTCAACAAGCTGCTGACCTCGCTCGTCGACCAGGAGACCGGGCAGCGAGGCTTCCTCCTCACCGGTGACGACGCCTTTCTCGAGCCCCTGACCATCGGCCGCCGGCAGACCGTCGCCTCGCTGCTGCGGCTGCGGACCCTGCTGCACGACGACCCGGCCGCCCTCGCCGGCGTCGATCGGGTCCGCAGCCGGACCGACGCCTGGCAACGGTTGGCGGCCGACTTCGAGATCGACGCCAAGCGCTCGGGTCGCGATCGGATCGTCAGCGCCCTGGTGGCATCGGGCACCGGCCGGCGACTGTTCGAACAGGTGCGGTCCGAGATCGCCGGCACCGCCACGCTGCTCGACGCCCGTCTGGCCGAGCAGCAGACCCGGATCGACCAGCTGCACGACCGCATGAGCGTGGTGCGGATCGCCGACGTCGTGGCTGCCCTCGCCCTCCTTGCGTTGGCCTGGCATCTGGTCGGCCGCTGGGTCACCCTGCCCCTGGGTCGCCTGAGCTCGGCGGTGCGGGCAGCGGCCTCGGGGGCGCTGCGCGACCCCATACCGGCATCCGGCCCACCTGATCTGGCCGAGCTGGCGTCCGACATCGACGCCATGCGGCGGCGGCTCCTCGCCGAGGTCGACGACGCCGCCCGCGCCCGCGCCGCCTTGGCCGACCGGGGCATGATCGTCGTGACCCTGCGCGACGACCTGGCGCCGACGGCCGTCGACCTGCCGAGGGAACTGTCACTCGCCGGACGCTTCCGGCCGGCCAAGGGACTGGTGGCCGGCGACTGGTGGGACGCCGTGCGCCTCGACGACGACCGCATCGCCCTCGCCCTCATCGACGTGTCGGGCCACGGGGCCGAAGTGGCCACGTTCGCCCTCCGCACCAAGGCGCTGACGATGGCCGCCATCACGTCGTGCGAGCCGGGCGAGGCCCTGGCCTGGTTGGCCGACCGGCTGGGCCAGACGGGCGAGCTGTTCCTGACCGGCGTGGTGCTGGAGGTGTCGGCGTCGACGGGCGAGGTGCGCTACGCGAGCGCCGGCCACCCGCCGCTGCTACTTGCCGGCCTCACCGGCGTGACCGAGCTCCCGGCGACCGGCCCCCTCCTCGGCCCGCTCGCCGGCGTCTGGGAGACCGCCGACGCAAAGCTCGACCGGGGCGGCGTGCTCATCGCCTACTCCGACGGCTTGGTCGAGGCCCGCAACGAGCAGGGCGAGCTGTTCGGTCTCGACCGCTTGCGCCACGT
>JAOBWJ010000251.1 GCA_025463335.1 Acidimicrobiales bacterium
CTCGGCATCGGCCCCGACGACCTGCTGGCCCGCAACCCGAAGCTCGTCTACGGGCGGCTCACCGGGTGGGGGCAGGAAGGCCCGCTGTCCCATACCGCCGGCCACTCGCTGAACTACGAGTCGATCACCGGCGCCATCGGATCCGTTGGCCCCAAGCACGGGGCGCCGATCCCGCTGCTCATGGTGCTGGGCGACTTCGCCGGCGGCGGCATGCACCTGGCCTACGGCGTGGTGTGCGCCATCCTCGAGGCCCGCGCCTCGGGCGTTGGCCAGGTGGTCGATGTGGCCATGTCCGACGGGGTGGCCTCCCTGTTCGCCAGCTTCTACGGCATGGCTCGCAGCGGCATGCACACCGAGGACATCGGCACGAACTTCTTCGACGGTGGCTCGCCGATCTACAACGTCTACGAGACCAGCGACGGCAAGTACATGAGCGTCGCGCCCATCGAGCCGCAGTTCTACGCCGTGCTCCTCGACAAGCTCAGCCTCGACCCGGCCACGCTCCCGAATCGCGACGACCCGGCGCAGTGGGAGGCGCTCATCAAGGTCTTCCAAGGCATCTTCAAGACCAAGACCCGCGCCGAGTGGGAGGCGCTGTTCGAGGGCACCGACGCTTGCGTCGCCCCCGTCTACCGGCTGGCCGAAGCCCACGAGCACCCGGCAAACGTGGCCCGGGGTGTGTTCCGAGAGACCCCCGACGGAGGCCAGGAGCTCACGCCGGCACCGCGGCTCAGCAAGACGCCGGGCCAGCCCGGGCCGAACTACGCGTACCCGGGCTCCGACACCGACGAGATCCTCGGTGAGCTCGGCCTCGACGCCGAGAAGCTCCGCTCGACTGGCGCCGTGGCGTGACCTGGGGCCGCGCCGAACCCCTCGACGACATCGCCGGCCAGGTGGCCATCGTCGGCGTGGGCGAGGGCGACCACTCCAAGGCATCGGGCCGGACCACCACCGAGATCGGCCTCCAGGCGATCGAGCGGGCGTTGGACGACGCCGGCTTGGCGCCCACCGACGTCGACGGGCTCATGTGGATCCCGTCCTTCCCGGGCCAGGTCGACGACGCCGCCTTCCACGCCCACTTCGGCACCAAGCACGAGCTGTGGACGTCGCACGCCGGCGGCGGGATGGTCTGGGCGGGCACGGCGCCGCACACGGCCGCCCGGGCGATGGCCGAGGGCAAGGCGTCAGTGGTCGTGAACGCCTTCGCCGTGGCATGGGCGTCGCAGCGGGGCCAGATGGTGGGCGGCCCGGGGCAGACCCATGCCCAGGAGCTGCACAAGCAGCAGCTCGAGGTGCCGTTCGGCTGGTTCCCGCAGCCGGTGTACTTCGCCACCATCGCCCGCCGACACATGTACGAGTACGGCACCACCGAGGAGCAGCTCGGGGCGGTCGCCGTCACCCTGCGTCGGCACGCCAACCTCCACCCCACCGCGGTGATGAAGGACCGGCCGCTCACCATCGAGCAGTACCTGGCCTCACCGCCGGTGTGCACACCGTTCCGCAAGGAGGACTGCTCGCTGATCTCCGACGGCGGCGGCGCCTACGTGATGACGTCGGTCGAGCGGGCCCGTGACCTGGCTCGACCAGTCGTGGAGGTCGCCGGTGTGGGCCTCGGCTCCTCGTTCGCCGGCGTGCACTGGGCCGAGCAGGGCGACTTCACATCGACGCCGCAGGTGTACGCCGCGCCCGGCGCCTATGCCATGGCCGGCATCACCGCCGCCGACATCGACGTGCTCGCCTGCTACGACCCGTTCACGATCGCCTCGATCATGCAGGTGGAGGACCTCGGCTTCTGCAAGAAGGGTGAGGGCGGGGCGTTCGCCGCCAGCGGCGCCTTGGCCTACGACACCGGCGTGATCCCCTACAACACCCACGGCGGACTGCTCTCCCACGCCTACGTGCTCGGCGTGGCCCACGTGGTCGAGCTGGTCCGCCAGCTCCGGGGCGAGGCGGCGGCTCAGGTCACCGACCCCGAGGTCGCCGTCTACGGCGGCTACACCGGGCCCCAAGCGTCGACGCTGGTGCTCAGGAAGGCGTAGATGCGCGACGAGTTCCCCCTCCCCGACCCGACCGAGCCGCTCACCGGCCCGTTCTGGCAGCACGCCGCCCAGGGCGTCCTCGCCATCCCCCGCACCGCCGACGGTCGGTGGCACTGGTATCCCAAGACCACCGACGTCGAGTGGGTGCCGGTGTCGGGCCGGGGCACCGTGTTCTCCTGGACCGAGGTCCACCAGGTGTTCCTGCCGGCCTTCGCCGACCAGGTCCCGTTCCTCACCGGCCTGGTCGCCCTCGAGGAAGACCCGTCGGTCCGCCTGGCCACCCGCTTCGTCGACTGCGAGACGATCGAGATCGGCGACGCCGTCGAGGTCACCTTCCGCCCCATGCGCTTCAGCACGGTCGACCGCGAGGTCCAGGCCCCCTACTTCAAGCCGGCCTAGGACAAGAAGGCCACCAGTTCGGGCAGGAGGACGGCGGGATCGACGCCGTGCTCCTGGCCGGCCAGGGCCTTGCCCGTGGCGCCGGGGATGGCGGCCACCAGCGGTGCCATGGCCTCGACCAGCCAGTCGAGGGTCTCGGCTCCGTGGAGCACCAGGGTCGGCGCGGCGATGGCGCCGAGGCTCGCCGGGATGGTGCTGTCGCCGACGATGGCCAGGTCGTACGGCAGCGTGTGGGCCATGGCCACCATGCCCGGCCAGTCGGGCCAGTGCTCGACCGCGGCCACGGCCTCCTGCGGCACGCCGACGGCGATGGTGAGGAACCGCTTGATGGCACCGGCCCCGTTTCCGGCGGCAACGTCGGCAACGACGTCGTCCCGCAACTCGGGCGAACCACCACCGTCGACCCGATACGGCGGCTCGTAGGCGACCAGCCGGGTGATCGGCAGGCCGGCGGCAGCCGCGGTGAGGGCGAGCACGGCCCCGGAGGAGTGGCCGTAGACGAACGCGGAGTCGCCGGCGGCGCCGATGACGGCGGCCAGGTCCTCGACCTCGCGCTCGACGGCGTAGGTCGGTGCGTCACCGCTGTCGCCCCGGCCCCGCCGGTCGTAGCGGAACACCGTGAAGTGCGCTGCCAGCAACCCCGCCACCGCCGCGCCCCCGCGCCGATCGCTCAGGGCGCCGTTCACGACGACGAGTGCGGGGCCCTCACCGTCGCGCTCGTAAGCCAGCTCGGTGCCGTCAGCGGATCGAACCGTCTCCATGCCGCTGACAGTATCGAGAGGCGGATCTCAGCGGTCACGGCTGGACAGCCTGGTCCGAGGGCCGGGCCGAGCGAGAACTTGGGGTCTAGGCCCCCGTGGGGCGATCGCCGATGACGCCGGACGCTTCGAGCTCGTCGAGCTCGCCGTCGGTGAGGCCGAGGACCCGCCGCAGGACCACCCGGTTGTGCTCGCCGAGGAGCGGCGCGGGGGTCCGGCACCAGGTGTCGATGCCGCTCCACCGGTAGGGCAGGCCGGGCACCGGCTGGGTGCCGACCACCGAGTGAGGCACGTCCTCGTAGAGCTGGCGGGCCACGAGCTGCGGGTGCTCGCTCTCCCGTCGGGGGTCCCACGCCACCACGGCCGGGACACCCGCCTCGACCAGGCGGTCGACTGCGGACTCGACCACCTGCCCGGTCGCCCACGCCGAGAGGCGCTCGTCGATGGCGTCGTGGGCGGCGTGGCGGGCGTCCGCCGTGGCCAGCGCCGGATCGGGCGCCCAGTCGAGCACCTTGCACAGCGCCTGCCACTGGTCGTCGGTGGCCACCGACAGGGCCAGCCACCGTTCGGTGCCGGCGCATCGGTACAGGCCCTGGGGCGCGGCCTCCGGCGACCGGTTGCCGGTGCGGGTGAGGTGCTGGCCGTAGGCGGTGAACTCGATGATCTGCTCGGCCGCGCAGCTGATGCCGGCCTCGACCATCACCGCCTCCACGAGGTGGCCCTGTCCGGTGCGGCGGGCGTCCTCCAGGGCGGTGACCATGGCCACGGCGCCGTGCATGCCGGCGATGGGGTCGCACGGGCCGCGCATGATGCGGGGCGGACCGCCGAGCGGCCCCGTGACCCAGGACATGCCGGCCATCATCTCCATGGTCTGGGCGAAGCCGACACGGTCGCGCCACGGGCCCGACAGACCGAACGCCGGCATGCGCACGAACACCGCCTTGGGGTTCAGCTCGTGCACGACGTCCCAGGTGAGACCCCACCGCTCGGTGACCCGGGGGGCGAAGTTCTCCACGATCAGATCGCAGCTCTTCACCAGCTCCTTGGCCAGCTCGAGCCCGCGCTCGGTGGTCAGGTCGAGGGCGAGGTCCTCCTTGTTCACGTTCACGGCCACGAACATGTGGCCGTACTCCCACCAGGTGTCGGGGTGGACGTAGAAGCCCGTCGCTCGCATGCCGTCGGGGTGCGACGTCGACTCGACGTGGATGACCTCGGCGCCGAGCGCCGCCAGCACGCCCGTGCCCGACGGGCCGGCCCACCAGGACGTCAGGTCGAGGACCCGCAGTCCCTCGAACGGCAGCCGGCCGGCGTCGGCCGGCGTCTGGGGTTCGGGGCGGGTGCGCCCGGTGAGCTGCCCCTCGGCCTCGCCCAGCTCGGGCGCCGGCTTCGGCAGCGGGCGTCGTTCACCGTCGATCAGGTACGGCGGACGGGGCTGGAGGAACCCGGCCGGGTTCTCCACGAACACCTCGCGCGCCACCAGGTGGTCGTTGGACAGGATCGTCTCGCCGTCGTTCACTTGGGCGGCCGCCACCCGGAACTCGGCCGCCCGCTCGAGGACCTCCTCCACGGTGTGCTCCCGGAGCCAGGCGTTCTGGATCTCGTTCCACTCCTCGAGGTTCGCCATGCGGTACTGGAGCGAGACCCAGCGGGGGTCGTCGAGCAGGTCGAAGCGATCGATCACCATGAGGTAGTTCAAGAACATCTGGCCGCTGTTGGTGTTGAACCCAACCCAGCCGTCCTTGGCCCGCTCGACCGACGGCGACTCCAGCGAGCGAGCCGGCGTGGCCAGCGGCGGGCGATCGAGCATGGCGTTCATGAGGTCGCCGAACGTGGAGCCGGCGACGGCCATCGTCTCGATCATCGAGCTGTCGATGTGGGCCCCGGCGCCCGTGCGCCGGGCGTGCAGCACGGCGGGCAGCGCGGCCGCGGCCGCGTACGACCCGGTCGTCCACTCCACCACCCGGCCGCCGCCTTGGTAGGGCTCCTCGTGGGGCAGACCACGTGACAGCACGGCGCCCGAGGCGGCCTCGACGGTGAAGTGCGTCCACGGCCGGTCGGCCCACGGGCCGGTGCGCCCCCACGGCGTGACCGACAGCACCACCAGCTGCGGGTGGGCGGCCCGGAGCCCTTCGACGTCGACCGTGCCCTCCTCCACGAGGAGGTCGGCGCCGGCGATGAGGTCGGCCAGCTCGTCATCGGCCACCGACGACCGCACCGACCGCTTCCCCGCCTGCAGGTAGTGGAACAGTGCGCCGGTCTCACCCTCGGGCACCGACCCGGTGACCGACCACTGCCGCAGGGGGGAGCCGTCGGCCGGTTCGACCGACACGACCTCGGCGCCGGCGTCGGCCAGCAGCTTGGTGGCGTAGGCCCCGGCGATGGTGGTGGTGAGGTCGAGGACGCGGATGTCCGCCAGCCCCTCCATCACGCGGCCGCCGGGGTGAACGCCACCGGCATGGCCTCGGGGCCGGAGATGAAGTTCGACGCCCGACGGGGCAGGGGGTCGCCGGCCAGCTCGATGTCGGGCACGCGGCGCAACAGCTCGTCGAACATCACCCGCAGCTCGACGCGGGCCAGCGAAGCACCGAGGCAGAAGTGGGGCCCGAATCCGAACGCCAGGTGGGGGTTCGGATCGCGGGTCACGTCGAGCTCGTCGGCATGGTCGAACACCTCGGCGTCGCGGTTGGCCGACGGGTAGAAGAGCATGAGCTGGTCCCCGGCGTGCAGCTGCTGGCCACCGACCTCGATGTCGTCGGTGATCGTGCGCGACATGTTCTTGATGGGCGACACCCAGCGCAGGAGCTCCTCCACGCCCGTGTCGAGGTTGTCGCGGAAGATCGCCCGCTGTGACGGGTTGGCCATGAGCGCCAGCATCCCATCGGTGATCACGTGGCGGCTGGTCTCGTCGCCCCCGATGAGGATGAGCAGGCTCTCCTGGATGATCGACTCGTCGTCGAGCCGTTCACCGTCGATCTCGGCGTAGCAGAGGATGCTCACCAGGTCGTCCTGCGGCGGCTTCGACCGACGGTCGGCGATGACGCCGAGCTGGAACTGACGGAAGGCGATGCCGGCCAGCATGGCCTTCTCGGCTGCGGCCGGGTCGTCGACGGTCGTGCCCCGGATGAGGTCGTCGGACCACTCGAGCAGGTCGTGGTACGACTCGGGCGGGAAGCCGAGCATGTCGGCGATGAGCAGCAGTGGCAGCGGCGCGGCGATGTCCCACACGAAGTCGCACTCGCCCTTGGGCGCCACGTTGTCGATGATCGACGAGCAGATCTGCCGGATCGTCTGCTCGTGCTCACGGACCCGGCGGGGCGTGAACCCCTTGTTCACCAGCTTCCGCCGCCGGGTGTGGGCCGGGTCGTCCATCGAGATCATCATCGGCAGCGGGTTGCCGTGGGGCCGCGGGCTCCGGTGGCTGTTGAACGCCGCCGCGTCCTTCTCGATGGCCAGGACGTCGTGGTAGCGGGTGACGCCCCACACCTCGTTCTTGGCGTCCCAGTAGACCGGCGCGTGCTCGCGCATCCAGGCCCACTGCTCGAAGGGCTGCTGGGCGTACCACTGCCCCGACAGCAGGTCGATGTCAACGCGAACCGGATGCTCCCCCATGCGAGGAAGCATCGCGCACCCGCATTCCCAGGGGCGTCAGACCTTCTCGACGGCCGCCCGACGGTGCTTCCACACCTCGTAGAGCATGGGCGCCACGGACAGCAGCACGATGACCACGGCAATGGGCGTGAGGTAGTTCTCGAGCTTGGGGTAGCGGCTGCCCAGCCCCCACCCGAGCAGGGTGGCGAGGAGGGACCACATGGCGCCGCCGATGAGGTTGTAGGTCAGGAACACCCGGTACTTCATGTCCCCGACACCGGCCAGCACCGGGGTGAACGTGCGCACGATGGGCACGAAGCGGGCCAGCACGATGGCCTTGGCCCCGTGGCGGTCGAAGAAGTCATGCGCCCGCCGCACGTGCTCCTGCTTGAACAGCCGGGAGTCCTGGCGCTGGAACAGCCGGGGCCCGGTGCGGTGGCCGATCTGGTAGCCGACCTGGTCGCCGAGCACGGCGGCGGCGAACGCCACCAACCCCAGGGCCAGGATGTTGGGGCGGTGGTAGACGCCCGCCACCAGCCCGGCCGAGAACAGGAACGAGTCGCCCGGCAGGAAGAACCCGACCAGCAGGCCGGACTCGGCGAACACCACCAGGAACACCACGGCGAGGAACACCGGCGTGCCGTGCCGGAGCAGCGGCTCGAGGTCGGGGTGCAGCAGCCAGGTCAGGGCCGAGGCGAGGAGCATGGCCCGAACCCTACGGGGACCCAGGTACGCGTCAGGTCAACGGACGGTTTGGAAGAACCCTCGAACCTCGTCGACGAACGCCGCCGGCTGCTCGAAGGCGGCGAAGTGGCCGCCCTTGTCCAGCTCGGTGAACCACCGCAGGTCGGTGAAGCGCTTCTCGGCCCAGCGCCGCGATGGCCGCACGATCTCCCGCGGGAACACCGAGATGCC
>JAOBWJ010000277.1 GCA_025463335.1 Acidimicrobiales bacterium
TGTACAGGTCGCAGCGGGTGCAGCCCGCCGCCTCCGCGGCCAGCTCGGGGATCGTCCGGACCATGCGGGACGGGTACCCCGGAGGCTAGGGGGTGACGCTGTTGAGGTCGGCGGCCGCCTGCTCGGGCGGGACGACGTTGATCATCACGCCGGTGCCGAGCTCGAAGCCGGCGCGGGTCGTGACCTTCGGCAGCACGTGGGCGTGCCAGTGGAACATGCTGTCGTGCAGGTGCGGCGACGAGTGGAAGACCAGGTTGTACGGCACGTCCTGCAGCAGCCGGCGCAGGCGGTCGAGCACCCGCTGGATGGCCCGCCCGACCGACACCAGGTCGCCCGGCTTGGCCTCGTGCAGGTGCCCCTCGTGGGCCCGGGGGATCACGAGCATCTCGTAGGGCGTGCCGCTCCAGTAGGGGCAGACCACGACAGCACCGTCGTCCTCCAGCACCGTGCGGTAGCCGGCCTCGGCCTCGGCCTCGAGGGTGGTGCACAGCACGCAGCCTCCGGCGAAGCGCTCGAAGCCGTGCTCCTCGTCGGACAGCTCCTTGGGCACGAACGGGATCCCGAGCAGCTGGCCGTGGGGGTGGTGCACGGAGGCGCCCGCCTCGCGGCCGTGGTTGACGATGGCCTGCGTGTAGCGGACGCCGGGGGTGTTGGCGTGGTCCTCGAAGCGGTCGCGGAGGGCGGCCATGACGAGGCCGGCCTGCTTGTCGTCGAGGTCGGCCCACGACGAGTCGTGATCGGGCGTGAACACGAAGATCTCGTGGATGCCACTAGCCCGGGCCTGGGTGAAGACGGGTCCGAGGTGCTCGACGGTGAGCGGGTCCTGGCCCGAAAACGCGGGGTAGAGGTTGGGCACCACCCGCACCAGCCACTGGCCGGCGGGTCCGTAGGTCTCCAGCGCCGGAGGCGTCGCCTCCTCGTGGCCCGGGCAGAACGGGCACGGTCGGGGGTCGGCCTCGACGGGCAACATGCGGGGATCGAACGCTCCGGGACGGAACGCGCGGTCACCGCTGATCGTCACCCATCGCCCGGCGAGCGGGTTCAGACGAAGCTGGCTCATGACCGGATCACCGCTCCGAAGCTACCGCCGCCCCGGCGGTACACGGTGACATGTCGGTCGTCGAGGTCGGTGAAGGGCTCCCCACGCCACCCAGCGTGGCGTGATTCGAGCGTCAACCCGGCTGCTGCCGCCAGCTGATCGAGCTCCTCCGGTCCCCTCGGCCGGATCGACCACGGCCGCAGCCGGACACCCCCGGCCGGTGACAGCGACACCAATGAGCCGACCACGTTCGGGCCCTCCCGGCGAAAGACGGACAACACCACCTCGTCGGTACCCACCGAGCGCACATCCACTCCGCTGGCGACATGGTCGTCGCCCGGCACGAACGCCTCGACCACGAAGGCCCCGTCCGGGCGCAGGGCACCGACCACTCGATCGAGGCACCGCTCCTGGGCCCCCGGGGCCACCAGGTTGAGGAACGTGTTGAAGGCGACCAGCACCACGGCGAAGCCCCCGGGCACCTGGGGAAGCTCCTCGGCGAAGTCGCCGACCATCACGGGAAGGTCGGCGCCGCCCGGCTTGGCTCGGAGTCGCTCGACCATGGCCGGCGACGCGTCGATCCCGTGGACCTCGGCACCGGCGGCCGCCAACGGCAGGGCCAGCCGTCCCGTACCCACGCCGAGCTCGAGCACCGGACCCCCGGCCGCGAGCGCCACCACGGCGGCCACCGTGCCCTCGACGTCGGAGATGTCGCCGTACCAGTCGTCGTAGACGTCGGCGATGGCATCCCCGTAGGACGAGGGATCGAACATGCCCGTAGCCTCGCGCCCAGTGGTGACCTATCTCGACCACGCCGCGACGACACCGGTCCGCCCCGAGGTGGCCGAGGCCATGCTGCCGTGGCTGACCGGGCGCTACGGCAACCCGTCCGGCGGCCACGCCGTGGCCCGCGCTGCCCGCCAGGCGGTGGAAGAAGCGCGCGACGAGCTGGCCGACGCCCTCGGCTGCCAGCCTCGGGAACTGGTCTTCACCAGCGGAGGCACCGAGTCCGACAACCTGGCGGTGGCCGGCGTGGGGGGCACGGTGGCCTGCTCGGCCTTCGAGCACCACGCCGTGCTCGACGCCGTGCGGGCCCTCGGGGGCTCGACCATCCCGGTCACCCCGGCCGGCGTCGTCGACGTGAACGCCGTCCCCACTGACGCCGACCTGGTGTCGGTGATGCTCGTCAACAACGAGATCGGGACGATCCAGCCGGTGGGGGAGGTCGCAGCCCGGGCCCGCGGTCTGGTCCACACGGACGCCGTGCAGGCCCTGCCCTGGCTCGACGTGGCGACCCTCGCCGCCGCTGCCCACCTGGTCAGCGTGAGCGCCCACAAGATCGGCGGTCCCCAGGGGGTGGGTGCCCTCGTGGTCCGGGAAGGCGTGCGGCTCACGCCGCTGTTGCGGGGCGGTGGCCAGGAGCGGGAGCGGCGGAGCGGGACCCACAACGTGGCGGGCGTGGTCGGCTTCGCGGCGGCCGTGCGGGCGTGCCGGGCCCAGCGTCCCGACGTGGCCGGCCTCCGCGACCGGCTGTCCGACGGGCTCCTCGCCGCCATCCCCGGGTGCCAGGCCTCGGTCGAGCGGGTGGGCACGGTGCCCGGGATCCTGTCGCTGCTGCTCGACGTCGAGAGCGAGGCCCTGCTCGTGCTGCTCGACCGGGCAGGGGTGTGCGCGTCGGCCGCCTCGTCGTGCGCCAGCGGGGCCATGGAGCCGTCGCATGTCCTCGGCGCCCTGGGCCTGCCGGTCGGCGGCTCGCTGCGCCTGTCGTTGGGTTGGACGTCGACCGACGCCGACGTCGACCACGCACTCGAGGTCATCCCGGCCGCCGTGGCCCAGCTGCGGGAGAAGGTGTACCGATGAAGGTGCTCGTGGCCATGAGCGGTGGCGTCGACTCGTCGGTGGCCGCTGCCCTCCTGCTCGACGCCGGTCACGAGGTCACCGGTTGCACCATGCGGCTGTGGGGCGGCCAGTCCGACACCGGGTGCTGCTCGGTGGCCGACGTCGACGACGCCCGGCGGGTGGCCCAGCAGCTCGGCATCCCGCACTACGTGTTCGACTTCGGCGACGACTTCACGGCCGGGGTGGTCGAGCCCTACGTGGCCGCGCACGCCGCCGGCCGCACGCCGAACCCGTGCATCGAGTGCAACCGGACCGTGAAGTTCGACCGGCTGTGGCGCCGGGCCGACGCCCTCGGGTTCGACGCCGTCGCCACCGGCCACCACGCCCGGGTGGTCGAAGAGGGCGGGCGCTGGCGCCTGCGCCGGGCCGTGGACGCGGCCAAGGACCAGAGCTACGTGCTGCACATGCTCGACCAGGCCACGTTGGCCCGCACCCTGCTGCCCGTCGGCGACCTGCCCAAGGCCGAGGTGCGAGACCGGGCCGCCGCCCTCGGTCTCCGCACGGCGGCCAAGCCCGACAGTCAGGACGTGTGCTTCATCACCAAGGGCGGACGGGAGTCGTTCCTGTCCACCCGCCTGGCGCTCACGCCGGGCCGGGTGGTCGACACCGCCGGTGCCGAGGTCGGGCAGGTGGCAGCCGTCCAGCTGGTGACGATCGGCCAGCGCAAGGGCCTGGGCCTGGCCGGCGGAGCCGAGCCCCGCTACGTCCTCGACGTCGAGGGCGACACCGTCACCGTCGGCTCGCACGACGAGCTCCTCGTCGACCAGGTCGACCTCACCGACGTGACGTGGGTCGACCGGCCCGTCGACGGCGCCGTGCTCGTGCAGTGCAGCGCCCACGGCGAGCCCCGGCCGGCGACGGTGGCCGGCGGCGTCGTGCGATTCGACTCGCCCTCACCCCGGGTGGCACCAGGGCAGAGCATCGTGCTCTACGTGGGCGACGAAGTGGCGGGCGGCGGGCTCGCCGGCTGAGTCGGAATCCGCCGGGTGCCGGCATCGGCCAGGAGGGCGCCTGGTCGGGTCGGGGTGAACATCAACTTGGCTGTGTGACCCGGCTGGTTGGCCCGCTTGCCCGGCGTGATCAGCATCACGGGCTCCGACTCCTTGAGCCGCAGCTCCAACGGCACGCCGGGGGCGCGGGCGGTGAGGTCGAGGGCGTCGGTGTCGGCGGGCGCCGGCTGGAGCACCTCGACGAGCGTGCGCTTGAACAGGATCGGGTCGAGCAGCGTGACGTGGTCCTTGACCACCAGGCCGGCGGGCACCAGCACCGCCCACCGGAGGCTGAGCTGGTGCAGGGCCCGGGCGCACACCACGACGACGGCGCCACCAGCCACGAGGGCGACGGCACCGGCCAGCCACCGGTGGGCTGCGAGCAGCAGGGGTCCGGTGAGAGCGCCGGCGACGAGAGCGACTTCGGCCACTGCGATGGGACCGAGCAGCAGGGCGCCCGGGGCCCGTAGGAGGTAGCGCCGCTCGTAGCCGTAGGCGCCGCCGTTCACCATCCACTCGCCGACCTCGGGCAGGAAGGAGAGGATCAGCGGCACTGCGGCCAGGGCGACCAACACCGCGCCGTCACCTGTCTCGGTCGACGCCCAGACCGCTGCCGCAAGGGCAGCGGGCGCCACCACGCGCAGCGCGGTCAGCCCCATGGGGCGGGGAACCAGCAGAGCAAGCACGACCATGGCCCAGACCGCCCAGGCCACCACGGCGACCACGAGCTGCACCGATGTGGAGCGTTCGTGGAGCGCGTCAGCGAGGACGCTGCCCGCGGTGAGGGGCAACGAGAGCCAGGCCAGACGCAGCAACCACGGGAGGAGCACGGCCGGGAAGATTTGCGCGTTGGCGGCCCGATGACCAACGTGGACCCGGTGGCAGCCCTGCGAGTGACCCCCGAGGCGCTACGCCCGGGCGCGGTGACCTCGATCGGGAGCCTGCCTCACCGGGACCCCGACAGCGCCGCCGCGTTCGTCCTGCGCCACCACCCGGACCTGCCCGCGGCCCCCCAGCTGCCGAGACGGTCGCCACTCGAGGGCATGGTCGCCCAGGGGGCGCGCGGCATCCCCGGCGTCACGGTGGGGGCTGATGGCACGCTCGCCGTCGATGTCGATGTCCTCGACCCCTCAGCGCCGATCCGGCCCACGTTCGACGGCGCTTCCCACGCCGGCCTGCTGGCGTTCCTGTCCCTGGCGGCCCAACGCACCGAACCGGTGAAGCTGCAACTGACCGGTCCGATCACGCTGGGGCTGGCCCTCATCGAGGCCGGGGCCGCCCCCGAGGTGGCGTACCGGGTGGCCGCCGCCGCCGTGCGGGCCGAAGGCGCCGCCCTGCTGGCCCATTGCCGGCGTCGCCTGCCCGAAGCCCCGTTCCTCGTGTTCCTCGACGAGCCCGGCCTGGTGCGCGTGGCCGACGGCGGTCTGGGCATCGAGCCCGAGGTCACCGTTGACGTGCTGTCCAGCGCCCTCGCTGTGCTGGAGGAGGACGCCATCACCGGCGTGCACTGCTGCGGTCCGACCGACTGGCGCCTGGCGTCGGCCGCCGGGGCGACCGTGCTGTCCTTGCCGGTCGACCTCACCTCGGCGCTGGTGTCGTCGAGCGCCCTGAACGGGCACCTCGACCGGGGCGGCTGGATCGCGTGGGGCGTGGTGCCGACCCACGAGCCACTCGGAACCGACCCCGACCGCCTGTGGCGCCGGTTGAGCTCCGTGTGGTGCGAGCTGGTCCAGGCCGGATGCGACCCGGTGCAGCTGCGCACCCAGGCCCTCGTGACCCCGGCCTGCGGGCTGGCCGGGCACGGCGTGAGCCAGGCGGCACGCGCCCTGCGCCTGGCCACCACGGTCGCCGCCCGGGTCACCGATCAGGCCGTGGCCGCGAGGCTCTCCGCAGGAGCCTAAGTTCCCAGGTTGTGGATGCCGCCGACGAGATCGATGCCCTGCGGGCGGAGATCCTCGAGCACAACCGGCGGTACTTCGAGGAGGACCAGCCGTCCATCCCCGACGCCGAGTACGACGCGCTGGTCCGCCGGCTGCGGGCGCTGGAGGAGGCCAACCCCGACCTGGTGACCGCCGACTCGCCGACCCAGCGGGTGGGCGGGGCGGCGTCGAGCCTGTTCGCGCCGGTGCGGCACCTGGTGCCGATGATGAGCCTCGACAACGCCTTCTCGCTCGAGGAGCTGCTGGCGTGGGGCGAGCGGCTCGGGCGGCGGGCGGCCGAGGTGTCGTCGTTCGTGTGCGAGCTGAAGATCGACGGTGTGGCCATGTCGATCCGCTACGAGGGCGGGCGCTACGCCCAGGCCGCCACCCGGGGCGACGGTCGGGTGGGGGAGGACGTCACCGAGAACGTGCGCACCATCGCGGCGGTGCCCGACCGGCTGGTCGGCGACGTGCCCGACGTGGTCGAGGTGCGGGGCGAGGTCTACATGCCGATCGCCGCGTTCGAGGCCCTCAACAAGCGCCAGGAGGAGGCCGGCGGCCGGCTGTTCCAGAACCCCCGCAACTCGGCCGCCGGGTCGCTGCGCCAGAAGGACGCCCGCATCACCGGCTCCCGCGACCTGTCGATCTTCACCTACCAGCTCGGTGCCGTCGAAGGCGGCCCGGCGTTCCGGACCCACTCCGAGACGCTGGAGGCCATCGCCTCCTGGGGTCTGCCCGTCAACCCCGAGATCCGCACGGTGGGCACGCTCGACGAGGTCTACGACTACTGCCGCCACTGGCTCGAGCACCGCCACGACCTGGCCTACGAGATCGACGGCGTGGTGGTGAAGGTCGACGACCTGGCCCTGCGCGACGAGCTGGGGTTCACGGCCAAGGC
>JAOBWJ010000334.1 GCA_025463335.1 Acidimicrobiales bacterium
TCGTGGATGTCCCAGCACCCCTTGCGCATGTCCTCGAAGCGG
The DNA here is from genome assembly GCA_025463335.1 of Acidimicrobiales bacterium. GTDB lineage: Bacteria > Actinomycetota > Acidimicrobiia > Acidimicrobiales > CADCSY01 > RYN-34. Next base: position 43 of record JAOBWJ010000334.1, read on the forward strand.
GTGGGCTCCATCTTGATGTCCTCGGGCCGCCGCCCGGCCACCGCGTTCATGCCGACCTGGGTGTAGGTCTGGCCGTCGAACTCCCACACCTCGTGGCCCTGCTCGGTCTCGATGACCTTGGGCGCCAGCGCCTGGTACTTGGCCGGCAGCCGCCCCTCGAACATGTCGGGTGGCTCGACCAGGTGGTCGTCGACCGAGATGATCGTGTACTTGACCTCCCGCGGCTCCGGGTCGGGAAGGAGCGGCTTCGCCATCAGACGAACTCGGCCGTCGTGCCGGCAAGCGGCATGGCCGGACCACCGAGCTTGCGGTGATCCCACGAGCGGACCCGAACGGGGTCGATGCGCACCACCACCCGCTTGTTCATCATGATCTCGACGAACGGCTTCATCTCCTCGGAGTACGGGCCGTTGTAGCGCTCGAACACGCTGATGCCGGCGGCCCAGTACTCCTCGCTGGTGGTGTCGTCGATGATCGTGGCCGTGCCCTCGACCGACACGCCCCGCAGCTGGTCGTAGGTGTCGCCCGCCTCGATCATGGCGGCGATGTTCGGGTCCCGCCGGAGGTTGGCCACCTTCTGCGACTTGGCCTTGGTCTCGAAGTAGATCTTCCCGTCGATGACGCCGTACCACATTGCGATCAGGTGGGGGACCCCGGCTGGACCGTTGGTGGCCATGGTGGCGGTGCGGCTCTGCTCGACGAAGGCGGTGATCTCGTCGTCGGTCATGGTGATGGCTGCGCGCTGGTTCGTCCCCATGGAGCCAACCGTATCCACCCTGGTCCTTCGAGGCGGCACGAAGTCGCAACCTGTTCTACTGTCGCCCGGCCGGAGCGAACGAGGGGAAACGGGGCCATGGCAGGGATCGTTGAGGGTCGGGTCGTCGTCGTCACCGGCGCCGGGCGCGGCCTCGGGCGGGCACATGCCCTGGCCTTCGCTGCCGAGGGCGCCAAGGTCGTGGTCAACGACGTGGGCGCCGAGCTCGACGGGAGCGGCGGCGCCACCGGGCCGGCCGGCGAGGTGGTCGACGCCATCCGCGGCATGGGTGGAGAGGCCGTCGTCAACGCGGATGACGTCTCCAGCTGGGACGGCGCCGCCAACATCATCGCCACCGCGGTGGACGCGTTCGGCAAGCTCGACGTGCTGGTCAACAACGCCGGCATCGTCAGAGACCGGATGGCGGTGTCGATGGAGGAGCACGAGATCGACGCCGTGCTCGCTGTCCACCTCAAGGGCACCTTGGCCACCATGCGCCATGCCGCCAACCACTGGCGGGAGCGGGCCAAGGCCGGCGAGGACCCGCAGGGTCGCATCATCAACACCAGCTCCGGCGCCGGGCTCCACGGCTCGATCGGCCAGACCGTGTACTCGGCGGCCAAGGCCGGCATCACCGCCGCCACCCTGGTGGCCGCCGCCGAGATGGGGCGCTACGGCGTCACCGCCAACGCCATCGCTCCGGCTGCCCGGACCCGCATGACCGAGGGCGCCTTCGCCGAGATGATGGCCCAGCCCGAAAAGGGCGCCTTCGACGCCATGGCGCCGGAGAACGTCTCGCCCTTGGTGGTGTGGCTCGGCTCCGAGCAGTCGAGGGACGTGACCGGTCGGGTGTTCGAGCTCGAGGGTGGCCTGATCATGGTCGCCGAGGGCTGGGACCGCGGCCCACAGATCGACAAGGGTGACCGGTGGGAGCCGAGCGAGCTCGGGCCCGTCGTCACCGACCTGCTGAGCAAGGCCCGCAGCCCCTTCCCGGTGCACGGGACCTGAGGAGAAGAGGACCCATGGACTTCGAGGACTCCCCGCAGGACGCCGCCTTCCGCGCCGAGGTGCGCGAGTGGCTGGCCGCCCACGCCAAGCCCCGCGGCGGCCCCAACGACTGGTCGCGCAACTCCGAGCACCCCGACTACGTCGAGAACTGCAAGCAGTGGCAGCACACCCTCTACGAGGGCGGCTGGGGCGCCATCACCTGGCCCGTCGAGTACGGCGGCCGAGGGCTCAGCGGCTGGCACCAGTCGATCTTCAACCAGGAGGCCGCCGGCTACGACGTGTCGACCGGCGCCTTCGCCGTGGGCATCGGCATGTGCGGCCCCACCCTCATCGCCCACGGCACCGAGGAGCAGAAGCAGCGCTACCTGCCCGCCCTCATCCGCGGCGAGGAGGTCTGGTGCCAGCTGTTCTCCGAGCCCGAGGCCGGCTCCGACCTGGCCGGGCTGAAGACCCGCGCCATCAAGGACGGCGACGAGTTCGTGGTCAACGGCCAGAAGGTGTGGAACTCCGGCGCTCACCAGAGCGACTGGGGCATCCTCCTCACCCGCACCGACCCCGACGCCCCGAAGCACAAGGGCATCACCTACTTCCTCGTCGACATGCGCACGCCCGGCATCGAGGTCCGCCCGCTGGTGCAGATCACCGGGCACGCCCACTTCAACGAGGTCTTCCTCACCGACGTGCGCATCCCGGCCGAGAACGTCGTCGGCGACGTGAACGCCGGTTGGGGGCCGACGCACACCACGCTGGCCAACGAGCGCACGCTCATCGGCGGCGGCGGGGGCCACGCCGCCACCATCTCCCAGATCAAGGAGCTGGCCAAGCAGTGCGGGCGCGACCAGGACCCGGTCATCCGCCAGGACATCGCCCGGGCCCACACCCGCATCCAGATCATGCGGTTCATGAACCTGCGGGTCCAGACGGCGTCGTCGCAGGGCAAGCTGCCCGGGCCCGAGGCCTCGACCCTGAAGCTCTTCCTGTCGCAGCACCAGAGCCTCACCGGCGACCTGGTCATGTCGCTGCTAGGCACGGCCGGGATGCTGGCCGGGGACGACGCTGTTGATCAGGGCCACTGGCAGCTGACGTTCCTGAACCAGTGGTCGTCCAAGATCGGTGGCGGCACCGACCAGATCCAGCGCAACACCATCGGCGAGCGGGTCCTGGGCCTGCCGGCCGAGCCGCGGGTCGACAAGGACCTGCCGTTCAAGGACCTGGCCGGCGCCCGCAAGTAGTTCGATGCGGTAGTATCACGGCGGGAAGAGGGGGAAGCCGTGCATCTGGAAGAGACCGCTGAGCAGGTGGGGCTCCGCAAGGAGATCCGCGCCTACTTCGCCGAACTGCTGACGCCCGCCGTCCGCGCCGAGCTGGAAGGTGACCCCGAGGGAGGGCCGGTGTTCCGCCGGCTCGTCCGCAAGATGGGCGCCAATGGCTGGCTCGGCGTGGGCTGGCCCAAGGAGTACGGCGGCCAGGGCCGGGCGCCCACCGACCAGTTCATCTTCTTCGATGAGGTGTGGCGGGCACGGGCCCCGTTCCCGTTCGTGACCATCAACACCGTGGGCCCGACGATCATGTTGTTCGGCACCGAGGAGCAGAAGCAGCGCTTCCTTCCCGGCATCCTCCGGGGCGAGATCAACTTCGCCATCGGCTACACCGAGCCCGAGGCCGGCACCGACCTGGCCTCGCTCAAGACCCGGGCCATCCGCGACGGCGACGAGTACGTCATCAACGGCTCGAAGATCTTCACGAGCGGCGCCGACCAGGCCGACTACGTCTGGCTCGCCTGCCGCACCGACCTCGACGCCTCGAAGCACAAGGGCATCTCCATCATCCTGGTGCCCACGTCGTCGCCGGGCTTCAGCGCCACGTTGATCCACACCGTCGGCGACACCAAGACGGCCGCGTCCTACTACGTCGACGTTCGGGTGCCGGTCGAGAACATCGTCGCCGGAGAGAACGAAGGCTGGCGGCTCATCACCAACCAGCTCAACCACGAGCGGGTCGGTCTCGCCGCCCTCGGCGGCGAGACGAGCGAGCTGTACGACGCCGTCGAGCGGTGGGTCAGGGACAACGCGCTTATCGAGCTGCCGTGGGTGCAGCGCAACCTGGCCGAGGCCTACGCCCGGCTCGAGGCCATGCGCCTCCTCAACTGGCAGATGGCCCGCAAGGTCGACGACGGCTCGCTGAGGCCGCAGGACGCCAGCTCGGTGAAGGTCTACGGCACGGAGACCCACATCCAGGTGTACCGGCTGCTGCTCGACGTCGTCGGGCCGGTCGGCTACCTCGCCCCCGGCTCGCCCGGCGCGATCCTCAGCGGCCGGCTCGAACGGGCCAGTCGCTCGGCCCAGATCAACACGTTCGGCGGCGGTGTCAACGAGGTGCAGCGCGAGATCGTGGCGTGGGCCGGCCTCAAGATGGCCCGACAGGGGAGATGAGTGTGAGCGAGCTTGCGAGCGAACCGTCAGCATGCTTTCCGAGCGCAGCGAGGCGCTCATCGGTCTCGTTTCGGCGGGACGACCATCAGGAGCAGCGGCGCGTGAGGACAGACCGATGAGCGACTTGTACGAGCAGTTGCAGGCCCTGGTGGGCTCGACCAGCGGCGAGGCGACCGTCGGTCCGGATCCGGTGAACGCGCCGATGATCCGCCACATGGTCGAGGCCCTCGGCGACGCCAACCCGGTCTACGTCGACGAGGCCGCGGCCAAGGCCGCCGGTTTCGACGGCATCGTGGCCCCGGCCACCATGCTCCAGACCTGGTCGATGGGTGGGCTCCACCGCAAGGCGCCGTCGCCGAACGGCGGCTGGGGTGCGGCGCTGGTGCTCCTCGACGGGGCCGGCTTCACCTCGACCGTGGCCGTCAACTGCGAGCAGGAGTACGTCCGGTACCTGCAGACCGGCGATCGGGTGACGGTGACCGGCCTCCTCGAGTCGGTGTCGGAGGAGAAGGCGACCGGCCTCGGCGTCGGCCACTTCGTCACCACCAAGGACGAGTACCGCGACCAGGACGGCGAGCTGGTCGGCACGCACCGGTTCCGTGTCCTGAAGTTCAAGCCCGGCACCGGCCGGAACGCCACGCCGGCCAAGGAGGACCGCCCGCTGCGGCCCCGACCGCCGACCACGCTCGACACGCAATGGTGGTTCGACGCGTGCAAGGAGGGCAGGCTCCTCATCCAGCGCTGCACCGCCTGCGGCACCCTGCGCCACCCGCCCGGCCCGGCCTGCGCCTCATGCCACTCCTTCGACTGGGACACCGTCGAGGCCAGCGGCAAGGGCACCGTCTACAGCTTCGTGGTGACCCACCACCCCCAGGCCCCGGCGTTCGACTACCCGCTGCCCATCGTGCTGGTCGAGCTGGAGGAGGGCACCCGCCTGGTCTCCAACCTCGTCGACGTCGACCCCGACGACGTGGAGATCGGGATGCCCGTGATCGCCGAGCTGGTCGCCTTCGACGACGAGCTCACCATCCCCCAGTTCCGTCCCCAGGGAAGCAAGGCCTGACGTGGACTTCGCCTTCGACGAGACGCAGGACGCCGTCCGTGACCTGGCCGCCCAGATCTTCGGGGGCCAGTCGACGGTCGAGCGGGTGAAGGAGGTCGAGGCCTCCGACGACCGTGTCGATCGCAAGCTCTGGTCCGAGCTGGCCAAGGCCGACCTGTTGGGCCTGGTGCTGCCCGAGGTCGACGGCGGCGGCGGGCTGGGCATGGTCGAGCTCGCCCTCGTGCTCCGGGAGCAGGGCCGGGTGGTAGCTCCTGCTCCGTTGCTGCCGACGGTGCTCGCCGGGCTGGCCATCGCCGAGTTCGGCACGGCCGAGCAGAAGGCGCAGTGGCTACCGGGTGTCATCGCCGGCGACGTCGTCCTCTCGCTCGCCCTGACCGACCATCCGGCCACGCCGCGGGTGACCGCCGCCGACGGGCGTCTGTCGGGCACCAGCCTCAGCGTGCCCTATGGCCACCTGGCCGACCGGGTGCTGGTGGCGACCGACTCGGGCGTGTTCCTGGTCGATCCGGCCGCCGCCGACCGCGAGGTGGCCGAGGCCACCGACCGCTCCAAGGTCGCCCACCTGACGTTCGCCGGCACGCCCGCCGAGCGGCTGGGCGACCAAGGCGTCGAGTCGTGGCTGCTCGACCGGTACCGCACCGGGCTGGCCGCCATCCAGGTCGGCGTGTGTGAGGCGGCGCTGGACATGACCGCGACGTACACGTCGACCCGTCAGCAGTTCGGTCGGCCCCTGTCGACCAACCAGGGCGTGGCCCTTCGGGCGGCCGATGCGTTCATCGACATCCGGGCCATCGACGCCACCTTGTGGCAGGCGGCCTGGCGGCTCGACGAGGGGCTCGACGCCACCAAGGCGGCGATGGTCGCCAAGTGGTGGGCGTCCGACGGCGGTCAGCGGGTGGTGCACGCCACCCAGCACCTCCACGGTGGGATGGGGGCCGACATCGACTACCCCGTCCACCGCTACTTCCTGTGGGGCAAGACGATCGAACAGACCCTGGGTGGGCCCGGCCAGCAGCTGGCCACCCTGGGCGCCGAGCTGGCGGAGGCCACGTGAGCGCAACGGTGGGGGAGCAACTGCCGCCCCTCGACATCCCGCTGACC
>JAOBWJ010000341.1 GCA_025463335.1 Acidimicrobiales bacterium
CCGTGGATCCAGCACAGCAGCGGCGGGCGGTCCGCCCCGGTCGGCCGGTACAGGCGACCGGGGATCTCGGTGCCGTCGTCGGCCGGCCAGGTGACGAGCTCGGGCTCGGGCAGGTCGGCGTCGCCGAACGCGACCGGGCCGATGGCCACCGTGCGGCGATCGGCGAGGTCGGCGCCCTCGTAGGCCACGATCTGGGTCGGGGTGCGGCCCCCGGTGCGCACGGCGACCAACCGCTCCCCGACCCACGACAGGCCGGCGTGGATCGCCCGGCCGAGCTGAACGGGCTCGCAGCCAGGCACCCATCGCAGCAGGGCGCCGAAGCCGCCCTCGTTGCGGGCCACGACCAACGATGCGCTGTCGGGCGCCCAGGCGAAGGAGCGTTGGCCCGGGCCCCACGTCGGCCCACCGTGCTCGTGGTGCTCGGCCAGGACGTCGATGGCGCCGGACGTCAGGTCGCGCACCGTGAGGTTGAGCCACCCACCCTCGTCCGACAGGTAGGCGAGCGCCCGGCCGTCGGGCGAGAACCGCGGCTGCTGAACCTGCACGCCCTCGCCTCCGGCGACCGTGCGGGGCGGCGCCGAGCCGTCGGCCGGGGCGACCACGATGCGGCTCGAGTCCCAGGGCATGGCCGGGACGTCCCACTCCATCCACGCCACCGCGGTGCTGTCCGGTGACCAGACCGGGTCGACGGCGAAGTCGGCGCCGCGCGTCAGCCGGACCGGCCACGAACCGTCGAGACCGATGACGGCCACGTGGTGGGCGTCGATCTCGTAGGCCACGCGAGAGCCGTCGGGCGAGACGGCCGGTCCGGCAAGGTCCTCACCCTCGGTCAGGCACCGGGACGGGCCGCCGCCGACCGACTGCCACCAGACGCCGCCGGCACGGCCGGCGAACACGAGCGCGGTCCCGTCGGGCGTCCAGTCGAAGGCGCCACCGCCCGTCGAGCGTGACGGGAACGGTGCCGGATCGGTGGTGAGCACCCGCTCCGGTCCGCCGTCGGCCTCCGTCACCACCAAGCGACTGGCCCCGTTCTCGGTGCTCACGAACGCCACCCGGGTGCCGTCGGGCGACAGTCGGGGCTCGGCCACGGTCCGGCCGGCAGCGACCATGGCGGCAGTCACTCGGGGCATCCGAACATCCTTGCGCGTCGGCACCGCGCGCTGGTCCCACGGCGATGTATGACTTTTGTGGAACAATTGGCGCATGTTGTCCGAAAAGGGACGATGCGAGTCCTGATCCCCTTCGGGTTCTGGGTCGGGGCGTCGATCCCCCTGGCGCTGATGGCCGGGCGGCTTCTGAGCACGTCCCGGTCCAGGAGCCTCATCGAGGAGATCGAGCAGTACCTTCGGCGCCAGGCACCCGCGGCACGGGGCTGGCGCCACTCGGCGCCGCTGGTGATCGGCGCCTCCGTAGCCGTGGTCGCCGTGCTGCTCGGAAGCCAGGCCGTGGAGCAACTACCCCGGGCGCAGATGATGGTCGACCACCGCACCGCCGCCACCGCCGGTCCGCCGGCCACGACAGAGCCGGCCACGCCGGCCCCAGCAGGCGGTGCCCCGGCCCGACGCCGTTCCCACCGGCCGGCACGCACTCGCAACGAGCAGCCGCCGACCACGGTCGTGGCCGCGCTCACCGGGGCGACGACCACCAGCACGGTGGCGCCCGAGGCGCAAGCCGTCCAGGACGACGAGTCGCAGACCACGGGGCATCGGAAGGTCGACACGACCACGACCACCGTCGAACCGACCACTACCACCACACCGGACAACGCTGGCAAGGACGAGACGAAGCTCGACGGCAAGGACGGCAAGGACGAGGACCACCGCACCGTTCCCGGCACCACGAGCACGACCGAACCCACCACGACCACCACGACCACCACGACGACCACGACCCCGGCGCCCTGATCCAGGACGTGCCGGTGCCCGTTGCCCGTGGCTAAGGTCCGCTCGATGACCGCTGCCAAGCAGGTACCCGATCGCAACCTGGCCATGGAGCTCGTCCGAGTGACCGAGGCGGCGGCCCTGGCCGCCGCCCGATGGGTCGGCCGGGGTGACAAGGAGGGTGCCGACGGCGCCGCCGTCGACGCCATGCGGGTCATCCTCGAAAGCGTCCCCATGGACGGCATCGTGGTCATCGGAGAGGGCGAGAAGGACGAGGCGCCCATGCTCTACAACGGTGAGCGCATCGGTGACGGCAGCCCGCCCGAGACCGACATCGCCGTCGATCCGGTGGAGGGGACCTCGCTGACCGCCCTCGGTCTCGGCAACGCCATCTCGGTGATCGCCGTCTCCGAGCGGGGCACCCTGTTCGATCCCGGCCCCTGCTTCTACATGGAGAAGATCGCCGTCGGCCCCGACTGCGTCGGCGTCATCGACATCACCAAGTCGCCGACCCAGAACCTCGAGGCCGTGGCCAAGGCCAAGGGCGAGTCGGTGCGTGACCTCACCGCCGTCATCCTCGACCGAGACCGCCACGCCGACCTCATCGCCGAAGTGCGCGCGGCCGGCGCCCGTATCCGCCTCATCTCCGCCGGCGACGTGATCGGCGCCGTCTCCACGGCCTGGCCGAACAGCGGCGCCGACATCCTGTTCGGCATCGGCGGCACCCCGGAGGGGGTCATCGCCGCCGCCGCCCTGAAGTGCATGGGCGGAGAGCTCCAAGGCCGCCTGTGGCCCCAGAACGAGGAGGAGCGGGCCGCCGCCATCGCCGCCGGCTACGACCTCGAGCGGGTGCTCACCACCGACGACCTGGTTCGGGGCGACAACTGCTTCTTCGCCGTCACCGGCATCACCGACGGGGAGGTGCTGAAGGGCGTGCACTACGACGCCCAGGGCGCCACCACCCAGTCGCTCGTCATGCGATCCAAGTCGGGCACGGTGCGCCTCATCGACGCCCGGCACCGCCTGCACAAGCTGAGCGAGTACTCAGCCGTCGACTTCGGCTGACCATGAGGTACGTCGCCCTGCTGCGGGCGGTCAACGTGGGCGGGCGCAAGGTCGAGATGGCGAAGCTCCGGGACGCGGTCGCCGAGCTGGGCTTCGACAACGTGGCCACCTACATCGCCTCCGGCAACCTCTTCTTCGACGCCCCCACCACGTCGAAGGCCAAGCTCACGGCTCAGCTCGAGGAGAAGATCGCGGCCACGTTCGGGATCGAGGTCCCGGTGATCCTCCGCACGCTGCCCGAGCTCGAGGCCGTGTGCGCACTGAACCCCTTCGCCGGCGTCGAGGTCACCGACGACCTGCGCCTCATGGTGAACTTCCTCGCCGGCCCGCCGCCGAAGCTCCAGGTGCCGGCCACGTCGCCCAAGGGCGGCTTCGAGCTGGTGCACCTGACCAAGGGCGAGGCGTTCATCGTCATCCGGCTGCAGAACGGGCGCTGGCCGAACGAGAAGTGGCCCGACCGGACCCTGGCCGTCCCCTCGACGGGCCGGTTCTGGCACACCACCGCCAAGATCCTCCAGGCGGCCAAGAAGTAGGAAGATCAAGCCCCGCGGAGGCGCTGGCCGGCGGCGGCGATGCGGCGCAGCAGGCCGTGGGGCGTGACGCCGAGGGCGGCGACGGCCGCCTTGTTGGGGAGGCCGGGGACGATCAGGACCTTGCCGGCGGCCAGGCCGGCGAGGGCATCCGCGACCACATCCTCGGGCGATCGCCAGACGAACTCGGGCAGGTTCCGGGGCTGTTCGTAGTGGGACACTTCCTGGAACTCGGTGCGGGTGAGTCCAGGACACAGGACCGAGACCGTCACGCCGGTGCCCCGCACCTCTTCGGCGACCGACTCGGTGAAGGCGGTGACGAACGCCTTCGCGCCGGCGTAGACGGCCATCTTCGGGGTCGGGAAGAAGCTGACCACCGACGACACGTTGAGGATGGCGCCGCGCCGCTGCTCGAGCAGCACCGGCAGCGCGGCCCGGGTGATCCGGGCCAGGGCGGTGACGTCGACGGCGATCTCCTGAGCGACCCGATCGGACGGGATCTCGGCAAGGAGGCCGGTGGTGCCGAACCCGGCGTTGTTGACCACCAGGTCGATGTCGCCGGCGGCGACACGCCGTTCGATGGCAGCCACACCTTCCTCGGTGGCGAGGTCGGCTACCAGGACCTCGACGTCACCGGGTAGGGCCCGCAACCGGTCCTCCCGACGGGCCACGGCAACGACTGCCGTTCCCTCAGCGGCCAGCCGGCGGGCGAACGCCTCGCCGATGCCGCTCGACGCCCCGGTGACCAGAGCCTTCTGCCACGCCATCAGAGTTGCCTCCGCATCTGGACGAAGTCCCGGTCCGCCCTCCAACTGGGCAGGACGAACGAGCGCTCGAAGCCGAGCCTGGCGTAGAACGGCTCCGAGGGGCCACCCGACTCGGTTCGCAACGTGACGTAGGTGGCGCCCCGCTCGGCGGCGGCCGAGGAGAAGGCGGCGACCAGGTGGGCGCCCACCCCCTCGCCCCGGACGTCGGGGGCCACGATCAGCCGGCTGAGGTAGGCCTCGCCGTTCGGACGCACGTCGCCCTCGGCCGTGCCCACGATCCGGTCACCTCGACGGGCGGTCAGCGCGAGCGGCGTGCCGTGCCACGGCGAACCGAAGCGCGACTCCTGCCACTGGTCGAAGGACCGGGCACGGAAGCGCTCGGCGTCGACCGACAGTCGCTCCCCCGCCTCCAGCTCCAGCTCCAACCCACCCCGGCCCACGACCGATGGGCCGCCGAAGGTGGCCTCGGCGATGGGGTGCCAGGAGCGGACCCCCTCGTCGTTCGACTCCTGCAACAGGTGCACCCGCTCGAGCACGACCTCGGCCCGGTAGTCGGCGAGGGCATCGACGGCGGCCCGGATGCGCTCCTCGGGCCCGCCGTCGTGCAGGGTCACGTGGGGCTGGAAGGGCCAGGTGAGGTTGCGCTCGAGCGGCGGGCGAAAGATGCGGTCGCGGAGCTTGTCCACGGATGCGACGTCGCCGCCGACCTCCAGGTACAGGACCGGGTTGATCGGGAGGAACGTGCGCGGCGGACCCAGCACCAACCGGAACGGGCTCGTTCGTTCCGCCGCGTCGCGCAGCAGGTCGAGCGCCGAGTCCATGTCGTCGTCCCGCACGTTGACGGGCGGAACGAGGGTCAGGTGCGAGGGAAGCCGGTCGACGTCGTCGGCCCCGAGAGCTCGGCGCAGCACGTCCACCTCCGAGCCCACCGGCTCGGGGAGGAGCAACACGACACCAACGCGTTGTCGGGGCACGGTCATGAACTTTGTCGCGTTGTGCGTGCCGGGCACGCACAACGCGACAAAGAACGAGTTCTAGGCGGCCAGCTCGAGGCGGAGGTTGGCTCGCCGGAGGGCGGCGTCGTTCTCCGGGTTGGGCTCGGCGCGGAAGGCGGCCTCGGCCGACTCCTTGGCCTTCCGAGCCCGGGCCACGTCGATGTCGGTGGCCAGCTCGGCCACGTCCGACAGGATCGTCACCCGGTTCTGCGACACCTCGACGAAGCCACCGTGGACGGCGATCTTCGTCTGCTTGCCGCCCGGCTCCTCGATGACGACCGCACCGATGCCGAGGGCGCCGATGAACGGGGCGTGGCCGGTGAGGAAGGCGATGTCACCGTCTGTCGTGCGGGCCACGACCATCTCGGCCTCGCCCGACCACAGGATCCGCTCGGGCGAGACCAGCTCGACGTTCAGGGCCATGAACTACTCGCCCTGGAGCTGCTTGGCCTTGGCGCGAGCGGCATCGGCGCCACCCACGTTCAGGAAGGCCTGCTCGGGCAGGTCGTCGAGCTCGCCGTTGACCAGCTGCTCGAAGGACTCGACCGTCTCGTCGACCGGCGTGGTGACACCGGGCAGACCGGTGAAGACCTCGGCCACGTACATCGGCTGCGACAGGAACCGCTGGATCTTGCGGGCCCGGTTGACCGTGACGCGGTCCTCCTCGGACAGTTCGTCGAGGCCGAGGATGGCGATGATGTCCTGGAGCTCCTTGTAACGCTGCAGGATCTCCTGGACCCGGCGGGCCACGTTGTAGTGGCGCTCGCCGACGACCTCGGGCTGGAGGATCGTCGAGGTGGACGCCAGCGGGTCGACGGCCGGGTAGATGCCGAGGGCGGCGATGTCGCGGCTCAGCTCGGTGGTGCCGTCGAAGTGGGTGAACGAGGTGAACGGCGCCGGGTCGGTGTAGTCGTCGGCGGGCACGTACACGGCCTGCAGCGACGTAATCGAACGACCCCGGGTCGAGGTGATGCGCTCCTGCAGTGTGCCCATCTCGTCGGCCAGGGTGGGCTGGTAACCCACGGCCGAGGGCATGCGGCCGAGGAGGGTCGACACCTCGGAGCCGGCCTGCACGAACCGGAAGATGTTGTCGACGAAGAGCAGCACATCCTGCTGCTGCACGTCGCGGAAGTACTCGGCCATGGTCAGGGCGGCCAGGGCGACCCGCAGCCGCACGCCGGGCGGCTCGTCCATCTGGCCGAACACGAGGGCGGCCTTGTCGAGCACCGACTGGCCGTTGCCCATCTGGGTCTCGGCCATCTCGATCAGCAGGTCGGTGCCCTCACGGGTCCGCTCCCCCACGCCGGCGAACACCGAAACGCCACCGTGGTTCTGGGCTACGCGGCGGATCATCTCGGTGATGAGCACGGTCTTGCCGACGCCGGCCCCGCCGAAGAGGCCGATCTTGCCGCCCTGGAGGTAGGGGGTCAGCAGGTCGATGACCTTGATGCCGGTCTCGAACATGAGGGCGTTGGGCTCGAGGGTGTCGAAGTCGGGAGGCGGGCGGTGGATGTCCCAGCGCTCCTTGACCTCGCCGATCGACTCGACGTCGAGGGGCTGGCCGGTCACGTTGAACACGTGGCCGAGGACCACGTCGCCCACGGGCACCTGGATGCCGTGGCCGAGGTTGCGCACGACCGTGCCGCGGACGAGACCGTCGGTGGGCTTCAGGCAGATGACCCGCACCCGGTTGTCGCCGATCTGCTGGGCGACCTCGGCCATGACGAGCACCTCGTCGCCCTCGATCGAGATCGTCATCTCCACGGCGTGGTTGATCTCGGGCAGCGAGTCGGGCGGGAACTCGACGTCGACGACCGGACCGGCAATGGCGACGACCCGGCCGTCCTTCAGCTCCTTGCCGCCGGTGGCGGCAGCGGACTCGGTCATGGTCATGACGGTGCTCCTGCGGTGTGCGGGTGTGCGTGCGGTCGGTGCATCTTGTCGAAGTACTCCGTGGCGCCGACGTGGTCGACGAGCAGGTCCTCGGGGCCGCCTTCGCCCTGGGCGAGGGACTCGGCGCCGCTGATGATCTCCATGATCTCGGTCGTGATGGCGTCCTGGCGAGCCCGGTTCATCACGCGGCTGAGCTTGGTGATGAGCTCCTCGGCGTTGTCCGTCGCCGACTTCATGGCCCGCTGGCGGGCGGCGTGCTCGGACGCCGAGGCGTCGAGGAGGGCGGCGAAGAGGCGGGCCTCGGCGTAGCGAGGCAGCAGGCGCTCGAGGATGAGCCCGGGGTCGGGCTCGAACTCGTAGTCGGCCGACGGGCCGGCGGCCGCCGCCTCGATGGCCGTGGATTCGAGCGGCATGAACCGGCGGTTGACGACCCGCTGCGTGCCGAGCGACAGGAACTGCGTGTAGATGAGCTCGACCTGGTCGTACTCACCGGACACGAACTTCTCGGTGACGAAGGTGGCCACCTTGCGGGCGTCCTCGTAGGTGGGCGTATCGGTCATGCCCTGCCAGGAAGCCTCGAGCGGCATCTTGCGGAAGCGGAAGTACTTCTCCGCCTTCTTGCCGATGACGACGAGGCGGGTTTCCTTGCCCTCGGCCTGCGCCGCCCGGACGGCCCGCTCGGCCGAACGGATGACGTTGCTGTTGTAGGCGCCGGCCAGGCCGCGATCGCTCGTGATCACCACGTAGGCGACGGTGCGCACGACGTCGCGCTGCTGGAGCAGCGGGGACGAAAGGCCGGCGCCAGCTGCCGCCAGGTTGCCGATCACCGCGGTGATCTGCTCGCTGTACGGACGGGCGGCCGCCACGCGCTGCTGCGCCTTGACGATGCGGCTCGCCGAGATGAGCTCCATCGCCTTGGTGATCTTCTTGGTCGACTGGACCGACTTGATCCGTCGACGGAGGATGCGCTCCTGGCCGCTCGCCATTACGCGGTGACCGCCTCGGTGACCGTGGCCTGGAACTGGTCGGTGAAGGCCTGGATCGCAGCCTTCAGCGCGTCCTCGTCCGGGATGTTCCCGGTGGTGCGGATGGCGTCGAGGATGTCGCTGTTGCGGGTGCGGAACCACTCGAGGAGCCCGCGCTCGTAGCGACGTACGTCGGCCACCGGAACGATGTCGAGGAAGCCGCGGGTGCCGGCGTACAGCGAGACGACCTGCTCCTCGACCGGCATCGGCGAGTTCAGGCCCTGCTTCAGCAGCTCGGTGAGGCGGTAGCCCCGGTCGAGTTGGGCCTGCGAGATCGGGTCGAGCTCGGAGCCGAGCGACGCGAACGACTCCAGCTCACGGAACTGGGCCAGGTCGCCCTTGAGCGTTCCCACGGCCGTCTTCATGGCCTTGATCTGGGCGGCGCCGCCGACCCGGGACACCGACTGGCCGACGTTGATGGCCGGGCGGATGCCGGACTTGAACAGGTCGTCCTCGAGGAAGACCTGGCCGTCGGTGATCGAGATCACGTTGGTCGGGATGTACGCCGAGATGTCGCCGGCCTTGGTCTCGATGATCGGAAGGGCGGTGAGCGAGCCGGCGCCGAGGGCGTCGGAGAGCTTGGCAGCCCGCTCCAGCAGGCGGCTGTGGAGGTAGAAGACGTCGCCCGGGTAGGCCTCGCGGCCCGGCGGGCGGCGCAGCAGAAGGGCGATCTGGCGGTAGGCCTCGGCCTGCTTCGACAGGTCGTCGTAGACGGCAAGGGCGTGTTCGCCGTTGTCCATCCAGTGCTGACCCATCGCGCAACCAGCGTAGGGAGCGAGGTACTTGAAGGGCGCCGGGTCGGAGGCCGGGGCAACCACCACGACGGTGTACTCCATGGCGCCGCGGGCCTCGAGGGTGGCCACCGTCTGGGCGACGGTCGACGCCTTCTGACCGATGGCGACGTAGATGCACTTCACGCCCAGGCCACGCTGGTTGAGGATCGTGTCGATGGCGACCGAGGTCTTGCCGGTCTTGCGGTCGCCGATGATGAGCTCCCGCTGGCCCCGGCCGATCGGCGTCATGGCGTCGATGGCCTTGATGCCGGTCTGGAGCGGCTCGTGCACCGGCTTGCGGCCGGTGATGCCGGGCGCCTGGATCTCCATGCG
>JAOBWJ010000350.1 GCA_025463335.1 Acidimicrobiales bacterium
TAGTCGCCGTGGAGCAGGCCGGGCTCGTAGCTCCGGGGCTTGTGGCTGCGGAGCCACTCGGCCGCCTCATCGAGCCCCGGGATGTCCCGGAACCGGTGGGGCGCCAGGTGGGCCAGCCAGCGATCGACCTGGCGCTCGTGGAAGCCGTCCGGCCTGCCGAAACCCTCGAGGCCCCGCGCCCGCCAGTCGACGCGGGCCAGGCGGGCTATGCCCTCGACCAGCTCGAACGCGAGCCCCCGCCGAGCCTCGAGGTCGGTGTCGAACGGCGCCGGCCAGGCCCCGCCGTCCAGCTGCATGGGCGACCAGCCGTCGACCAGCTCCATCACGTAGAACGAGCACCCGGCCACGTCGTGGTCGTCGCAGGCGGCCAGCACGCGGGGGTGGGGCACGTCGGTGTCGGCCAGGGCCCGCAGCACCCGGTACTCCCGCAGCATGGTCTCGTTGCGACCCTCGGGCACGAGCCTGGGCGGGCGCCGCAGCGCCATCGCATGCTCTCCCCGCCGCACCTCGAAGAGCTCGTTCGACGCACCGCCGGTCACGAAGCGGAGCTCCATCGGCTCGCCGGCGCCCGGCAGCCCCTCCCGGTCCATCCAGGCCGCGAGGCGCTCCTCGTCCAGGCTTGCTTCCACGATCACGGGCTCCTTCAGGTGGCGGGGTCGAAGACCTGGGTGATGACCCGGTCAGTGGCCTCGGCACTGGCACCCGTCCACGAGACAGCGCCGTGGTCGAGCAGTACGACGCGGTCGCAGAGGTCGAGGGCGTGGGCCACCTGTTGCTCGACGATGAGCAGCGAGGTGCCCTGCTGGCGCAGCCGTTCGAGGCTGGCGTAGACCTCGTCGACGATGATCGGGGCCAGGCCGAGCGACAGCTCGTCGGCGACCAGGATCTTGGGCGACTCCACGAGCACCCGGGCCATCGACAGCATGCGCTGCTCGCCGCCCGACAGGGTGCCGGCCGTCTGCTGGCGGCGCCGGCCCAGGACCGGGAACATCTCGTAGGCGAGGTCGAGGCCCCCCGGGACGCCCTTGCGGCCCCGCAGGCGGCGGAACGACAGGGTGAGGTTCTCGTCGACGGTGAGCGTGGCGAACACCGACCGGCCCTCGGGGGCGTGGGCCACGCCGGCCCGGGCGAACTCGTAGGTCCGCTTCCCCGTCAGGTCGACGCCGTCGACGACCACCGCGCCAGACGTGGGCGCCACCAGACCGGTCGCCACCCGCGCCACCGTCGTCTTGCCGGCGCCGTTGGCCCCCACCAGGGCCACGGCCTCGCCCGGCCCGACCGTGAGGGACACGCCGAACAGGGCCCGGAACGGCCCGTAGGCCGCCGCCACGTCCCGAAGCTCCAACACGGGGGTCACTCGGCCACCTCCAGATCACCGAGGTAGGCGGTGCGGACCTCGTCGCTGGCCATGACCTCGCGGGTGGGGCCCTCCACGATCAGCCGCCCGAAGTCGAGGACGTAGGCGCGGGTCGTGAACGTCGACACGAACTCGACGTCGTGCTCGACGAGGAGGATGGCGAACCCCTGCTGGGACTGGACCTCACCGAGGGTCTGGGCCAGCGCCGCGGTCTCCGCCCGGTCGAGCCCCGACGACGGCTCGTCGAGCAGCAGCACCTTGGGCTCGGTCATCAGCGCCCGGCCCACCTCGACGAGCCGGCCCTTGCCCAGGCTCAGCCGCTCGATGGGCTCGTCGGCCAGGTCGGCCAGACCCAGCAGCTCGAGCACCTCGTCGCACCGGGCGATCTCGTCCGCCTTGGGCCGGCCCAGCCCGACGAGGTCCTTCCAGAGCCGCCCGTCACCCCGTCGGGTGCGCTCGGCGATGAGCAGGTGCTCGCGCACGGTGGAGTCGGGGAAGAGCTCGATGCGCTGGAACGTCCGGCCGATGCCGAGGCGGGCCCGGCGGTG
Source organism: Acidimicrobiales bacterium (assembly GCA_025463335.1). Classification (GTDB taxonomy): domain Bacteria; phylum Actinomycetota; class Acidimicrobiia; order Acidimicrobiales; family CADCSY01; genus RYN-34. Next base: position 1,906 of record JAOBWJ010000350.1, read on the forward strand.
CACGGGCAAGCGGCTCACGTCCTCGCCGGCGAGCTCGACCTTGCCGCCGTCCATGCGGAGCACGCCGAGCAGGCAGTTGAAGAACGTGGTCTTGCCGGCGCCGTTGGGCCCGATGAGCCCGACGCGCTCGCCCTCGGCGACCTCGATGGTCACGTTGTCGAGGGCGACGATGCCCGAGAACGACTTCTTGACGTCGATGGCTCGCAGCGCAGGGGTCATCCGACCGGCTCCTCGGTGCGGACCGGTGCCTCGGCGACCGGGTCGGGAGGGGACGCCGGTGGCCGCTTGCGGGCCAGGCGGGTCTCGGCCCGGAGCATGGCCCGACGCTTGCCGTGCTCGACCAGGCCCTCGGGGTGCCGGGCGAACTGGATGCAGCTCAAGCCGAACAGCACGAACCGCCACTTGGGCGAGATGGGGAAGATGCCGGGGATCCGCTCCGGGCTCCGGAGGATCCAACCGAACAGCGCGCCCCGCAGGATCACGGCGTCGAACAGGGAGAAGGCGGCGCCGGCCTGCGCCGCCCCTTCGACCGTGCGGGCACCGAGCGACACCACCAGCACCAGCCAGAACAGGGCGGCGAACGGGGCGAAGTTGTTGCCGTAGTTCACGTTCTCCTGGTGCATGGCCAGCATGCCGCCGCCGATGCCGGCGATGAACGCCGAGATGCTGAAGGCGGCGAGGCGGGCCCGAGCCGGCGAGATGCCGATCGACTCGGCGGCCAGCTCGCTGCCCCGCAACGCCCGCAACGTGCGCCCGATGGTGCCCTCGCGGATCTGGATCACGGCGAGCGACACGAGCACGAAGACCACCAGCGCGAGCACGAGGAAGGCCTTGTCGTCGGCGAAGTCCCACGGCCCGAGCGTGGGCCGGGGCACGCGTGTGCCCTGGAAGAGGGTGCCGCCGCCGACCCACGAGAACTTCACCATCACGGCGTCGAAGAAGAACGCGAAGGCCAGGGTGGCGATGGCGACCCAGATCCCACCGAGCCGGCGCACCGGCAGCGAGAGGAGCGCCCCGACGCCGGCGGCGATGGCGCCACCCGCCAGGGTCGCGACCAGGACCGAGGCGTCGTACCGGTTGGCGAGCTGGTACACGGTGAAGGCGCCGATGGCGGCGAACGACCCCTGGCACAGCGAGATCTGCCCGGCGAAGCCGGTGAGCACGGTGATCGAGAGGTAGATCGTGGCCAGCACCACGGCCTGGGTGACGAGGAACAGCCACACGGCGTCGCCTCGGACGAACAGCACGAAGCCGGCGACGCCCAGGAAGGCCACGCCGAAGAGCCGGGTCGCCAGCGTGAGTCGGGCGCTGCGGCTGGCGGCGACCAGCGAGGGCGGCGGGGGGTCGACGCCGGCGAGCGGGTCGCCGGCGTCACGGGCCCGGCGAATCGACGGCCAGAGCACGAGGACGCCGAACAGAACCACGAACGGCATCGACGGGGTGAGGTTGTCCTGGAACGGCTGGAGCCACGTGAGGTCGTCGGACCACCGCGGCAGGAACGTGTCGAACAGGGCGATGAAGATCCCGAGCCCGAGTCCGCCGGCCAGCGCCCGGGGCAGGCTGACCAACCGGCCGATGGCGGCGGCGGCGATGGCCACGACCACCAGGTTGAAGAAGTCGGGTGCCACCAAGGTGTTGAACCGCGGAGCGATGAGCACGCCGGCCAAGCCGGCGAACACCGACGAGAGCGCCCAGGCGAAGGCCGAGATCCGGTCGGCGCGGATGCCGTTGAGCTCGGTCATGCGGGGGCTCTCGACCACCGCCCGCATGGCCAGGCCGATGGCGCTGAACCGGAAGAGGGCGGCGAGGAGGGCCATGCCCACCACGGCCACCCCGATCGACATGAGCTCGTTGCGGCTGAAGGCGTAGGTCCCGAACGGGTCGTAGAAGACGTCGGCCCCGTCGGCGACGATGCCGACCGGCGTCCGCCCCGCCACCGGCTGAAAGCCGACGACGAGGTCGAACAGGTTGGGCAGAGCCACCGACAGGCCGATCGTCACCACCAGCTTCGACACCGCCGACGCCGTGCGGAGATGGCGGAAGATGAGCCGCTCGAGGACGAGCCCGAGCAGTGGGGCGAGGAGGAACACCGACAGCACGACCGACGGGACGATCCCCCAGCCCCACTCGACCCGGGCGGTGAAGAACATGGCAGCCGAGATGTAGGCCTGGGCCCCGAAGGCCAGGTTGAACACACCGGACGTCTTGTAGGTGAGCACGAACCCGAGGGCGATCAGCGCGAAGACGGCGCCCGGCGGCGTGCCTTGCAGGATGGCCCGGAAGACGTCCTCGCCGGCGGAGGCTGCCAGGAGCATGTGGGTCGCCGTCCCCCTACTTGAAGCTGGTCGGGACCGGTTCGGACCAGTCCAGCGTGTCGTTGGGCCAGCAGAGCCAGGGCTTGTCCTTGGGCGCCACCGGTTCGAAGGCGCCGTTCACCACCCGCAGCCAGACGACGCACTCCTGGGTGTAGCCGTTGCTCCGGTCGTCCTGGGTGGGCGGGATGTGCTGCCGGGTCCAGTCGATGGGCGTGATGAGCCCGCCGGCGCTGAAGCTCTTCATGGCGTTGGTGGCGGCCAGCACCTTCTCGCGGTCGAACTCCGGTCCGGCGGCCAGGAGGCCCTGGTAGGCGAGCTCGGCGTTGATCCAGCCGACCATGGCGTGCTCGGTGAGCTCGCTGCCGGTCTCCTTCATCCACTTGAGGTAGTCGGCCAGGCCGCTGTCGCCGGCGTCGGCTTCGAACGGGCGGAAGGCCACCGAGACGATGTCGCCCTCGAAGATCTTGCCGGCCTCCTTGACGAAGCCCTGGTTGTAGGTGTTCGGGTGGTAGAGGGTGACGTCCTGCATGCCCTGACGGTCGAGCTCCTGGGCAAGGGTCTTCATGCCGTTGAGGTCGAGGCAGGTGGAGATGAAGTCGACGCCCGCCTTCTTCATGGCGGTGACCTCGGGGCCGATGCCGTTGGGCAGGCCGTAATCGAGCTCGTCGTTGACGTAGGCGGCGCTGGCGCCCGTCTCGCTCTTGTACATCTCCAGCGACTTGCCCACCGTGCTTGCGCAGATCTTGGAGTTCTCGCTGACGCCGTAGCCGAGGGAGGCCACCTTCTTTGCCCCCACGAGCTTGGCCGCGTAGGGGACGCCTCGGCCGGTGCAAGTGGCGCACGAGATAGCGAGGCTGCTGAAGATGTTCTGGCGGTTGGCTGCCTCGTTGGCGTGGATGCCCCAGGTGTAGGTGGGGATGCCGGCCTCGTCGAGGTCGGCCCACCCGTTGGCGATCAGGGTGGCGTTGAACACGCCGAAGGCGTCATCCCCAGCCGTCACCTCCAGCGCCCGCACCTGGTTCTGGGTCAACTCGTCGTCGAGCTCGGCACCGACAACCAGCTTGCGCCCGTAGATGCCGCCCTCGCTGTTGCGGAAGGCGAAGTAGGCCTCGATGCCGTCGCGGTAGCAGTCGAGGATGCACGTCCCCAGCGGGTTGTTGGTGCGGGTGCCGATGACGGTGTAGGCGATCTCCTTGTCGGTCACGCCGGGCACTCCCGAGAGCGACACGAACTTGTCCTTGTCGCCGCCGCCCGTCGCCTCGGCCGTCGGCCCCTTGGTGTCGTGGGAGGCGTCGGCCTTGTCATCGCCTGAGTTGCCGCACGCGGCGGCCACGAGCAGGAGCACTGTCAGCAGCGCGAGCCATCTCCGCGCCGGTACCGCCGTCGAATGACGCGTGAACATGCCGGTTCCCCCCCGGGTCAGGCCGGGACCCGGAGGCCTCGGCTGGTCGCCCGCTCGCTGCGTACGCAGCGAGCCGGCCGACTTCCTCATCGTAGCTATCATTGGTTGGACAGAACAGGACGGGCCGCCGGCACCTCGAGCACCAGTGCCGTGGACATGCCGCCGCCGGCGCACATGGCGGCCACGCCGGTTCCCCCGCCTCGGCGCCGAAGCTCGTGCACCAGGCTGATCACCATCCGGGCGCCGGTCATGGCGATCGGGTGGCCCAGGCTGCACCCGCTGCCGAGCACGTTGACCACCTCCTCGTCGATGCCGAGGACCCGCGTCGTGGCCACGCACATGGATGCGAACGCCTCGTTCAGCTCCCAGAGGTCGACGTCGTCGACCGAGAGCCCCGCCCGGCCGAGCGCCTTCGGGATGGCGATCGTCGGGGCCAGCCCCGTGTCCGCCGGTGGGACGCCGGCCGAGGCCCAGGCCCGGACGATCGCCAAGGGCTCGAGGCCGTGGCGCTCGGTGTAGGCATCGCCGGCGACGACCATGGCGGCACCGCCGTCGTTCAGGCCGGCAGCGTTCCCCGCCGTGATGCTGAAGCCCTCGATCTCGGGGTGGAGCGGTTTCAGCGACGCCAGCTTCTCGAGCGTGGACCCGCGCCGCGGGTGCTCGTCGACGTCGAACGTCGAGCGGGTGCCGTCGCGGCCGGTGACCTCGATCGGGAAGATCTCCTCGACGAACGCACCGGCGTCGATCCCGGCGACAGCCCGCTGGTGGGACCGGAAGGCCCAGGCGTCCATCTCCTCCCGAGTGACCCCGGCCCGGGTGGCGGCGTTCCAGCCCACGGTGATCGACATGTCGAAGGCAGGCGCGTCGGGCGTCTCCCGGTGGGAGGGCGACATCCAGTCCTCCCAGTTGTCGGTGCCGGGCACCCTGCGCCGGGCCGTGGGCGACGTCGAGGTCGAGTGGGTCCCGCCGGCCACAACCACCTCGTCCATGCCGGAGCGGATCGACGCCGCCGCGGACTGCACCGCCGAGAGCCCGGACGCGCAGTGCCGGTTGTGGGCCACGCCGGGCGCGTGCACCAGGCCGGCCTCGAGGGCGGCGTAGCGGGCGATGTCGCCGCCGCCGTGGAGCGACTCCCCCAGGATGACGTCGTCGACGTCGGCGGGCTCGATGCCGGCCCGCCGGACGGCCTCGGCTACGGCGCGGGTGCCGAGCTCGAAGGCGTCCACGTCGACAAGCGATCCCTTGAAGGCGGTGCCGATGGCGGTGCGGGCAGTCGAGACGATGACGGCTTCAGGCATGGTCGATCCCCCTCAGCGCCCGGTCCAGCGGGGCGGGCGCTTCTCGGCGAAGGCGGTGGCGCCCTCGCGTGCGTCGTCGCTGGCGAACACCGGCGCCACCAGCTCGTTGGCCCGCTGGCGGAGGGCGGCGTCGTTGCCGCCAGCCGCCTCCAGCATCAGCTGCTTGGTCACCTGCACGGCCAGGGGACCGTTGGCAACGATGACCTCGGCCAGGCCGAGCGCGGTCTCGAGCACCTGGTCGGCGGGCACGACCCGGTTCACCAGCCCGAGGGTGTAGGCCCGGGCCGCGTCGATGGCGTCGCCGGTCAGGCCGAACTCGAGGGCGACGGCGAGCGGCAGGCGGCCCGGGAGGAGGATGGCCCCGCCACCGGCGGCGACCAGGCCCCGCTTCACCTCCGGGAGGCCGAACGTGGCGTGCGCGGCGGCGACCACGATGTCGCAGGCGAGCACCAGCTCGAACCCACCGGCCACGGCCGGGCCGTTGACGGCGGCGATGAGCGGCTTCGGGTACGTGCGGCCCATGAACACGCCGAGGCCGGGGCCGTCACCGGAGTCGGGGGTGCCCGACTCGGCGAACGCCCGCAGGTCCATGCCGGCGCAGAACGCCCGGTCGCCTACGGCGGTGAGGATCACGGCCCGGACCTCGGGGTTGTGCTCGGCCTCGGTGAAGGCGGTGCCGACCTCGCGCATGGTCGGTCCGTCGAGGGCGTTGCGACGCTCGGGCCGGTTCAACGTGACGATCGTGACGTTGCCACGACGCTCGACCAGCACAGCCACGCAAGTTCCTCCCCCAGTGTGCGGACGACGGCACCGTACATGACATGCGCGTCAGAAGCACCCCCTTCTCCGACCCCTCGGCGACGACTCGGGTGGTACGATCTAACTCGCATGTCAGGGGGAGGGCCTGGCAGCGACGGAGGGAGCGGGCGTGGAGCTCGAAGACCTGATCCTGGTGAGCGTCGACGATCACGTGGTCGAGCCACCGACGGTGTTCGACGGCCGCCTGCCCGCGAAGTACGCGGAACTGGCCCCCAAGCTGGTGCGTCGTGACGACGGCACCGACGCCTGGGTCTACGGCCAGGAGGTGGTGCAGAACGTCGCCCTGAACGCCGTCGCCGGCCGGCCCCCGGAGGAGTACGGCTTCGAGCCGACCTCGTTCGAGCAGATCCGGCCCGGGTGCTGGGACATCGACGAGCGGATCAAGGACATGGACGCCAACGGCGTGCTCGGCTCCCTCAACTTCCCGTCGTTCCCGCAGTTCTGCGGGCAGCTGTTCGCCCGCACGCCCGACAAGGACGTGGCCCTGGCCATGATCCGGGCCTACAACGACTGGCACATCGAGGAGTGGTGCGGCACCCACCCGGGCCGCATGATCCCGTGCGCCCTCCCGGTGATCTGGGACGCCGAGCTCATGGCCGCCGAGGTCCGGCGGGTGGCGGCCATGGGCTGCCACGCCGTCACGTTCTCCGAGAACCCGGCCAAGCTCGGCTGGCCCAGCCTCCACTCCAACACGTGGGACCCGTTCTGGGCGGCGTGCGAGGAGGTCGGCACGGTTGTCTGCATGCACATCGGCAGCTCGTCGCAGATGGTGATCACGGCCGAGGACGCGCCGATCGACGTGATGATCACCCTCACGCCGATGAACATCGTCCAGGCCGCCGGCGACCTCATCTGGTCGCCGGTCCTGCGCAAGTTCCCGAACCTGCGCATCGCCCTGTCCGAGGGCGGGATCGGCTGGATCCCGTACTTCCTCGAGCGGATCGATTACGTGTACCACCACCACAAGGCGTGGACGTTCCAGAACTTCGGCGACCAGCTCCCGAGCCAGGTGTTCAAGGAACGGATCATCACCTGCTTCATCGACGACAACTTCGGCGTCGAGAGCCGTCACCACCTGAACCTCGACAACATCACCTGGGAGTGCGACTACCCGCACTCCGACAGCACCTGGCCGCACGCCCCCGAGCTGGCCATGAAGCACTTCGCCGGCGTGCCCGACGCCGAGATCAACAAGATCACGCACGAGAACGCCATGCGGATCTTCCAGTACGACCCCTTCGCCCACGTGCCGAGGGAGCAGGCGACCGCCGGCGCCCTCCGGGCCCGGGCCGCCGGCCACGACGTCGGCCTGCGCACGACCCGTAAATAGCCAAGCGGAGCCGTCCGAGCCTTTCGGCCCTCACTCCACCGAGATGGCCCGCTCCGGGCAGTTGTTCACGGCGGCGCGGGCCTGGGCCTCGTGCTCGGGCGCAACCTCGCCGTCGGGAACGACCAGCTCGACGTAGCCGTCGTCGTCGGCGGTGAACACGTCGGGGGCGAGGTCATAGCAGCGCCCGTGGCCCTGGCACAGGCCGAGGTCGACGACCACCTTCACGAGGCGGGCCCCAGCAGCATCGGGAACGTGTCGAGCGAGCGGATGCCGGTGGTGTAGGTCAGGTCGACCCCGGGCTTCACGTGGTACTCGGGGATGCGGGCGTGCCACTCCCGCAGCGCCACCCGCAGCTCGAGCCGGGCCAGGTGCGAGCCCAGGCACCGGTGGATGCCGCCGCCGAAGGCCAGGTGACGGTTGGCCTCCCGGTCGAAGCGCACCTCGTCGGCGTCGGCGAACTCCGCCTCGTCGGTGTTGGCCGAGCCGAGGATGGCCATCACGTGGTCGCCCTTGTGGATCGGGCAGCCGCCCATCTCGGTGTCCTCGGTGGCCACCCGGGCCACGCCGATCACCGGCGTCTCCCAGCGCAGCAACTCTTCGACCACGGCGGGGATCACCGACGGGTCCTCGGCGATGAGCTTCCGCTGCTCGGGGTGCTCGGCGAGGTAGCCGAAGAAGCAGTCGAGCGAGGCCGACACGGTGTCGAGGCCGGCGATCAGGAACAGGAAGCAGATGTCGAGGATGTCGTGGCGGCTCAGCCGGTGGCCGTCGACCTCGGTGTCGAGGAACTGGCTCAGCAGGTCGTCGCGCCGCTCGACCTCCCGCTCGTCGAGCACCCGGTCGAAGTAGGCGTAGATCGAGTCGGCGATCTCCCGCTGGTACGCCTCCGCCTCGTCGCTGCTCCGGGGATGGCCGGTCACGTGGTCGGGCCGGATGATGCCGTCCTTCATCTTCAGGAACAGCGGCAGGTCGTCGAGCGGCAGACCCAGCAGGGTCAGGAAGACCTGCGACGGGAACGGCACCGAGAACTGCTTGGCGAAGTCGATCTCGGTGGCGCCGGCGAAGCCGTCGATGAGCTCGTTCACGAGCCGGGCCACCGGCGCCTCGAGCGGCTTCATCTGCTTCGGCGCGAACAGCGGGTCCAGGATCTTCCGGAACTTCTTGTGGTCGGGCGGGTCGATCTGCAGCGGGATGAGCGGGCGCACGTTCTTCAGGTCGACGGCCGACATGTTCGACGAGAACAGCTCCGGGTTGCGGAACGCCTCGTCGATGTCGGCCCGGCGCGACAGGATCACGCCTGTGCCGTCCATGCGCATGACCGGCATGAGGTCGCGCAGCATCTTGTACGAGGGCTGCGGGTGGCGAGCGGTATCGGGGTCCATCTGGTCGAACGGACTGCCCCCGTAGCTGCCGCCGTCGGTCTCCGTGGCCATGTGCCTCCCTCGTGTCGCGGTGTGCGACCTAACGCGCGTGTCACACTAGCTCCTCGGTTCCGAGGGCTCCAAGGAAAGAGGACGATTTGACCGATTCGGTGTTCCGGGTGCTCCCCTCCCTCGAGGAGGAGAGCGCGTTTTTCTGGACCTCCGGGCAGGACGGGAAGCTGCGGCTGCTGCAGTGCGCGAGCTGCGCGTACCTCATCCACCCGCCGGCGCCGGTCTGCCCCCGCTGCTACGGCCGCGAGACGACCCCGACGGTCGTGAGCGGCCGGGGCGTGGTGCACTCCTTCACGGTGAACCACCAGCCGTGGGACGGCGTGGGCGACCGCTACGTGATCGCGCTCGTCGCCCTCGACGAGCAACCCGACGTGCGCCTGACCACCAACCTCGTCGGCATCGAGCCCGACGACGTTCGCATCGGCCAGGCCGTGGAGGTCGTGTTCGAGGACCACGACCCCGTGTTCGTCCCGCTCTTCCGGCCGGTGCAACCGTGACCGCCGTCGAGCAACGGGCGGTTGTCTCGGGCATCGGCCAGTCGGCCGTCGGGCGGCGCCTCGGCCGGGGCGAGCTCGACCTCACCATCGAGGCGGCCCTGGCCGCGATCGCCGACGCCGGCCTCACCCCCGCCGACATCGACGGCCTGGCCAGCTACCCCGGTGGCGGCATGGCATCGCCCGGCGGCTTCGCCGGCCCGGGCACGCCGACCGTGCAGGACGCTCTGCGGCTGCAGCTCAACTGGCACAGCGGGGGACCCGAGGGCCCGGCCCAGATCCAGGCCGTCATCAACGCCGTGATGGCCGTGGCCTCGGGGCTGGCCAACCACGTGCTCGTCTACCGCACGGTCACCGAGTCGACGGCTCAGGGCAGTGGCCGCCGCCAGGGCATCGGGGTCGGCGGCAGCGGCATCGGGGGCTCGATGCAGTGGTCGCTCCCCTTCCGCGCCTACTCGGCCGCCAACTGGCTGGCGCTCAACGCCCAACGGCACTTCCACGAGTTCGGCACCACTCGCGAGCAGCTCGCCATGATCGCCATCAACGGCCGCCGCAACGCCGGCCGCAACCCGAAGGCCGTCTTCCGTGACCCGCTGACCCTCGACGACTACTTCGACGCCCGCATGATCACCACACCGTTCTGCCTGTTCGACTGCGACGTGCCCGTCGACGGCTCCACCGCCGTGATCGTCTCCCGGGCCGAGCATGCCGCCGCCGTCGACCACCCCGTCGCCCGCGTCGAGGCGGTCGGCACCGCCCTCCGGGGCCGCCCGTCGTGGGACCAGTGGGACGACATGACCACCATGTCGGCCCGCGACGCCGCCGCCCACATGTGGAGCCGCACCGACCTCACCCCCGCCGACGTCGACGTCGCCCAGCTCTACGACGGCTTCAGCTTCCTCACCCTCGCCTGGCTCGAGGCCCTCGGCTTCTGCGGCAGGGGCGAGGGCGGCCCCTTCATCGAGGGCGGCCACCGCATCGCCCTCGACGGGGAGCTGCCGCTCAACACCCACGGCGGCCAGCTCTCGGCCGGGCGCCTCCACGG